>CAZRZH010000068.1:0-14198 GCA_964604485.1 uncultured Sideroxydans sp.
GGGAAAATCGCTCAAGCACGTAGCACGTAGGATGTGGTGACGAAGGAACCGCATCCTACCGGGTTCGACTTGGGATTTTCCGAGATAAAAAAACCCGCCACACCGGGCGGGTTTTTATTCGGCATAACTGAAGTTTACTTGCCTTTGGCGGCCATCAGCGCTTCGTATTTGGCTTGCAGTTGTGCATTGGTTTCGACATGAGCGTCATCCTTGGGGATGCAATCCACCGGACAGACTTCCACACATTGCGGCGTGTCGTAGTGCCCCACGCACTCGGTGCATTTCGCCGGGTCGATGATATAGATGGTGTCGCCTTGTGTGATGGCGTCGTTCGGGCATTCCGGCTCGCACACGTCGCAGTTGATACATTCGTCGGTGATGATCAGTGACATTGCTACTCTCCTTTGGTTGATTTTTTATCTTTTAATCTCGCCTCTACCGAGGGCGATACGAATTTGCTGACATCCCCGCCGAAGCGCGCGATCTCGCGCACCATGCTGGCCGAGATGAAGGTGTATCTTTCCGCCGGCGTGAGAAACACGGTTTCGACATCCGGATGCAGATTTCGGTTCATTCCCGCCATCTGGAATTCGTATTCGAAATCGGACACGGCACGCAATCCGCGCAGCACCACGCGGGCATCTTTTGCCCGCACGTAATTCATCAGCAACTCGTCAAAACCCTCGACATGGACATTGGGGTAATCGGCGAAAACCTCCCTCGCCATGACCACCCGTTCTTCCATGCTGAACAAGGTGGCGACGCGGCTGGCCGCGACCGCCACGATGACTTCGCCGAACAAGCCCGCTGCGCGGCGCACCACATCCTCATGCCCGCGCGTGATGGGATCAAAGGTGCCGGGATAAACGACTCGTATCATACGGGTTCACGCCTTAGTAATTGGTGGTGCACTGCACCGGCTCTACCCTGCTTCAACACTTGCCACCCCTCACCCGGCTCAAATGCGTGGCCGCTTTCCACGTAGACCACGCCCTCCGCAGTCAGCCTGTTTGTCAATTTCGGCAGCAGTTGCGGTAAATATTCGCTTTGAAACGGGGGGTCGAGAAAGATGACGTCGAACGCCACGTTTTCTTGAGTCGCGAATTTTAGCCCATCTGAGCAGATCAACGCCACATTGACGAATGACAAACGACTGGCGTTCTCCTGCAAAACCCGGAAGGTCGCCCGGTTACTTTCCACCATCACCACATGATCTGCTTCGCGCGATGCGGCCTCAAATCCGAGCGCGCCGCTGCCCGCAAACAGATCAAGACAGCGCTTGCCATACAAGGTTTGCCCCAACCAGTTGAATACAGTCTCGCGTACCCGATCCGGCGTTGGGCGTAATCCTTCGGCATCCGGGAAGGTAATGAGGCGACTGCGATGCGTGCCGCCTATGATGCGGACTGTGTTAATTTTGCCCTCCCGGAGCACCGACGATCACCGTCGCCAACGCACTCGGATCAATCCGGTGCTTGAATGCAGCATGGATCTGTTGGGCCGTAACGGCCTCCACACGCAGCGTAAAATCATCCAGATAGGTCAGCGGCAACTGGTAGAAGCCAATCACGCTAAGGTAATCCAGTATTTTTCTATTGCTGTCGATGCGTAGCGGGAAACCGCCGATGATGTTGTCTTTGGCAGCTTGCAGTTCTTTCTCGGTCACGCCTTTTTCGACAAAGGTATTCACTGTTGCACGCACCAGCTGCAGTGCTTCATCCGCCTGTTCTTTTTTGGTCTGCAAGCCAATCTGGAAAGCTCCGGGTTGTTGCATCGGCATGAAATAGCTATACACGCTATAGGCCAAGCCGCGCTTCTCGCGCACTTCGTTCATCAGGCGAGAAACAAATCCACCACCACCCAGGATGTAATTACCCACGTACAACGCAAAATAATCCGCATCGTTGCGCGCGATGCCGGGCGCGCCGATCAAAATGTGGCTCTGGCTGGCCGGATGCGCGAAACGTTGTTCGCTTGCGCTGATCTTCGCCACGACCGCCGGCAGCGGGGCGACATTTCCGCCTTGGGGAAGGTTCGCGGTAAGGTGTTGCGCGATAGCTTCCGCTTGCTGCCGCGTCACATCGCCCATCAACGCGACGACTGCCGCCTTGGCGTTGTAGTGTGCCCGGTAGAAAACCTCTAGGTCAACGCGCTGGATTTTCTCGATATCCGCCACTTCGGCGCGCCAACCATAGGGGTGATTGCCGAACACGGCTTTGCCGAAAGCCTTCTCGGACAAATGTTCGGGTTTGGTTTCCGCCTCTTTCAGACCGGCAATAAGACTTGCCTTGTTGCGCGCCAGAATATCTTCCGGAAAAAGCGGCGCTTGCAACACCCGCGCAACGATGTCGAGCGCCGTGTCCCGTTCGGCAGCACTGCTCAACGTGCGCAGCGAGATGGATGCGCGATCAGCATCGAGACTGCCCCCCAATTGCGCCCCGACATCCGCCATCCCGCGGCCGATAGCGTCCTCGCTCAAGCCCTTTGACCCCGCGTCCAGCAGGCCATGTGTCAATGTAGCTACACCGATTTTGTCGGCCGCATCGCGGGCACTGCCGGCGGCAAAATTCACGGCCACATCCAACATCGGCAGGTCGTGATTTTCGACAAAATAAACCTGTGCGCCGCTGGGCGCTTGCCAATGCTGGATTTGCGGTGTGGCGAATGCGCTACCGGCAACGCAGCACAATGCAAGAATCGGGACCAGTTTAATGCGCATGATGTTCACCTCCTGCTTTCTTCGCCTTATCGGACAAGGGTTGCGGGTCGAGTACCGCCACTGTCAGATGGTCATCCACCAAGAGCTCGCGCGCCACATCCTGCACTTGTTTTGCACTGACCGATTGCAGTTTCTTCAGCATTTGCGGGATGGTCTGATGCGACAAGCCTATGCTCTCCATCTGCCCGATCTGCATCGCCTGATAAAACACCGAGTCCAGTTTATACACTTCCGCTGCGGTGACCTGCGCCCGCACACGTTTCAATTCTTCCTCGCTCACCCCATCGCGTATGATGGTTTGTAACTGTTCGCGTATTGCCGCTTCCAGTTCCGCGATTGTCTTGCCCGTGGCGGGTGTGGCCTCCAGGGTGAACAGGGACGGACCGCGCGCGGTGCTGTCGTAGCCGGCCCCCACGCTGATTGCGACCTGCTGTTCGCGCACCAGTGCTTTGTTCAAACGCGCCGATTGGTTTCCGTCCAACACCCCGGCCAGCACGGACAACGCATAAGGTTGCCAGTCCTTCTCCACATCGCGCAACGTCGGAGCGTGGTAAGCCATGATGATAAAAGGCAACTCTGCCGGCGCTTTGACCACGATACGTTTGATGCCGAGCTGGGGCTGCTCGCTGCTGGTCTTGCGTTTCTGCGACTGCGCTGCGGGGATGCCGCCGTAATAACGTTGCGCCAGAGTGAACACCTCTTGCGCCCGCACATCACCCGCAATCACCAGGGTCGCATTGCCCGGCGCATACCAAGTCTTGTACCAATCCCGCGCATCGCTTTCTGTCATGTTTTGCAGGTCGTTCATCCAGCCGATCACCGGGTTGTGATAGGGATGTTCCTGATAGGCGGTCGCCATCAAACGCTCGCCAACCAGTGAGTGCGCATCATCGTCGGTGCGCCAACGCCGTTCTTCCATCACAACTTTGATTTCCTTGTCGAACTCCCGCTTGCTCAACACCAGGTTGTGCATACGGTCGGCCTCAAGCTTCATCGCCAGCGGTAATTTGGATTTGTGCAGTTGCTGAAAATAGGCCGTGTAGTCATAGCTGGTGAACGCGTTCTCGCGCCCGCCCGCCGCCGCGATACGGCGCGAGAACTCACCCGCCGATACGCTTTTCGTCCCCTTGAACATCATGTGTTCCAGCACATGCGCCACGCCCGTGCTGCCGGTCTTCTCGTCCATACTGCCCGCGCGATACCAGATTTGTTGCACCACGGTCGGCGCGCGATGATCTTCTTTTACGACAACTTTCAATCCGTTTGCAAGGGTCTTTTCGAACACCCCGGCTTGCGCGAACGAAGCCAGCAACAGACTCACCATCAGCGAATAAATTCTCATGTAAATTATCCCGAACCGTTAAAATGCGCGCGCATTATCCGATATTCCTTGAAACATTTCCCGGCAGATATTTCACTCACAATGTTCAGCTTTCTGAAAAAGAACACGACCGCGACAAGTCCGCCCGACAGCGGATGGATCGGCAGACTGAAGGCCGGTCTGTCGCGCACGGGCGGTCAACTCGCCAGCCTGTTCGTTCCCGGCGGCAAGATCGACGAAGATCTTTATGAAGAATTGGAGACCCTCCTCATCACTTCCGATGTGGGCATGGAAGCCACGCGATTATTGCTGGCGGATGTGCGGCGTCAAGTGAAGGAACACCGCCTGACCGAAGCCACCCAAATGAAAGAGGCTCTGGCACAAGCGATGTTCAAGTTGTTGCAACCACTGACCCGACCGCTGGATGTCAGTACACACAGCCCCTTCATCATCATGTTGTGCGGCGTCAATGGCGCAGGAAAAACCACCTCAATCGGTAAACTGGCCAAGCACTTTCAGTCTCAGGGAAAGTCGGTGCTGCTGGCCGCAGGCGATACTTTCCGCGCCGCCGCACGCGAGCAATTGATGGAATGGGGCAAACGCAACGACGTCACGGTCATCGCGCAACAAAGCGGCGATGCGGCGGCGGTAATCTACGATGCGGTACAGGCTGCGCAGGCACGCGGTATCGACGTGGTGCTGGCGGACACCGCCGGACGGCTGACCACGCAAGCACACCTGATGGAAGAGATCAAAAAGGTAAAGCGCGTCATCGCCAAAGCTTTGCCCGAGGCTCCCCACGAGATACTGCTGGTACTGGATGCCAACACCGGCCAGAACGCACTGTCCCAAGTCAAAGCATTCGACGAAGCACTGGGCGTGACCGGACTTGTGTTGACGAAACTCGACGGCACGGCCAAGGGCGGCGTCATCGCCGCTATCGCCAAAGCGCATCCTATTCCTGTACGTTTCATCGGCGTGGGTGAAGGCCTGGACGATTTGCGTCCGTTCGTGGCGGATGAATTCGTGGCAGCTTTGCTTGGAATTGAGCAGTGATCAAATTCAACCAGGTCTTCAAACGTTATCCGGGCGGGCATGAAGCGTTGAAGAATCTGAGCTTCGAAGTGGCCGAAGGTGAAATGATCTATCTTACTGGGCATTCCGGTGCCGGAAAAAGCACCTTGCTGAAGCTCGTTGCCGCCATCGAACGCCCCACCAACGGAAGCGTACTCGTCAATGGCCAGAACATTCGCTCGATCAAACGCGAGGCGATACCCTTGTTGCGGCGCAACATCGGCCTGATATTTCAGGATCATAAATTGCTGTTTGATCGTAACGCCTTTGACAATGTGCTACTTCCCTTGCAGATCTGCAACTTCGATCACCGTGAGAGTGCCCGGCGGGTGCGTGCCGCACTGGATAAAGTGGGTCTGCTCGAGCGCGAGAAAGCCAACCCCATCGCACTATCCGGCGGCGAGCAACAACGCCTGTGCATCGCACGCGCGATCGTGAATCGCCCGTCCATCATTTTGGCCGACGAGCCCACCGGGAACCTCGATAACGCCTATTCGAACGAGATCATGAACATCTTCAAGTCATTCCATCAAGTCGGCGTCACCTTACTCATCTCGACCCACGACGAGGGAGTAGTACAAAAATTCCCCTCTCGCACATTGCACCTCAAACAGGGAGAGTTGCAACCTTCTGCAACGGTCTCGGGACAGGCGTGATGAATACTCTGCTCGAACATCTGCATGTGATACGTACCACCTTGCAACGGCTGTTGCTTACTCCCAATGCGACGCTGCTCAACATCCTTATCATCGGCATTGCGTTGAGCCTACCGGTTGGAGGTTATGTTCTTTTGAAGAGTGTGCAAAATTTGTCGGCGCAATTGAATGGCACTCCGCAGATCAGCGTTTTTCTGGCGACGGGTACGAGTGCCGATGAGATCGAACGGATTGGAATCAGGCTCAAACAGCATATTGCCATCAGGAAAATTGAATTCATCTCGCGCAATGTCGCCTTGAAGAGGCTGCAACAGAGCACCGGTTTGTCTGATGTGATTGGCAGCATTTCGCAAAACCCGTTGCCGGATGCTTTCATCATCTACTCAAACTCAACAGCCCTGACAGCGATGGAAACACTGCGTGACGAATTGAAAACATGGTCACATTTCGACCATGTGCAACTTGATTCGGCCTGGGTGCACAAACTGGAAGCACTGCTAGACTTCGCTCGTTTGGCAGTCATCATCCTTGCCGGGTTGTTGAGCTTCGCCCTAATCGCGATCACGTTCAACACCATCCGTTTGCAGATATTGACTCGCCGCGAAGAGATCGAGGTAGCCAAACTGATCGGCGCAACCGATGGCTTCATTCGACGCCCATTCCTTTACTTCGGACTCACCCAAGGTTTGCTGGGCGGAATTACGGCATTGCTTCTAGTCTCCGGCAGTTTGCTGTTGTTAAATCACAATCTCGCCGACCTGACACAACTCTATTCCAGTATGTTCAGTTTGCAAGCACTGTCATTTGCCGACAGCCTTGCTTTGCTTGGATTTTCTGCCTATTTGGGCTGGTTGGGAGCGTGGTTCTCGGTTTCTCAACATCTGTGGCAGATTGAACCGCGTTAATCCAATTTTTGGCCTTTACGTTCGTGTTGGCACTCTCCCATGGCGAGTGCTAAAATCAAGAAAAGGAGGGAACATCATGAATACAACCATGAATCTGCCGATGCCTTCGGCACTAGGCAGCTTGGAGGCTTACATACAGGCCGTTAAGCGCTTTCCTGTATTGTCGCAGGAAGAAGAGTTGGACTTGGCAACCCGCTTCAAGAATGAAAGTGACTTGGATGCGGCGCGTCAGTTGGTGTTGTCTCACTTGCGCGTGGTAGTCAGTGTGGCGCGGGGTTATGCGGGATACGGTCTGCCGCAAGCCGACCTAATCCAAGAAGGCAACATCGGCCTGATGAAAGCGGTAAAGCGCTACGACCCCGAGCGCGGGGTGCGTTTGGTGTCGTTCGCCTTACACTGGATACGGGCCGAGATCCACGAGTTCGTGGTGCGCAACTGGCGTATGGTCAAAATCGCAACGACCAAAGCCCAACGCAAATTGTTCTTCAATCTGCGTAGCATGAAACAAGGTTTGGATCCGCTCAAGCCGCAACAGATTCACGACATCGCTCAGCAACTTAATGTGAGCGAACATGACGTGACTGAAATGGAAGCCCGCTTTGCGGGTCACGAAATTGCACTTGATCCTTTAACAGCGGATGACGATGAAAGTTATGCACCTATCCAATATTTGGCGGATAGCGTTGACAATGAACCTTCGACTATTTTGGAATCTTCGGAGCGTGAGCACCTGCAAACGGCGGGACTCGCCAGAGCACTGGCGTGCCTGGATGAACGCAGCCGACGTATCGTGGAAGCACGATGGTTGCAAGAAGATGCTTCGGCCACATTGCACGAGCTGGCCGCCGAGTTCAAGGTGTCTGCTGAGCGTATCCGCCAGATCGAACAAAAAGCGTTGGGCAAGATGCAAAGTATGCTGGCTCTGCCAGCCCCACGCTGAAGGTTGTTATTGTTAACAAACAAAAAGCCGCAGAGAGCCTCTGCGGCTTTTTGTTTCTCCATATCTCACTTGACTACGGTTAGCTTGGGCTTGTTGGGCGTCGGAGGTCTGTCGTCCGTAGCGTCACTTACGGCAGAAACCGCTGAGGATTCTTGCCCCTGGAACACCAACCCTTGACCGGTTTCTTTCGAGAAAATGCCAATCACGGAAGAAATCGGTACGATGAGCTGATGAGCGACACCACCGAATCGTCCTCCACAGGTAATGTCTTCATTCCCCAATTGGAGATTTTTAACCGCATCGACACCGATGTTCAATACAATTTTGCCTTCTTTGACGTAAGCCATAGGCACTTGGGTATATTCGTCAACCTGGACTGCCAGATAGGGGGTGTAACCCGCATCGGCACACCACTCATAGATGCCGCGTATCAAATAAGGCTTGGTTGACGGTTCGCTCATAGTTTTCGGGACGATTATTTGCGCATTGCCTTCTCGGCAGGTGTCATCGCCTCGATGTATCCCGGACGCGAGAACAAACGCTCGGCGTATTTCATCAATGGTGTAGCTTCTTTTTCCAGATGAATTCCGTAATGATCCAAACGCCAAAGCAAGGGTGCGATTGCCACATCCAGCATGGAGAATTCATCCCCCAGCATGAATTTTTGCTTGGTAAATACGGGAGCGATCTGCGTTAGGTTCGCTTGCACTGCGGTTCGCGCTTTCTCGGCCAATTTGGCATTGTTGCTCTCCAAGCCTGCTATGTGACAGAACAACTCCTGTTCGAATCTGTGCAGGAACAAGCGTGCACGGGCACGCATGACAGGATCGGGCGGCATGAGTTGAGGATGAGGGAAGCGCTCGTCGATGTATTCGTTGATGATGTTGGCCTCATACAAAATCAGGTCGCGTTCGACCAGCACCGGCACTTTGTTATACGGGTTCATCACCGCCAGATCTTCCGGCATATTGAAAACGTCCACGTCGATAACTTGAAAGTCCATACCTTTTTCGAAAAGGACGAAACGACAACGATGGCTGTAGGGATCTGTTGTCCCAGAATAGAGTGTCATCATAATAAAAACCGCCTAAATCTCAATGTACTACGATATAAAACCAAAAGGCGGAGCAAAAAGCTCCGCCATGTTGGCACTGATTAAAACGGTGCGGAAATTACCACAAACCGGCTACAACATTCAATTGGCTTAGTGGATATCTTTCCAAATTTCCTTTTTCAGGGCGTAAACCAGAACCAAAAGAATGGAAAGGAAAGCCAATACGATCCAACCGATCTGCTCACGCACTAATTTGGATGGCTCACTCATGAACACCAGATAGTTTGTCAGATCACCGACTGCCGCATCGTATTCAGCGGGTTGCATCGAGCCTGGTGTCTTCAAAATCAGCTTCTTGACATCGTGACCTTCATGCTGCTCCACTTCTAACACTTGTTCACCTTGTAGATCAGCCAGAACGAACGGCATCCCCACGCTTGGGAACGCTGTGTTGTTCCAACCGCTTGTACGTGTTGTATCCACATAAAAACTACGCATATAGGTATACAACCAGTCCGGACTACGCGAACGTGCAATGACGCTCAAATCAGGTGGTGCCACACCGTAAGCGAGCTTGGCTGAGTTGGGGTCCATCGCAGCCTGCATGGTCGAACCGATCTTCACGTCTTCAGGCATCTCCAACTCTTTCTTGATCTGCTCTTCAGACATGCCGATATCGGTCAGGCGGTTATAACGCATGTAACTCGCCGAGTGACAGGCCAAACAACGCGACGTGAACAACTTCGCACCGCGTTGCAATGAAGCCTGGTCTTTCAGATTAACTGGCGCCGTATCCAAATGAATTCCAGCACCGCTGGCAATGGCCATTGCCGGCGCTGCTATCAGCAGCACCAACATCCCTAGTTTTTTGATTGCATTCATGTCAACGAACCTCTCTCAATTATTTGGACGTCAAACGATCAGGTTCTGGCTTGCATTTATCAATCTTGGTGTACCAAGGCATCAAGAAGAAGAAGGCAAAATAGACGACCGCCAGCACACGCGAGATCCATGTGTACAACTCTGTGGCAGGCATCAAACCCAAATAACCCAAACCAACGAAGCTCACCACGAAGGCTGCCAAGAATGACTTGTAGATCGGGCCACGATAACGGATCGATTTCACTTGCCCACGATCAAGCCAAGGCAAAGCAAAGAAGATCACTGTCGCAACACCCATCGCCACCACACCGGGAAACTGTGAACCAAACAACGGGGGCACAGCACGCAGAATCGCGTAATACGGTGTGAAGTACCACACTGGAGCGATGTGTTCCGGCGTCTTCATCGGGTTCGCGGGAACGAAGTTGTTGTACTCCAAGAAGTAGCCTCCCATATCCGGCGCGAAGAAGATGATCGCGACGAACACGATCAAGAACGCCACGGCAGCAACTGCATCTTTCACCACCATGTAGGGGAAGAAGGGGATGCCGTCCAATGGATGACCGTCCGGGCCTTTGTTCTTCTTAATCTCGATTCCGTCCGGATTGTTGGAACCCACTTCATGCAAGGCCACCAAGTGCGCCACAATGATGAGTACCAAGATCAGCGGGATGGCAACCACGTGCAAGGCGAAGAAACGGTTCAAGGTGATGTCAGACACCACGAAGTCACCACGGATCAGAATCGCCAAATCTGGGCCAACGAACGGAACTGACGAGAACAGATTCACGATCACTTGTGCGCCCCAGAAAGACATCTGGCCCCATGGCAGCAAATAGCCCATAAACGCTTCGCCCATCAGCGCGAGGTAAATGATCATACCGATGATCCACAGCAACTCACGGGGCTTGCGGTAGGAACCGTACATCAAGCCACGGAACATATGCAGATAGATCACGATGAAGAACATCGATGCGCCCGTCGAATGGATATTGCGCAAGATCCATCCCAACTGTACGTCTCGCATGATGTATTCGACAGAGGCAAAAGCGAACAACGCGTCCGGCTTGTAATTCATCGTCAGAAAGATACCGCTGACGATCTGAACAATCAACACCAGTAGCGCCAGGCCGCCGAAGAAGTACCAGAAGTTGAAGTTCTTGGGTGCGTAGTATTCGGAAGCGTGCGCCTTCCAAGTGGAGGTGAGCGGGAAACGTTCATCGATCCAGCCTAACAGTTTTGTGAGCAGATTCATCATGCTGTGGCTCCCTTGTCAGCCGGTTGACCACCCTTGAGTTTGCTTTTGTCATCGTCTCCGATCAACAGCTTGGTCTCACTCAAATATTGATGGGGTGGAATGATCAGATTGGTCGGGGCGGGAACACCCTTAAACACACGTGCAGCCAAGTCGAAACGCGAGCCGTGGCAAGGACAGAACCATCCGCCCGCCCAGTTCGCACCCAAGTCTGCCGGTGAAACTTCAGGACGGAAGGTAGGTGAACAGCCAAGATGGGTACACACGCCCAATACCACCAACACTTCGGGTTTGATTGAACGGGTTGCGTTATTACAGTATTCGGGTTGTTGCGGTACAGAGGAAGTTGGATCGGCGAGATCGCCATCATGCTTGGCCAACAGGTCGAGCATCTCTTTGGTACGACGCACGATCCATACCGGCTTACCCTGCCATTCGATACTGATCATGGTACCCGGCTCTATCGCACCGATATCAACCTCGACCGGCGCACCAGCCGCTTTGGCTCGTTCGCTCGGCATCAAACTCAACACAAACGGAGCACCCGCACCTGCTGCTGCCACTCCACCTGCCGCCGCTGTTGCAGCGAGCAGCATTCGTCGCTTGCTGTAATCTACATTGTCTGTCATTTCCCTCATCCCTTCTGAAAAACGTTACGCAAAAAAACGACCCGTGCCATTGCCTCTATGCGCGGTGATATCGTTTGGTAATGGAGGATGGCACTGCTTGTCTTACGAATTTATATTTTTACAAACTGAAGTTCGACTCCCCAATCCGAACTTCATGCCGACAACGGAACTACACGAAATCAGTTGTTCTTCGCACCTTGCTTGACCCACTTACGAATGGCCAAGATGTACTGACGATCCAAAGTGCCCGCAGCGTTCAAGCCCATTGGCATCTTCAAACCCTTATTTGTTCCCGTCAGCAATTTTGAGATCGTACTCGCTTCGCTATTCCCAGGAATGACCACCTTACCGAACTTGGTGCCCTTCATTAAATTGTCATACGTGGTCAAATCAAGGCCGCTCTTCACAAAACCCTTCCCGCCTGGTTTATGGCAACTGACACAGTAGTCGTCAAAAATTGGCTGAATATCTTTCTTGAAACTCACCTCACCAGAACGCAAGACGTTCATCGCATCGTGTGCAGGTGCGTCTGGTCTATATTCAGCCAAGGTATTGAATGATAGGGCGCCCATGAAGATACCACCCAGCAAAAACTTATAATGCATACTTCCTCCCCCAAATGGCCTAACGCAACATAAACCGTAGCCTAGCCACCTCCCTCACAGCGGAATGGCGCTGTCCCATTAAAACACCTACCCTATTTGACTAGTCCCAAAGGGCTATTCCAAAACCAAAGACGAATACTACTCAACGCTTTTGCAGAATGCAATGCGGATTCCAAGCCTCATACCCATAACTTATACCGGGTTATCTTGATCGAAGAAACGATGCTCCAAACCAAAATGATCAGAGAGATGTTCCCCAAGTGACTGAATACCATAGCGTTCAGTTGCATGATGACCTGCGACGATAAAGGCTACTCCGGATTCAAGTGCCAGATGGACATGCTGTTCGGATATTTCCCCTGTCACAAAAGCATCCACCCCGAGCGCGATAGATTGCTCAAAATAACTTTGCGCCCCACCGCTACACCAAGCGATTTTTGTGATATTCGATTCTGGATTTCCGATAATCAGCGGCTCTCGGTGCAGTCTTTCGGCGATCCTATTCTTCAGAACGGCCAACCTTTGCGGCTTGTCCACCCTGCCATAACAAGCAACCCCCTGTTCGCCAAAACGTCCCTCTTCGACAAACCCAAGTTTGTTCCCGAGCTGTGTGTTGTTCCCCCATACCGGATGAGCATCCAGCGGCAGATGATAGACAAGTAGGCTGACGTCCTGTTTCAGCAAATGTGCAATCCTGCGCTTCTTGATGCCCGTTATGTTCGGCTCTTCATTCTTCCAAAAATAACCGTGATGAACCAAAATGGCGTCGGCACCCCATTCCGTTGCCGCCTCAAGCACTTCTTGTGACGCTGACACACCAGTCGCAATCCGCGCCACCTCGGCCTTACCTTCAACTTGAACACCATTTGGACAGTAGTCGCGAAATCGGCTGACCTCAAGTTCGCTTCCGATATAATTACTCAAATCGATTAATTTCATCTCAACCTTTATCGTCTTTAGTGGGTCGTTTTAATCATACCATGCGCAAATTCTGGCTCCTTTTCGCCCAATCTACCACTGTCTGCTTGGCTTTACTTTTTGTCATTCACACCCTCAAGCCGTCGTTGCTTCCCATGTCGGCACGCAGTGGCGTAGTAACACTCTATGAGGACGACAAATCAGGACTTCCCAGCGAATTACCCAATATCGGTTTCAGCCGGGCTGCACAAAAAGTGATGCCGGCCGTGGTCAATATCTTTACCACCAGCGAAATCCGGCAGCGCGCGCACCCTTTTCTGGATGATCCGCGCTTTCGATTCTTTTTCGGGGACGAATTCGAGGAAAATGCTACTCAACAAAGTTCCAGTCTGGGTTCTGGAGTGATAGTGAGCCATGATGGATACATCCTCACCAACCACCACGTGGTTGAGTCAGCCGATCAGATCGAAGTGGCAATAGCCGACGGACGCAAAGCAAAAGGGCACATTGTTGGCACCGATTCCGAGACCGATCTGGCTGTGATCAAAGTGGATATCGGCAACAACTTGCCCGCAATCACTTTTGCCGGGGCGGAAGCAGCGCATGTCGGCGATATCGCACTGGCCATCGGCAATCCTTTTGGTGTCGGACAAACCGTTACGATGGGCATCGTGAGTGCGCTCAAACGCAACCATCTGGGGTTGAATACTTTCGAAAATTTCATACAGACCGATGCCGCCATCAATCCGGGAAACTCGGGTGGCGCACTCGTAGATGTGGAAGGCAATCTGCTCGGCATCAATAGCGCCATCTATTCACCCAACGGAGGTTCACTCGGTATCGGTTTTGCCATTCCAGTCAGCACCGCAAAGAAAATCATGGAACAAATTATTCAAAACGGCTCGGTTACTCGGGGCTGGATCGGTGTAGCCGTGCAAGACATGACACCGGAATTGGCCGAGTCCTTCAAATTGAAAGAAACACAGGGCGTATTAATCTCGGAAGTTGTGCGTGGCAGCCCGGCAGACAAAGCAGGAATTAAACCGGGTGACATATTAGTCAGTATCGCTAATAAAGACCTGAGCGATTCCACCGTCATGCTCGAAACCATCTCGGCACTCATTCCCGGGAAAGCGGTGTCGCTGAAATTATTGCGCAATCAGGCGGAAGTTGTCATTGAAGTAATAGTTGGCAAACGCCCAAAACCCAAAACAGTCGAATAGGATTAGCGGGGCTTGGG
>CAZRZH010000069.1:0-14152 GCA_964604485.1 uncultured Sideroxydans sp.
CGATGTTGCACACGATGGCCTGGTTCTTCATCTTCTTCATGTGATCGTGGGTGATCACATGGTAGTTGCCGGTGGCGGTCACGAAGATGTCGCCGTGTTCGCACGCGTAATCCATCGTCACCACGCGGTAGCCTTCCATCGCGGCTTGCAATGCGCAGATCGGGTCGATCTCGGTCACCCACACTTGGGCGGACAATGCGCGCAAGGCTTGGGCTGAACCTTTACCCACGTCGCCATAGCCCGCAACGACGGCGATTTTGCCGGCCACCATTACGTCGGTCGCGCGCTTGATCGCATCCACCAAAGATTCACGGCAGCCATACAAATTGTCGAACTTGGATTTGGTGACGGAGTCGTTCACATTGATGCCGGGGAACTTGAGTTCGCCGCGCTCATGCATCTGATACAAGCGGTGTACGCCCGTGGTGGTCTCTTCCGTTACGCCTTTCACCGCAGCCAGACGCACGGAGTACCAAGTCTTGTCGGTCGCCAGTTTGGCTTTGATGGAATTGAACAGGCAGATCTCTTCTTCCGATCCGGGATTGTTCAACAGGGATGCGTCTTTTTCCGCACGTGCGCCCAGATGCAGCAACAGAGTTGCGTCGCCGCCGTCGTCGAGGATCATGTTGGAATAGCCGCCGTCAGTCCATTCGAAAATACGGTGCGTGTAGTCCCAATATTCAGTCAGGTTCTCGCCCTTGACCGCGAATACCGGTGTGCCAGTTGCTGCGATGGCCGCAGCAGCGTGGTCCTGTGTGGAGTAGATATTGCAGGAAGCCCAACGTACTTCGGCGCCCAGTGCTTTCAGTGTCTCGATCAGCACACCGGTCTGGATGGTCATGTGCAACGAGCCGGTGATGCGCGCGCCACGCAGCGGTTGAGTCGCGGCGTATTCGTTACGGATGGCCATCAGGCCGGGCATCTCGATCTCGGCGATGGCCAGTTCTTTGCGTCCCCAAGCGGCGAGGGACATGTCGGCGACGATGTAGTCGGTGAAATTGCTAGTAGTCATAGAGTTCTGTTCCTTTTGAACGTTATGACCGGAGGGAGGAGGACGGCTCACCACACTCCCGTGCCCGGCACGGATTTAGGTGAGCGTCGTTAAATCAGAACGGGTAACTGAGCCTAGCAGGATGATCCTGTCGCAACGCTCCTCAGTGCCGGTGAAACTACAAGCCGCCAATCAAGGCGGCTTGCGGTCGGCATTCTAACACGAGGAATTGCTAAGGAAAGTAGTTGCAATTAGAGAACTAACAGATGCTTCTTTTTGACCCATTGGAGTTAGGCGGCGTTGTAAAACTGAAGCTCCCACTCGGACAGAGGCAATTTGCCCGCAACTTCTTTGGCTTTGCAAATAATCTCCTCGTACATAGTTATAGAGTCGAGCCTTGTCCATCCAATCTTTTTGTAGCCAGTCGTTTTAGCGAGCTCATTGAGAATGATTCCGTCAACTGGGCAATGCGGTGGCATACCAATTCGCCCTAAACACCACAGATATTTGAGATATAGATTGAGTGCCTTTTGCGCGGAGCCTATTCGGAAGCGTCCCTTATCAAGAGCATTTCTGTGATTGGCGGAGAGCTCCTTTGCTAGCACCTGTATGTTTTTGCAGTGAGTCGTTTCCGAAATCTCTCCTCGATACTGTTCAGAAATAGAAACAAGTGAATTCTGTAAACTCTTACGAAAACTCACCTTCTCCTTTTCACTTGCATCCTTTTGATAAGTAGGGGAGTGCTGTACCGTTGCCGCCAGCGTCATATTGAACAGTTGGCTCAGCAAGAATTGTTCTTTTTCAGATTTATTCATTTCAATTCCAAACATGATGTTTACGCAGTCAATTGAGACTTTATTATCTACGGATGGAAATCGGCTACTGAACGGTACGGCCACATTCCTGGCTTAATCTATCCCAAAGAGTCATGATTTCATTCCTGCGATTTTCGTTGGCGGTTTCATAGTCGCCGGCGTATTTCTTTTGTAGCATTTCAAACTGCGTTGATTCCGTGCTACTTAAGGGGGCAGTTTCCTTGTGGAGTACTTTGCAGTATAGGGTGCGCAATTCATCTAACTCGGCGCCTTCTGGAAGCTTGCCTACAACAACTGAAGAGGCTGTTTCGGTCAATGATGGTTGTACCGCTATTGCAGGTGTGCTTTGCACATAGTTCTTGGAAAAATTGGCAATTTCACGGAGCAAGATATTAGGTCTCGATAGATTCTGGATTTCTACAAAGTGATGGTCGGTCCCATTTTGCTGCGCAGAGGTTGAAATGTATTCGATGGTTTTTGTTCCAGTGGATTGCTCGATAGCCAGCGGAGTGTTTAGCATAACTACCATGGCACCTTTGGCCCGTGCGCCTTCGACATCTCCAGGCGTTGAGTATGCAAGATCATAGATATCAATTTTTCCGGGCTTGAAGAATGTATACAATCTGACCATTGTTTCTAGGTCAGGGTCTATGTTGCCAATTAGCGCACCTGATTTATTGCCGTATTTTTTATCTACAAATTGCGCAAAATCTGCGTAATACCCTAATTTTCCAGCCTCACTGGCTGGCATTTCATTTTTCAGTATAAGTTTCACCTTTTCGTTGGTGTGACCGAATAGCTCATCCAATTTGCCAACGGTTGTGATTTTAACGTTTGCCTTACAAGTATATTTTTCTGGATCCTTGGAGTGAGTAACAGTTTGTACCGCGCTAATCTCTACTTTGAACATATCCGACAAGTTCTTTGACTCTTCGCCGAGTAAAGTTTGAAGAGCTAAATTGCTGACGATGCTGGTGGTTTTTGCATCGCCGCAATCTGGAACGCTGATTGAACAGCCAGACAAGAAAGTAAAGGCTAAAGATATTAGAAGCAGAAAACGTTTCATTGAAACTCCCCTTTTGGTTTGATGGCAATAAGAACGGTGCGGATTATGGCGGGGCGGTAACTAACGGTCAAACAAATACATACAGACTGTTAATCTCAATGAATAATACCCTTGCGGCATGGGAATCACGACCGAACAAGAACGCGCCGCGTTCAGCCAGCGACTGGCGCTTGCCTTGGGGCAGGCGGGAATGCTCCCATGCACGTCAGCCAAACTTGCCAATGAATTCAACCGCGTTTATTCCGGTGCGCCCGTTACGCTACATGCGGCACGAAAGTGGTTGATAGGCGAATCCATTCCGACTCAAGAAAAGCTCAAAGTGCTGGCGACGTGGTTGGGTGTGTCATCGGTGTGGTTGCGTTACGGTGAAGAGACCGAAACAGCGATACCAAAGAAATCATTGCGTGTGGATGAGAAAACACAGCGCGATTTGAGTGAGAAAGTTGCCCGCTTGAATCGACACCACAGAATTGTCGTGATGGGTATGGTGGATTTTTTATTGAAGTTGCAACAAAAACAAAACGGCGCTTGATGCGCCGTTTTGTTTTGCAGCCGTTATTGTGAAAAATTACAGCCCTGAGTCAGCCCTCAATGCGGCTGCTTTGTCAGTACTTTCCCACTTGAACTCCGGCTCTTCACGACCGAAGTGACCATACGCCGCTGTCTTCTGATAGATAGGGCGCAACAAGTCGAGCATCTGCACGATGCCTTTCGGACGCAGGTCAAAATGGCGTTTCACCAGGTCGGCAATCTTCTCGTCGGAAACTTTGCCTGTACCGTAGGTGGTGACCATGACGCTGGTGGGTTGCGCCACGCCAATCGCGTACGAAATCTGGATTAGACACCTGTCTGCCAAGCCGGCAGCCACGATGTTCTTTGCCACATAACGTCCGGCGTAAGCGGCAGAGCGGTCGACTTTCGATGGATCTTTGCCGGAAAACGCGCCGCCGCCGTGCGGGGCTGCGCCACCGTAGGTGTCGACGATGATCTTGCGTCCGGTCAGTCCGCAATCGCCCTGCGGGCCGCCAATGACGAAACGTCCAGTCGGGTTCACCAGATATTTGATGTCGCCCTTGATGAGTTCCTTGGGCAATATCGGTTTGATAATTTCTTCGATAGCCGCTTCGCGAATTTGTTCCAGCGTCATCTCGGGTGCGTGTTGGGTGGAGAGCACTACCGTGTCGATGCAGTAAGGCTTGTTGTCGACATATTTGATGGTTACTTGCGATTTCGCATCGGGACGCAGCCAAGGCAAACGTCCATCGTGACGCAGCTGTGCCTGGCGCTCGACGATGCGGTGTGACAGATAAATCGGCAACGGCATCAGCACGTCGGTCTCGCGGCAGGCGTAACCGAACATCAGGCCCTGGTCGCCCGCGCCTTGGTCCATACCGTCGTCATAAGCTTTGTTTACGCCCTGGGCGATGTCCGGGCTCTGCTTGTCGTAGGCCACCAGCACGGCGCAGCCCTTGTAATCGATACCGTATTCGGTGTTGTCGTAACCGATACGTTTGATGGTGTCGCGTGCGACTTGAATGTAGTCGACGTTGGCGGCCGTGGTGATCTCGCCTGCCAGAACGACCAGTCCGGTGTTGCACAATGTCTCGGCCGCGATGCGGGAATGTTTGTCCTGCGCTAGAATCGCGTCAACGATCGCGTCGGAAATTTGGTCTGCAACCTTGTCCGGATGGCCCTCGGACACGGATTCGGATGTAAAAAAGTATTCGCTCATGGCTCTCCGAGTGTTTCTTCAGTAGTTAAATGGGCGCGCAGTATACCAAAAACCCCACCTTGTCGATTTAATGGATTTTTCTTGAATGGTTGCTCTGTTTGATCTGTTGGCGCGTCTGCCGCTTTCGGTATTGCACCGAATCGGAACACTCTTCGGCTGGGTCGCCTATTTTTCATCGAAACGTTTTGGGTCGCGATTGCGCGAAAATCTGTTGCGTGCCGGGATCGTTCATACGCAAGCCGGGAAGCGTGCATTGTTGCACGCGAACATACGTGAAACCGGCAAGGGCATTTTGGAATTGCCCTGGGTTTGGCGGCGCCCGGTGCAGGACGTGTTGGCCAGTGTCAGGAAATGCCACGGATGGCACCACCTGGAGGAGGCGCATGCTTTAGGCAAGGGTGTGATCGTGCTGACACCGCATATCGGTTGTTTTGAAGTCATCGGCTTATACATCGCGTCGCGGCAACCGATGACGTGTATGTATCGGCGGCCGCGCTGGACATTCCTCGATACTCTAATGCATGAAGGCCGCGAGCGCGGGCTGATGAAGTTGGCTCCGGCCGATCTGGGCGGAGTGCGCCAATTGCTCAAGGGACTCAAACGCGGCGAGCTCATCGGTGTGCTGCCGGACCAGGTGCCCAGCAACGGCGAGGGGGAGTGGGTGCCATTCTTCGGCCGACCCGCTTACACCATGACATTGATCGGCCGACTGATGCAGGCGTCCGCTGCGGCCGTGGTGATGTGTTACAGCGAGCGACTGCCACGGGGCGCGGGCTACGAGTTGCATTTTTCCCCGCTGACCTTCGATCCGGCGGAATCCATCCCGCTCCAGATGAACATTGCGTTGGAGGGGGTGGTTCGCAATCTCCCGCAGCAGTATCTGTGGAGCTATAACCGTTACAAAATCCCGCGCGGTGCACCTTTGCCTGACGCAACCGAGGAATAAAATGTTGATACGAGTGGGCGTTTTTATTCTGTGGTTGATGCATTTTCTGCCGTTTCGGCTGCTCGTTTTCATCGGCAATGGCTTGGGTACGATGCTGTATTTATTGGCCGCCAAGCGTCGTAGGATTGGTGCAACCAATCTGCGACTCTGCCTTCCAGAGTTCAGTGAAGAAGCGCGCGATAAGTTGTTGCATGAACATTTTAAGATGTTCACGCGCGGATTGATCGAGCGGTGCCTGTTGTGGTGGTCCAGCGCGGCACGAATTAATTCACTGATACGCGTCGAGGGAGTCGAGTTTTTCGAAGCGATCAGGGGACGGCCCGCCATCTTGCTTACGCCGCATTTCGTCGGCATGGATGTGGGTGGTCAGTGGATCGCCCAGCAGACTGATACGGTCTGCATGTACGCCAACCAGCGCAGTCTCTACCTGACAAAATTGTTGCTGGAAAAGCGCGCGCGGTTTCGCAACCAATATCTTTACTCGCGCCAACAAGGCCTGCGCCCCATCCTCAAAGGGATGCGCAACAACTTGCCGTTTATCTATCCGCCGGATCAGGATCAGGGCATCAAGGATGGCGCATTCATTCCCTTTTTTGGGATGCCGGCGGCGACCATGACTTCTGTATCGCGCATCGCCCAGATGACGGGTGCGAAGGTCGTGCCCTGCATCACTCGGGTATTACCCGGCGCGCAAGGTTATGTGTTGACCTTTTATCCGGCTTGGGAGAATTTCCCCAGCGGTGACGACATGGCCGATGCGCGGCGAATGAACGAATTTATCGAGCAGCGTGTGCTGGAAATTCCGGAACAATATTTCTGGTTGCATAAACGCTTCAAGACGCGTCCACAGGGCGAAGCAAAATTCTATTGATTCTTCCCTCTCCCATTGGGGGAGGGATCGAGGGAGGGGAAAAATGAAATATCACGACCTGCGCGATTTCATCGAGCAACTCGAAAAGATCGGCGAACTCAAACGCGTGACCGCACCCGTATCCACACATCTGGAAATGACAGAAATTTGTGATCGCGTATTGCGCGCGCAAGGCCCGGCTATTTTGTTCGAGAATGTGGCCGGACACACCATGCCTGTCCTCGCCAACCTGTTCGGTACGCCGCGTCGGGTGGCACTGGGCATGGGGGAAGAAAATGTCGGCGCATTGCGCGAAGTGGGCAAGCTACTGGCCTATCTGAAAGAGCCGGAACCGCCAAAAGGATTAAAAGATGCCTGGGAAAAATGGCCGATTTTAAAACAGGTGCTCACCCTGTCGCCCAAGGTGGTCTCTTCCGCACCCTGCCAGGAGATCGTGTGGGAAGGCAGCGATGTCGATCTGGACAACTTGCCGATCCAACATTGCTGGCCGGGCGATGTGGCCCCCCTCATCACGTGGGGATTGGTAGTCACGCGCGGTCCGAACAAACCCCGTCAAAATCTGGGTATCTACCGCCAGCAAGTCATTGCGCGCAACAAAGTTATCATGCGCTGGCTGGCACATCGCGGTGGTGCGTTGGATTTTAGGGAGCACAGCGAGAAGTTTCCGGGGAAACCATTTCCGCTGGCGGTGGTGATCGGTGCAGACCCGGCGACGATTCTGGGCGCAGTCACACCTGTGCCGGATAGTTTGAGTGAGTACCAGTTCGCCGGATTATTGCGCGGTGCAAAAACCGAATTGGTGAAGTGTATCGGCAGTGACTTGCACGTGCCCGCTTCTGCCGAGATTGTTCTGGAGGGCGTGATCCATCCGCTCGAAACCGCGCTGGAAGGGCCATACGGCGACCACACCGGTTATTACAACGAGACGGATAAATTTCCGGTGTTCACTATCCAGCGCATCACTATGCGCCGCGACCCGATCTACCATTCCACCTACACGGGCAAGCCGCCCGACGAACCGGCGATGCTGGGCGTGGCGCTGAACGAAGTGTTCGTGCCGTTGCTGCAAAAACAATTTCCCGAGATCGTTGATTTCTACCTGCCGCCGGAAGGCTGCTCGTATCGCATGGCGGTGGTCAGCATCAAAAAACAATACGCCGGACACGCCAAACGTGTGATGTTTGGCATCTGGAGTTTTCTGCGCCAGTTCATGTACACCAAATTCATCATCGTGGTGGACGAAGATATCAACGTGCGCGACTGGAAAGAAGTCATGTGGGCGATTACCACGCGTATGGATCCGGTGCGCGATACGTTGTTGGTTCCGAATACACCGATCGACTACCTGGATTTTGCCAGCCCGGTGTCGGGACTCGGCGGCAAGATGGGACTGGACGCGACCAACAAATTTCCCGGCGAGACACAACGCGAATGGGGTACGCCGATTGTGATGGATGAGGATGTCAAAGCGCGGGTGGATGCAATGTGGAGCGAGTTGGGTTTGTGAGCTAGCGTTGTTGCACCCACTCGATCAGCGCATCTTGTGCGGCTTGTCCTTGTTTGGCATAAGGATGGTTAATAAAAAACACCACAGTCCATTGTTTGCCGCTCTTTGAACGCACATACCCCGCGATAGTTTTCACACCTTCCAGCGTGCCGGTTTTGAGGTGGGCGTGACCGGCAGCAGGGCTTTCGCGCAGGCGTCTTTTTACCGAACCGTCCACACCGAGAATAGGCAACGAGGCTTGCAGTTCTGCACTCAACGGATGTGCGTAAGCGTGTTGTAACAGCTGGACCATGTGTCTGGCGCTGATGCGTTCCTTGCGCGAAAGCCCGGCCCCGTTTTCCAGTACCAGTTCTTTGAAATCCAGACGGTTTCGAGCTAACCAAGTCTGTGTCGCGAACACGCTGCGCTCGATATTGAGCGGGTAAGTTTTGAATAGACTGTTTGAATCGGTGATGTTTGCTGTTTGAGCCAATCCCAATGCAGGACTTGTCTCGCCCAAAGTCAGAAACAGTTGCCGTGCCATAACGTTGTTGCTGAATTTGTTGATGTCGCGAATGAGGTTGCCCAAAGGTTCTGACCGATGGGTTGAAAGTAACTTCGCACTCGCGCCGACTTCCCCCTCGCGCTGTTTGCCGAGAAGAGAGCCCCCGAGTGATTTCCAGATCGCTTTAAAAACTGCCGAGACGTAACGGGTGTGCGACACCACACTCAGATTCTGCTCGCGTTCGCCGCAGTCGAGAGGATAGCTACCCTGAAGGACGACACTGTCGCCGTTCGGTCGTACTTGGAAGAATTCGTCCCAATCTTCACAGTTCACTTTATTTGAATTGGGGTTGAGTTGATTGTCCACACTTACGCCGTCAAGGGAGGGTTCGCTGACGATCTTCAATCCGTTACCGTCCGGCAGATAGCGCAGGCGCAGGGTGTTGAAGTTGATCAGCAACGCGTCGGGGCCCACGTTGTAGGCGCGCGCGGGGTCTTCGTCGAATTGCGACGGGTCATGCACCGGCAGGTCGAAGTGGCTGCGATCCAGCACCAGATCACCGCGTATCTCGCGCAGGCCGCGTGCGCGCAATTCGCTCAGCCACAACCAGAATTGTTCGAGGGTGAATTTCGGATCGCCATAACCTTTGAGGATCAGGTTGCCGTTCAGCACGCCGTTGATTAACTCCCCGTCGAGATAGGCCTCGGTCTTCCAGGTGTAGGCGGGGCCGAGCAGGTCGAGTGCGGCGTAGGTGGTGAGCAATTTCAGGGTCGAAGCCGGGTTCATCGCGCGCTGTGCATTGATGCTGATGAGCGGGGGGTGTTTGCCCGCCTCGCGCACTTCAATGGCGATAGCGTTTTGCGGGATACCGGCTTTTTTCAGCGCTTGTTTGACGGTGGAGGGGAGCGGCGCAGCGTGTGCGCTGACGAAAAAACATAGGGCGACGAGGCAGGCAAGCAGTCTCATGTTAACGATTCGATGATGGCCAGTGTGCGCTCGACCAGCATCTGCATTTCCTCTTCGGCGATGATGTAAGGCGGCATGAAATATACCGTGTTGCCCATCGGGCGCAATAATAATTCGTGCTGCAATCCGAGACTGAAACAACGCTGTGCGAAATCGGCATGCGGTGACTCCACCTCGAATGCCCAGATCATGCCGGTATTGCGGAAGTTTTTTACTTTTGGATGGCTGCGCAACGGTTGCGCGATGCGATTTAAAAAAGCTGTCTTGAGCGAGTTGGCGCTGAGTACATCATCCTGTATGAAAATGTCCAGCGTGGCCAGCGCGGCGCGGCAGGCCAGCGGATTGCCGGTATAGGAATGCGAATGCAAAAAACCGCGCGCAGTTTCGTCGGCATAAAAAGCCCGGTAGACGATATCGGTGGTCATCACGATCGACAGCGGCAGATAGCCGCCGGTGATTCCTTTGGAGAGCAGCAGAAAATCCGGTGAAATGTTTGCCTGTTCGCACGCAAACATCGTTCCCGTCCTGCCCATGCCCACCGCGATCTCGTCCGCGATGAGATGCACTTCATATTGAGAACACAACTCGCGAGCCCGTTGCAGATAAACCGGGTGATACATTGCCATGCCCGCCGCACCTTGTACTAGCGGCTCGATGATGAAAGCGGCGATGTTTTGATGATGTTGTTGCAGATGTACTTCGAGCACGTCGGCACAACGTAGCGCAAAATCTGCTGCGCTTTCTCCCGCTTCTGCATCGCGCCAATCCGGGGAAGGTACCGTGGCGTTTTGTTTGATGAGCGCGCCATAAGCATCGCGAAACAGCGCGACATCGGTGACCGATAACGCCCCCAAAGTTTCGCCGTGATAGCTGTTTTGCAGGCTGATGAATTGCGTCTTTTGCGTTTTGCCAGTGTTGCGCCAGTAGTGGGCACTCATCTTCAAAGCGATCTCTGTTGCCGAAGCGCCATCCGAGCCGAAGAAACAATGCCCCAGTCCGGGGGGAGCCAGCTCACGCAGTCTTTCAGAAAGTAATACCACCGGCTCGTGGGTGAAACCCGCCAACATCACGTGCTCCAGTTTGCCGAGTTGGTCGAAAAGGGCGGCGTTGATGCGCGGGTTGCAATGTCCGAACAGATTCACCCACCAGGAGCTCACCGTGTCCAGATAACGTTTACCGTCAAAGTCATACAGCCACACACCTTGACCGCGCGCGATGGGAACCAGCGGCAAGGTCTCGTGGCGTTTCATCTGGGTACAGGGATGCCACACGGCAGAAAGGCTGCGGGCGAGGAGATCGGAATTGGGGCTGGCGGACATGCGCGGAATCATAACGGAGTTTTTCAGAGGCGTAAGATATGCGCGTCGAAATTATTCAAGGAGACGGTCATGAATATCTTGATAACGGGCGGTACAGGTTTGATCGGAAGGCAATTGTGCAAAGCATTGCTGGCGGAAGGAAATCAACTTACGGTGTTAAGCAGACATCCTGAAACCGTTGCAGAAAAATGCGGACTGGAAGTCGAGGCTTTTGCCACTCTGGAAGATTGGAAACCGGATCGAGTGTTCGATGCAATTATCAATCTGGCGGGTGAGCCTATCGTGGATGCGTATTGGTCGGCTAAACGCAAACAAGTGTTGTGGGACAGTCGTGTGACGCTGACGGAAAAACTGGTGCAACGCATCGCGGCCGCAAAGCAAAAACCCAAAGTATTGTTGAGCGGATCGGCTGTGGGTTTTTACGGCAATCGTGGCGACACAGAGCTTGCAGAATCTGCCGTCATGGGAAATGATTTTGCAGCGCGTCTGTGCAATGCCTGGGAGCAAGCCGCGTTGGGTGCGGAAATTCGGGGTGTTCGCGTGTGTTTGCTGCGTACAGGTTTGGTATTGAGCACGCAAGGCGGAATTCTGGGTCGAATGTTGCTGCCTTTCAAACTGGGGCTGGGCGCACGTTTAGGTGATGGGAAGCAATGGATGAGCTGGGTGCATATCCAAGATTATGTGGCGATGGTGAAGTTGCTTCTGGACAATGGACGATTGCACGGATCGTTCAATATGACAGCCCCCAACCCGGTGTCAAATGCCCAGTTCACCCAAACGTTGGCTCACTCGTTACACAGGCCCGTTTTTTTTGCCGCACCTGGCATCGCGTTAAAGTGGGCAATGGGCGCTCGCTCCGCATTGTTGCTTGAAGGACAACGAGTCCTACCGAAAAATATTGAAGCGGCTGGCTATAACTTTATTTTCAGTGACCTTGAGGGCGCACTGAAAGATTTGCTGGGATGAGACCGGGTTCCCAAAAAGAAAAACCTCTATCCCACTTGAAATCGGTAATTGCTACCCCTATTATTGGCAGTCGCCGGTGGAGAGTGCTAACCAGCGACTTGCCGCGAACGATTCTCGGTTTTGTTTTGGTGGTTTGACTACACCGATTTTCCACCTCCGCATTTTATCAACCCACTGAATTTAGGAGAAATAAGCATGAAAATTCGTCCCTTGCATGACCGCGTCATCGTCAAGCGTCTGGAAGAAGAGCGTAAAACTGCATCCGGTATCGTGATTCCCGATGCGGCAACCGAAAAGCCGGATCAAGGTGAAATCTATGCTGTGGGCAACGGCAAAATCGGCGAAGACGGTAAGGTTCGTCCGATGAACGTCAAGGTTGGTGAGAAAGTATTGTTCGGCAAATACTCCGGCCAGGCTTTCAAATTGGATGGAGTCGAATATCTGCAAATGCGTGAAGACGACATCATTGGCGTAATCGAAGCTTAATCAATAACTTGGATTCCCGCTTTGGCGGGATCGTAAAATAATTTCGGGAGAATAAACATGGCAGCAAAAGACGTGAAATTCCATGATGCCGCACGCGCCAAAATGGTCGTTGGTGTCAATATTCTGGCTGATGCAGTTAAAGTAACTCTGGGGCCCAAAGGTCGCAACGTGGTGTTGGATCGTTCCTACGGTTCACCCACTATTACCAAAGACGGCGTTTCTGTCGCCAAAGAAATCGAACTGAAAGACAAGTTCGAAAATATGGGCGCACAGATGGTCAAGGAAGTGGCTTCCAAAACTTCCGACGTGGCCGGTGACGGCACCACGACCGCGACTGTGTTGGCACAATCCATCGTGCAAGAAGGCATGAAGTTCGTGGCTGCTGGTATGAATCCGATGGATCTGAAACGCGGTATTGACCAAGCCGTTATCGCGGCCGTTGCGGAACTGAAGAATCTGTCCAAGCCGTGTACGACCAGCAAAGAAATCGCCCAGGTGGGTTCCATTTCCGCCAATTCCGATGCCAACATCGGCAAGATCATTGCCGATGCGATGGACAAGGTTGGCAAGGAAGGCGTCATCACCGTTGAAGACGGCAAGTCGCTCGACAGCGAACTTGAGGTTGTTGAAGGTATGCAGTTCGACCGTGGCTATCTGTCCCCGTATTTCATCAACAATCCGGACAAACAAATCGCCGCGATGGAGAACGCCTTTATCTTGTTGCACGACAAGAAGATCTCCAACATTCGTGACTTGCTCCCGTTGCTGGAACAAGTCGCCAAGGCAGGCCGTCCGCTGCTGATCATTGCTGAAGATGTGGATGGTGAAGCACTGGCAACACTGGTAGTGAACAACATTCGCGGCATACTGAAGACAGTTGCTGTCAAGGCTCCCGGTTTTGGCGACCGCCGCAAAGCCATGCTGGAAGACATCGCTATCCTGACTGGCGGCACCGTGATCGCTGAAGAAGTGGGTCTGTCACTGGAAAAAGCCACGCTGGCCGAGCTGGGTCAAGCCAAGCGCATCGAAGTGGGCAAGGAAGACACCATCATTATCGACGGCGCAGGCAAGGAAGAGGCGATCAAGGGTCGTATCACTCAGATCAACAAGCAAGCCGAAGAATCCACCAGCGACTACGACAAGGAAAAGCTGCAAGAGCGTAAAGCCAAATTGGCTGGCGGCGTTGCCGTGATCAAGGTCGGTGCTGCCACCGAAGTGGAAATGAAAGAGAAGAAAGCGCGTATCGAAGACGCACTGCATGCAACCCGTGCTGCTTGGGAAGAAGGTATCGTTCCCGGAGGCGGTGTGGCGTTGCTGCGCGCCAAAGTTGCCGTGGCCAAGCTCAAAGGTGTCAATCACGACCAAGATGCGGGCATCACGATCGTGTTGCGTGCTATGGAAGCCCCGATGCGTGCCATCGTGCAAAATGCGGGTGATGAGCCGTCTGTGGTTGTGAACAAAGTGTTGGAAGGTCAAAGTGCCAACTTTGGTTACAACGCTGCCAGCAGCGAATATGGCGACATGTTGGCGATGGGCGTGGTTGATCCAACCAAAGTGACACGTGTTGCATTGCAAAATGCAGCGTCCATCGCGGGCTTGATGCTGACCACAGCGTGCATGGTGGCCGAATTGCCTGAAGATAAACCGGCCGGCGGTATGGGCGGTGGCGATATGGGCGGCATGGGTGGAATGGGCGGCATGATGTAACAGAACTTACTGCGCGGCTTGATTTCAGCGTTGCGCGGTGCTCGGAATCCATAGGTACAAAACGTACTTTTTGGTTTCTGTGCCCCGGGCACTTTGCGCTCAAACCGCTCGCTACGGTTCGGGCACTTGTTATACCTGACGAACCCCGCCCCAGTGCGGGGTTCGTTTTTTTGTATTGCCCGCCGCGCGGCTTATCGCTACAATGCGCGCCTTCGTTTTACCCGCCCCGTGGGGTGGTAACAAATGGCCTGGTAGCTCAGTCGGTAGAGCAGAGGATTGAAAATCCTTGTGTCGGT
>CAZRZH010000070.1:0-13985 GCA_964604485.1 uncultured Sideroxydans sp.
ATAGTAGCAACTTATCTCGTCATTCCGGCGAAGGCCGGAATCCAGTGTTTAAAATCTACTGGGCACCGGCCTTCGCCGGTGCGACAAACTTTTTGGGGCCCCCTAAAATCTATGAGCCTCGACTTCACCCCGCTAGGCAACGCAATTCAGCAACTCGAAACAAGCTTGTGCTATGCCACCTCAGACACAGCGAAAGCCGATCTCAGCCTGTTTGAGCAACTGCGCAATTCAACCTGTCACTGTTTTAAGTTCACCTACGAGTTGAGCCACAAGATGCTCAAACGCTATCTGGAAGAAACCACGGCTAACCCGGAAGAATTCGACTTGGCGACATTCCAGAACATCATTCGCACGGGCAACGAAAAACAATTGTTGCGCTCGGACTGGCTGCGCCGGAAAGATTACCGTCAGGCGCGCACCAACAGCAGCCATACCTACGATCAGGAAAAGGCCGCGCAGGTCTATGCCATCGCACCAGACTTCCTCGAAGAAGCCCGCCACCTGCACCAGCAACTCATCGCCAGAAGCCGACGGGAATGATCGCGCTGTCCGCTCCGCCAATAGACCTTGATCCGCATCACTGGGAGATCGTGCGGGAGATATTGGCACGTCATGTTGCGCAATATGACGTGTGGGGTTTTGGTTCGCGCGCGACAGGCCGCGCAAAAAAATATTCCAACCTCGACCTCGCCGTCATCACCCACCAACCCATGAGCCTGTCACTCATGGCCGCACTCAACCACGACTTCACCACATCCGACCTGCCGATCAAGATCGATGTGGTGGATTGGTCGACCCCCAGCCCGGCGTTCAGTAAAATCATCGAAGCGAAAAAGGTGCAGGTTCAATCTGGCAAAATGGTTTAACTTGTCTGCAAGTTTCGCCCCCCTGCACGCCACACATAAACTCATTTCAACTCTCGGCAAGCACAAAACAGAACCGCCCGAACGAGTCGGGCGGCGTGTGTTGCTAACAACAGCACTGCCGCGTTACTGAATCTTGCGGATTTTCCTGCTACCTGTTTCCGACACATACAAGCTACTGCCATCGGTGGTGATGCCGCTTGGTGCAAAGACTGATGCAGCAACGCCTGTTGCATCAACCACCGCCCCTGTGCCCGATCCCGCCAGAGTAGTAACCACAGCAGTAGCAATCACAATCTTACGGATTTTGTTCCCTGTTGCTTCTGCCACATATAGATTAGTGCCATCAGTGGTAATCCCTTGGGGGCCAGAAAACGATGCGGCTGCACCCGTCCCGTTTGCCGATGTAAATAAAGTGCCGGGCCCTGCTAATGTGGTTACCGCTCCTGTAGCAATCACAACCTTGCGAATTGCACCCATAGTTTCAGTCACATACAAATTGGTTCCGTCAGTGGTAATGCCTTTGGGAGCCCAAAAAGATGCTGCTATCCCTATCCCATCTACAGTTGAATTCGCACCAGACCCCGCCAGTGTGGTGACCACGCCCGTGGCAATTTCGATTTTACGGATGCTGTTGCTGACATCATCAAGCACATACAGATTGGTACCGTCGGTAGTAATGTCGGCAGGCGCTTTGAAAGTTGCGGCAACACCCGTACCGTCTAACGAGCTTGCTGCCCCCGATCCTGCAAGGGTGGTTACCTCGCCTGTGGCAATCACTATCTTGCGAATCTTGCGAGCTCCGCGATCAGCAACATATAAGCTCGATCCATCGGTAGTGATACCCGTAGCCGATGAAAAAGAGGCGGCAACCCCAGTACCATCCACTGCACCCAACATTCCCCCACTACCGTTCCCCGCCAGGGTTATCACTGCACCTGTGGCAATCACGATCTGGCGAATGAACAACTTATCTGCAACATATAAGTTGATGCCATCGGAGGTAATACGCGCTGGAGCAGAAAATGACGCCGCCACACCAACACCATCTGTGGGGGCGGTTCCACCGGAGACTGCCGAGCCTGATCCGGCGTATGTCGAGACTGCTGTGGTCAGGTTAAGAGGTGTTCCCTGAATCGCCCCACCCAACAATGTGCCGGGCGCAACGGTTGATCCACCACCTACAAGCATTGGCGTCGCACTCGCTTCAATTGAAGCCATGCTTTGAAGTGCGGCAGGCGTATTGACTGCTGCAACCCTGTAAAAATAAGTAGTACCAGCCGTTAGCCCAGTGTCGTTATAGGTTGTGCCAGTGATGGGCGTTGCGGTGATCTTGTTGGCCAAGCTGGTTGCAACGTATGCGGCATTTGCTCGATATACGTTATAGCCTGTTGCATTTGCCGCCGCTGTCCAGTTCAAATCAACTTGAGACGAAGAGACCGCTGTTGCGGTCAGCCCTGTTGGTACTGCAGGTACAGCCGCCACAGGAGTAGTCACCGTGAAAGTCCCAACAGTGACTGGCGTACCCGACATCCCGCCGATGGTGATGGTATGCGTGCCCGCCGCCAAGCCCGCCGGAACGGTGACCGTGATGCCTGTGTTGCTCACATTCGTGTAAGGGCCGCCTGCGTTAGTTGCACCAAACTTGACAGTAGGCGCGGGTGGGAATCCCAGAACAAGGTTCGTCCCCATGATGGTGACCGATGTACCCACTGCACCCATTGTTGGGTTAAATCCGGTGATGCTTGGCATTGGCGCAACAGTTCCACCACCACTATTCCCCCCGCCCGAGATCGCATTCCCCAGCGAACCGCCAGGCAAAATAAACACAGGAATGGTCGGTATAGCCATACCTGCCGGTACCATACCCGAGGCTCCGCCTATCTGGTTCACCGCAATCAGCGCCGCATCGAATGTCGCCTGCGGGATCACCGCCGTCACCGCACTGCCTGCCGCCAGCTTCGTGGCGATGTCCTGCAAATTGGCTCCCAAGTCCGCTCCGGTTCCCTGCTGTCCGATGACGTTGGCCAAAGCCGCCAGTTTGATCGTGGCCGGATCGGTGGTCTGCCCCTGTGCATTGAACACCGGCGGCAGCATGGCCTGGCTGTAGGAGGAGATGCCCAGCACGCTGCTGGCTGCACCGGTGATGGCGGCCACAGCAGAAGCGGCACTGAAGCCTGTGGCGGGCAACATGGTGCGTGCCATGTGTGTGATGGCAGTGACGGGTACACCTGAAGCTGCCATTGCCTCAGTTGAGGAGGGAATCAAACCTTGCAATGGATTGCCGGAAGAAAGCGTTCCCGTTGCGCCAACACCGCTCGTCTCATCCAGATAAGTACCCGCCACATTCACGGTCAGCGGATAGCTGACGCTGGCCGGGTAAGTAACGGAAGCCACGCCGCTGGCATTGATGCTGCCGCCCGCACTGAGTGTCACCGCGATGCCGTTGGCATCCACCAACGAGACGTTACCGCCAGTGAACATGCCTTTGAACGGGGTGACGGTGGTCGTCGTGACGGCGGGTGTGGTGCCACCCGTGTTGGGGCTACTGCTTCCGCCCCCGCCGCCGCATCCGGCGAGAATCAGGGTGGCAACGGCGGTTAAAGCTAGGCCAAGTTCGCTAGCTTTGCGTAGGCTGGGAGTGAGGTGCATGTGATTCTCTCCTTGAGAAGTTTGGGCAGCGTAAAGTTTTGAAAAATTAAACCGTGGTTTGCAAAAAACGCTCGGCACGATACCCCCCCCGCAACATGGTCAACCGAAAAAACGGCCTATATATTCTTTCTGGTTGACGAGGTGTATCGGGTTATGGCAGGCAGGTCGAGGCCGGGACTCTGTCAATCATCGCCTTTGTTATAATCGCCCCGCCATTCATCTTGTCCATCCCGATACATGACCAAAGTCGATTTTTATACAGGCAGTGAAGATAAGTTACGCACTGCCTGCCAGTTGAGCCACAAAGCGATGCAGAATGGAATGCGCGTGGTGTTGCACACTCCGGATGACGTCACCGCAGACAAGTTGGACAAACTACTCTGGCACTATCCCGCTACCGCGTTTATTCCGCATTGCCGCAGTCACGAAGCGGATGCGACCACCCTGCCGGTCATCATCGCACGCGATGAAAATTTCCCGCACTCCGAGTTGCTCATCAGTTTGCATAACGAATGTCTGACTTTCTTCAGTCGTTTTGAACGGGTCATCGAAATCGTCGGTAGCTCTGCAGACGACGCGCAGTTGGGACGTATCCGCTTCAAGTTCTACCGTGATCGTGGCTACGAAATCAATCACACCGATCTGTCCAAATTGCGTTCATGAATAACAAACCACTGCCACCCGATGGTGTGCCGATTTTGTTTGAACGGGTCGGCGAAGCAACGGCGGATTACCCCACCCTGACTGTGATGGCGGAGGAATCTCCCGCCCTGGCCCCCTCGTTCAACCCGCAGATTGCTCCCGAGTTATTGCATGAGCTGGAAGTTCATCTGGACAGTCTGGTTGCGCAAAAACTTCAGCAATATCTGGCCGATGCCCAACAACAAGCCATTGCTCTTGCGCTGGCAGAAATTCGCGCAGAAATCCCCGGACTGATTCGCAAAACACTCGACTCCTTTCCCAAATAGCCGTCACCCAGCTGCGGGAACACACCACAGCACTGCCCGCGACCCGGCGACATTCCCGCACAAAGACGTGTCACCCTTACGCCTGTATAATCGCGCCCTTCCTAAAACCCCGCATTTCTCGCACAGACCGCAATGGAACTCGCAAAAAGTTTTGACCCGAAAGACATCGAAGCACGCTGGTATCCCGAATGGGAAAAATCCGGTAATTTCAAAGCCGGACTCGATGCACACAAAGCTGAATCATTCTGCATTCAGCTGCCACCGCCCAACGTCACCGGCACGTTGCACATGGGCCACGGTTTCAACCAGACGTTGATGGATGCGCTGACGCGTTACCACCGCATGCGCGGGGATAACACGCTGTGGCAACCGGGCACCGACCATGCGGGTATCGCCACGCAGATCGTCGTCGAGCGCCAGTTGAATGCAAAAAACATCACGCGCCACGATCTGGGACGCGAGAAGTTTCTGGAAAAAGTGTGGGAGTGGAAAGAAGAATCCGGCTCAACCATCACCCAGCAGATGCGCCGCCTTGGCACCTCGCCCGATTGGTCGCGCGAACGTTTCACCATGGACCCCGCGCTGAACAAAACCGTCACCGAGACCTTCGTGCGCCTGTTCAACGAAGGCCTCATCTATCGCGGCAAACGTCTGGTGAACTGGGACCCGAAATTACACACCGCCGTATCCGACCTCGAAGTGGTGCAAGAGGAAGAAGACGGTTTTATGTATCACATCCGTTATCCGCTAGCGGATGGCAGCGGACACCTCACGGTCGCCACCACCCGCCCCGAAACTATGTTGGGCGACGTGGCGGTGATGGTGCATCCAGAAGACGAACGCTACAAACACCTCATCGGCAAACAAGTGCAACTGCCGCTGTGCGAGCGCAGCATCCCCATCATCGCCGATGAATATGTCGATAAAGAATTCGGCACGGGTGTTGTCAAAGTCACACCCGCACATGACTTCAACGACTATGCGGTTGGACAACGCCACAAGCTGGAGATGATCTCCATCCTCACGCTGGACGCGAAGATCAACGAGAACGCGCCGAAACAATATCAAGGCTTAGACAGATTCGCCGCACGCAAACAGATCGTTGCCGATCTGGAGACTGCGGGCGTTTTCGACAAAGCCGAGAAACACAAACTCAAAGTGCCGCGCGGCGACCGCACCGGCGTGGTGATCGAACCCATGCTCACCGACCAGTGGTTCGTCGCCATGAGTAAACCGGGCGATGGCGGCAAAAGCATCACCGAGCAAGCGCTGGAATGTGTGAGCTCCGGCGAGATCAAGTTCCACCCCGAGAACTGGGTTAACACCTACAACCAGTGGCTCAACAACATCCAGGACTGGTGCATCTCGCGCCAACTGTGGTGGGGCCACCAGATCCCCGCGTGGTACGGCGTGAACGGCGAAGTGTTCGTCGCGCGCGACGAAGCCGAAGCGCGCACGCTGGCCGACAAGGCCGGTTACGCCGGGCAGCTAGACCGCGACAACGATGTGCTCGACACCTGGTTCTCCTCCGCGCTGTGGCCGTTCTCCACACTGGATTGGGAGATGGACAAGCCGTTCGACGCGCAGAACGAATTCGTGCAGAAATATCTGCCATCGTCGGTGCTGGTCACCGGCTTCGACATCATCTTCTTCTGGGTGGCACGCATGGTGATGATGACCAAACACATCACCGGCAAGATCCCGTTCAAGGACGTGTACGTGCACGGCCTCATCCGCGATGCGGAAGGACAGAAGATGTCCAAGTCCAAAGGCAATGTGCTCGACCCCATCGACCTCATCGACGGTATCGATCTCGACTCACTGGTGAAAAAGCGCACCACCGGATTGATGAACCCGAAAGATGCGGAGAAGATCGAAAAACGCACGCGCAAAGAATTCCCCGAGGGTATCACCGCGTTCGGCACGGACGCATTGCGCTTCACCTTCGCCTCGCTCGCCTCGCCCGGTCGCGACATCAAGTTCGACATGCAGCGTTGCGAAGGCTATCGCAACTTCTGCAACAAGCTGTGGAACGCCACGCGTTTCGTGCTGATGAATTGCGAAGGCAAGGATGTCGGCTTAAATGCCTTTGATTCCGTTTTCGCTGAAAGCGAAAACGACGATAGCTCCCTCTCTACCCTCACCCCACCCCTCTCCCATGGGGAGAGGGAGCTATCACGGGTTGGGGGGGGGGAACCCTCTGGAGACAGCCTCGAGTATTCCGCCGCCGACAAATGGATGATCAGCGAATTACAAAAAGCGGAAGTCGAGATGGCGCAACATTTTGCCGACTACCGTTTCGACATGGCCGCGCGCGCGGTATACGAGTTGGTGTGGAACACCTATTGCGACTGGTATGTGGAGCTGGCGAAAGTTCAACTGGCGTTCCCCCTCCCTCCTTCGACAAGCTCAGGACAGGCCAACCCTCCCCCGGTGGGAGAGGGGGCAAACGATGTCACGCGTGAACGTGACAACTCTTCTATCCTTGCGCAACAACGCGCCACTCGCCGCACTCTGGTTCGCGTGCTGGAAACCATCCTGCGTCTGACCCACCCGATCATCCCGTTCATCACGGAAGAGTTGTGGCAATCGGTTGCGCCGATGGCGAATGTCAAAGGCGACAGCATCATGCAACAGGCCTATCCGCAAGCCGACAGCAGCAAGATCGATGCAGCCGCCAGTGCACAGATCGCGCTGTTGCAGGAACTCGTGACCGCCACCCGCAGTCTGCGCAGTGAGATGAATCTCTCTCCCGCGACGCGCGTACCGTTGATCGCGGCGGGTGATGCGGCAACGCTGAATGCCTTGGCTCCTTACATCAGCAGTCTCGGCAAATTGAGCGAAGTGAATGTGGTGGCTGAGTTGCCGGAAGGCGATGCGCCCGTTTCCATCGTTGGCAATTTCAAACTGATGCTGAAGGTGGAGATCGACGTGGCGGCGGAACGCGAACGCCTTGATAAAGAAATTGCGCGCCTCAGCAACGAAATCACCAAAGCGCATGCCAAGCTCGGCAATGAGAGCTTCGTCGCACGTGCGCCGGCAGTCGTGGTGGAGCAGGAAAAGAAAAGGCTAGAAGAATTTGCTTCGACGCTGGGTCAGTTGCAGGCACAGCGCAAGAAGTTAGGTTGAGTAGGGTGGGCACGATTTTGTGCCCACCTAACACCCGCTAACGACGACGAATCAGGAACACAAAGTCCTCACCGCTCGTTTCAGAAGCCAACAATTCATTCCCGGTCTGGCGGCAAAAGTCGATGAAATCCTTGGGCGAACCTTTGTCCGTCGCCACGATTTTCAATACCTGTCCGCTGCTCATCGTGGACAACGCTTTCTTGGCACGCAGAATCGGCAACGGACATGCCAGTCGGCGCACTTCAAGTTCAACGTCGAACAGGTCAGTGCTCATGCGACGACCTCCCCGCCCGCATGTGCCCAGGCAGTAATGCCGCCTTGCAAATTGGCAGAATTTTGCAAACCTTGCCCGGCAGCAAAAGCAGCGGCTTGAGACGAGCGTCCGCCCATTTGGCAATAGAAAACCGTTGTTTTGCGTGCATCCAATTCGGTCAGGCGCAAGGGCAGCAAATGCAGGGGCAGGCTCATCGCGCCTTTGATGCGGCCGCGAGCGACCTCCGCATCGGTGCGTACATCCACCAGTTGCACCGCATCCTTGGTCAACAAGGCGGAAAGTTCACTTGCCGTAATATTGGTAAAACCCGACATCTTTATTTCTCCAAAAAAATGGTTATTCGTCTTCCGTGTCATCGCTCAACAAGCGCGAGATTCGCGTATTGGCGACCGCCAACCGCTTCACCAGCATACGCAAGAAAGCATCGCTGAACTGGTAGCGACAATTTGCCGAAGCCAACCTGAGCACTTCCGGATTGATCTCGATCAACTTCACATCGCTCTTGGCCAGCACATCGGTGGACCGTTTCGCGTCCCCTCCAGAAAGGTGCGCCATCTCGCCGAAGCAGTCACCCTTGTGCAACAAACTGATCAGCCGTCCCTGTTTGACGATGCGCACCGAACCGTGCGCCACAATAAAGAAATTCTGCCCCGATTCACCTTCGCCGATGATCTTTTCATCCTTGGCGATCTTGTGCCATTCGCTGATGTGCAGCACTTCCCACAATTCGACATCGCTGAAGTCCTTGAAGAAAGGCAACGCGCGCAAAGTATCGAATTTTTCCGTGTCGTAAAACTCTTCCTGCGGCGGCACAGTGTCACTAATGAACGACACCAGGTCGCGCGCGAATTCATCCCATGTCTGGTAACGGTGTGCCACATCCTTGCAAATTGCGCGCAGCACAATCGCGTCCAGCGTGGCCGGTATATCGGGGCGGAACGTGCTGGGTACAGGCGGTTCGAAATTCATGATCTGGTAGATCATGCTGAAATTGTTGGCGGCCTCGTAGGGTAACTTGCCGGTCAGCAAGCGGTACATCGTCACGCCCAGAGAATAGATGTCGGTTTGATGCGTCAGCGTCTGTTCCTTGATCTGCTCGGGCGACATATACGCCGGCGAACCGACCCCGCTCACTTGGGTGGTCTGCTGGCTTTCGATCACGGCCGAGCCGAAATCGGAGATCTTGATATCGCTGTCGCCGCGAATGAGAATATTGGCCGGTTTGATGTCGCGATGAATGACACCCTGATACTGCGCATATTCCAGCGCCTTGCAACATTTGTAGATGATCTCGGCGACGCGCCCCAGACTCAGCAAGTTATCCACCTCGCCGAATTTTTCCAGCGTATCGCCCTCGATATACTCCATCACTATGTAATTCACCGGCCCGTCCATTACCGCGTCGAACACTTTGACGATGTGGGGATGCGAGAGTTTTCCGGCGAGGGACGCTTCGATGAGCAGCAGTTTGCGATACGCCTTGCCACTCGCGCCGCTTTCCATGATCTGCGGATTAAACAGTTTGAGCGCGACCTGTTGGTCATTGAAAGAATCAATCGCAAAAAATACCGTGCTGGTCGCGCCGCGACCGAGTTCTTTTACGATTTGATATTTACCGATGGAATCCATGAGCTGCCTTGCTGTAAGGCAGGCATTTTGCGGCTTTGAAGGCATGCTGTCCAGTTTTGAAGGACTTGTCCGGGAACCTAAATAAGCCGGTGTTATCATAGCGCCCATGCAAAAAATTCTTCTGTCTGCCCTGTTGCTGCTCCCCTTGGCCCTGAATGCGGACGGGCTTCCCGACTTGGGTGATGTCGCCCAGACCATGGTGTCCCCGCAGATGGAACGGCAGATCGGCGAACAGAGCATGTTCCAGATCCGCGCCAGCGACAGTTATCTGGACGATCCCGAACTCACCGATTATCTGAACCGGCTGGGCGACCGGCTGGTGGCCAACAGCAGCGAACCCAGCCAGCCTTTTGAGTTCTTCGTTATCAACGACAACGCCATCAATGCCTTCGCCCTGCCCGGCGGTTTCATCGGCGTGAACACCGGTTTGCTCCTGCTCGCGCAAAACGAATCCGAACTGGCTTCCGTGTTGAGCCACGAAATCTCCCACGTCACCCAGCACCATCTGGCGCGCATGGTGTCCGGTCAGAAATACGATTCGCTCGCCGCCATGGCCACCGTTGCCGTCGCCATTCTTGCCGCACGCAACAACCCGCAAGCCGCCAATGCCGCAATCGTCGGCGCACAAGGCGGCGCGATGCAGCGGCAATTGAATTTCACACGCGAATATGAAAAAGAAGCCGACCGCATCGGCCTGGGCATCCTTGAAAAATCCGGCCTGGATACCCGCGCCATGCCGGCTTTTTTTGACCGTTTGCAAAAAGCCACGCAGATCCAGGAAGGCGATACTCCCTCCTATTTGCGCACCCACCCCGTCACCACCGAGCGCGTGGCCGACGTGGACAACCGGGTGCAACAACTGCCCTTTCATCTGGTGCCGGACAGTTTCGATTTTCAACTGATGCGCGCGCGCGTGAATGCCTTGCAAAAATCGCCCCAGGAAGCACTGGCTTATTTCAGGTCGGCCTTGGGTGAACAACGCTTCGGCAACCCCGTCGCCCAGCGCTACGGTTTGGTGTTGGCCCTGCTGCACAACAAACAGGAAGCACTCGCCACACAGGAATTCGCCACCCTGTATCAACAAGCGCCGCACAACGCCAGCATCGAGGCACTGGCCGGACAGATCAAGCGGCTGGACAAACAGGACAAGGACATCCTTGCCTTTTACCGCAAGGCGCTAAAGCAGTTTCCCGGGCATCACGCGCTAATCTACGATTATGCTGAGGCGCTGTTACAGGAACATCAATACACCGACGCGCTCAAGTTGCTGGATGAGCAAGTGAACCAGAATGGCAACGACCCCAAGCTGTATGAATTGCAGGCGAGAACCTATGCGGCTCTGGGCCGCCCTCAGGAAGAGCATCACGTGTTGTCCTATTACTTGATCCTGCACGGAGACCTGCGCGGTGCTATCGAACAATTGGAATTGGCCAAACGCGCCGGCAACGACTACTACCAACTTTCCACCATCGAGACTGAACTGAAGCAATACCGCGAGATTATCGAATCGCAAAAGAAGAAGAAATAATCCACCGTTTCAAAACGGGTTTGACTTCGAAAGACCAACCCCGAATGCGATGATTTTAGTAATATTCGCAATCTCACTTTTCTTGTTCAGGAACATAAAATGAAACGCACTGTACTGATTTCGACTTTGGCCTTGCTCTCACTCGCCGCATGCGACAACAAACCGGCTGCCGACGAACCTTTCGTTCCGACTCAAACGGGTTCGGGTGGTGCACCCGTCGCTCAGCAGATGCCGGCGGACGCCATGAGCAGACTCAAACCGATCAACCCGCCGCAAATCGAGCAAACGTTGCAGGGCACCGTTGTCAGCATCATCGACATTCCGCAATTCACTTATATCGAAGTCAGCGAAAACCATCAAACCCGTTGGCTCGCCACCGGGACGGTCGTCACCAAGAAGGGCGATATCATCGGGTTTGATAGCGGATCGACATTGGAAAATTTCAAAAGCAAAGCGCTGAACCGTACTTTCCCCAGCATCACCTTTGTCAACAAGGTGACTGTCCTCAAAAAGAAATAATCTCGCTCGGTGTGATTACTGACCCGGTCGGAGAATATTTGAAGCGCCTGGTGACGGCCAGGTGCCGAATAAAATCGCACCTGCCACCTAAACGTCATAATCCGCCGCAATTCACGAACCTTCTTCGCCAACTGCGGGTTTCAGGCTTGCCAAAGGCTCACGTATGAGAAACCAGCAGGTCGGCAGCAAACTCAATTGGGCGCTGGGAAATCTTGATGCACTTCCCGCCATGCCGGCTATTGCTCACAAGTTGCTGGCTCTCCCCCTGGATACCGAGGCAGGTGAAGCGCAAATGCTGCGCTTGATTGAGCAGGATCCGCAACTTTCCGCAAGATTGCTGGGCTTGGCTAACGCCCCGGTGCTGGGTGTCGGACGCAAGATCAACTCCATCCGGGATGCCGCAATGTTGCTGGGTATGAAGCGCATGAAGTCTGTGGCCATCGGCATGGCAACCCTATCGGAATTAAGCAATCAACCTGCGGGAAAGAGCTTTGATCCGCATGACTTGTGGACGCACAGCATGACTGTCGCCATCGTGGTCAACACGCTCTCACGGGCAATGCCCCATCGCATACAGCCGGACGAGAATCTGATTTTTCTCGCAGGTCTGCTGCATGACATCGGCTTGATGGCATTGCACCATCTTGATCCTGAAGCCAGCGATGAGCTGCATCACCAACTGCGTTTGCAACCCAAGCGGCCCATACATGAAGTCGAGTTGGAGTTATTGGGTGTAACTCATGGTTACATCGGTGCCCAGTTGGCACGGCACTGGAACCTCCCTCATCAAATAATCGAGGTGGTGGAGTTGCACCACACACCACAAACCGGCGATCCCGCTCACTGCAATTCTTTGGCAAGACTGGTCCGCATCGCCGAAAAACTGTTGCCGGATTTTGGGATCGCCGAACATACCAACGGCACCTTAGACGAGAGTGATTGGCTCGACTTATGTATCGAGCCGGCGCGCGGCCTTGAACTCTCCGCGTTGATTAACGAGCTGGCAATCCAGGTCGTACAGATGCCCGATACCCGCGAGGCAAGCGACCATCATGAGGAACGAACAGCAACCTCAGTGCCCGATGGCAGGACACGGCCTTCAATCCTTCTTGCTCAGGCGAAAGCAATGATGCGATGGGTCAGTATGTTTTTTCGTCACCGGAATTAAGCCGCAGGGCAATTGGCGCTTGACCACTAATACAAGATAGGTTGCTGTATTGACACTTGGGCTATCATCCCGCCCGAAGTGCCTGAGATTTTCTACCGGCATCGGACAAACGGTTGCGTCAATCCTTTAGGAGGAAGCCATGGCAACGGATCCCAATATTGAAAAAATGTGGCGCGGCTTGTTGACCGGCGAAAACCCTGCCATACACCGCGGACGACATCTGTACGGAATGTTGCCATCCAACCCGCATTACAAGGTCTGCAATGTGCCGCTTGGCGGGATCGGCGCGCAGCTCATACGCTTCACCGGCAAACATCGCTCCAACAAGAATCCGAATTTCTGCAACATCTGCGAAGAGTTCGCGCAAAACTACAAGGGCGGAGCCGAGGTGGTGATGACCCTGCTGTTCGCGGATGTACGCGGCTCCACCACCTTGGCGGAAAAAATGACTCCTACCGAATTCACGCATTTGATGAATCGTTTTTATTCCGTTGCCAACAAAGTGTTGACCAGGACAGACGCATCCGTCGACAAACTGGTCGGCGATGAAATCATCGGCCACTACATTCCCGGTTTTTGCGGAGCACGCCATGCCAACCTGGCGATCGAAGCAGCGCAAGAACTGCTGCATGTCACCGGGCACGGCACGAAAGACGGCCCTTGGCTGCCAATCGGCGTTGGCGTCCACACCGGATTGGTCTATTTCGGCGTGGTCGGCGATGCGGGGGGTTACGTTGATTTCACGGCTATGGGCGACAACGTCAACATAACTGCCCGCCTAACTTCGCAAGCGCGCGAAGGTGAAGCGTTAATAAGCGATGCCGCTTATGAGGCCGCAGGGCTAAAGAGAGATGACCTTGAGCGGCGCGCACTGGAGCTGAAAGGCAAAAGCGAAGTGATCGGCGTCAGGGTGATGCACGCATAACGGCGCAGATGCGATATGCGGGTCGTACAGCTAGTGTTTTATTTCATGCAACATGGCGGCACGCAAAATTGCGTTAATGCGCGTCTGGTAACCTTTCCCTTGTGACTTTAGCCATGCCAACACATCCGAATCTACGCGCACAGTCGTGGATGACTTGGTTGGCTTGTGAAATGGACTCACTGCGTTCTTCCAAAACGCATCCGTCAGCGAGGGACTATCGCTGTAGTCTATTTTGCTATCCGGCAATTCAGACAGCTTCTTGATTTCGGCCTTTTGCTTTTTTGACAATGGCACAGGCTTTGTCGAATCAAGTTTGTACTTAACGGTTTT
>CAZRZH010000071.1:0-13957 GCA_964604485.1 uncultured Sideroxydans sp.
CAAGTCGCGCAGTTAACACGTTTGGGGAGGGCGGCAGATAAACGCTATTCGTTAGCCGCCTATGGAGACCACAGTGCCCGGAATAATCGCAGCCTTGGGGTGGCCACACTTTGCATTCGCCTTCGGGATAGTCTGCTTGCTCTTCTTTCACGTGCAATTGCGTGCATTGCTTGATCGAATCACATCTATCGACAAAACGGGGATCAGAACCCAACCCAACCCGGAAATTCAGCGAGAAGATCCAAAGAAGATTGAAGCAGCACAAGAATTACTGCTCGCCATCGGCAATACGGTTGTGCTTCAGGACATCGAAAGTCGGATTAGAAACGAGCTCACCACGCGACAACTTAGCGTTGAAGGCGAGACAACGAAAGTCTTGATCAAATACCTCGCGGCCGCACAAGTCGGTTTGGAGTTTGAGCAGATTCAAAATCTGATCTTCGGTAGCCAGATTTACCTGCTGAAGAAGTTGAACCAGGTTACTGGACAGGGGCAATCTTTCGCTTTGATCGAATCGCACTTCGAGCATGTCCAAAAGATGTTCAACGATTCCTTTGCTGACTGGACACTTGAGAAGTACCTTCATTTTCTCCTTGAGAGACGGCTCATAGTTCTCTTGGATAGTAGATATCACATCACAAACCTCGGCAAGGAGTACCTAGTTTGGATGGCACGTACTGGACGCGCCGAGAACAATGCGCTGTAACACGGCTAACCCTGCCGTCGACCCCGTTCGCTTCTCTCTGGACGCTGCGCGATGAAGCCAAGTAGGGTGGGAAATGGTTTTTTGCCCACGCTGATTGTTTGTTGAATCACCGCGTTGGAAACTCTTGCCCACCCTACAAATTCTGCCACTCCTGACAAAACACTTTCGCGTCATCGAGCCACTCGTAAAAATCCCCTGTAAATCCCTCCACGTCCGCAAGAAACTCCTGCTCGCCATTTGCCAATGGATTGGGTTGTCGTGCACGGCGTGACATACGCGCCAATACGTCGGCAATCTCTTGTCCAACGATCAATTCGAGTCTGTACTTTTTTTTGAAAAACACCGGGGCATCTGGCAGCTTAGGAAGTTGGCCGTCTCGGAACGGTTGATGAGTCGCATCATCTGACGTACTATTCACCGCACCCTGAATAAAGCTACAGAAAGCACGCCATGTCCAACCTGACTGCCAATGATTTGAAGACCCGAGGGATCGCCGCCATCGAAGCCGTGTTGGAGAACAGACCGGAAGCCATCGTTTCGGTACGTGGCAAAGATAGGTTCGTGGTGATGGATATTGCGCAGTATCACTACCTGCGCGAATGCGAACTGGAAGCGGCACTGGCGGAGACACACGCCGATGTCGCGGCAGGGCGCTTTGTGAAAGAGTCCGCGTCAGTCCACGTTAAGCGTGTGAAAAAACCTGCCGCATGAGCTTCCAACTCATCTTCACCGCGCAATACGACAGACGCGCGGCACGTTTCCTAAAGCGTCATCCTGATCTGGAAAAGCAATATCTCAAGACGCTGCAATTACTGGAGTTGGATCCGTATCACCCCTCGTTACGCCTGCATGCCCTCAGCGGCAAACTGCAAGGGTTGCATTCCATCTCCATCAACCTTTCGTACCGCATTACGCTGGAGCTGTTGATCAAAGATGAAGAGATCATCCCCGTCAATGTGGGAGATCATGATGTGGTGTACTAATAATCTCAACGTACTACCCCAAATGGGGAGCGAAGTAGGGTAGGCACAGTTATAGGTACCCACGTTGCAATCTAATTCCTCCAACCCCGCGTGGGCAAATTTGCCCGCCCTACACGTTCTGCCACTCCTGACAAAACCCTTTCGCATCACCGAACCACTCGTAAAAATCCTCCGTAAATCCCTCCACGTCCGCAAGCAACTCTAGCTCGCCATTCGCCAGCGGATTGGGCTGTCGTGCGCGGCGTGACATGCGCGCCAATACGTCGGCGATCTCTTCGATGTGTGCATAGCTGCTGAGCCAATCTTGCTGCGCCATCATGTTGAGAGCGAGGTGTGACGATTGCGGCAAGTCGTGCAAACGATTTTGGATGTGGCGATAGACATCGTTGCAATATTCATCCAGCGGGCGGTGATGTATATCCGCCCAATGCTTCGCCAACAGGTGGTCGTAGAACACATCGACGAGGACGCCGGCATACCGTCTGCGCTGGGGTGAGACACGGGTGCGGCTGCGGCAAAAAGCGGGATGGGTTTCGGCGTGATTATCAATGGCGCGATGCAGGGTCACGCCCTTGGCGAGGTCGGGCGGCAATATGCCGGGCAAAGTGCCTTTGATCCAATCGCCAACGACTCCGCCCACGATCAAGGCGGGAGAGTCACCGGCAAGTAGGGCATGGGCGAGGAAGTTCACGGTGGGACTTTCGGTATAGGTCTTGTGTTGGAAACGCTTTCTATTTTCCACCAATCGAAGAACGATTCTTTAATCTTTTGTTTGGGAGGCGCTGATTAATTCGGTTTTGTCGTTCCCGCGAAAGCGGGAACCCAGTTAATTAAAGACGCTGGATTCCCGCTTTCGCGGGAATGACAACTTAGTCCGAGATACCTTAAGGAAGGTCTGATTAAATCCGAAAGCCATGGTTCGATACTTTTTCCGTTCGTCCCGAGTGCCGCGCTTGCGCGGTGTATCGAGGGAGCGAACGGAAAACACTCACCACGAACGGTCTTAATCAGACCTGCCTTAAATCAAGATGTGCAACTTTCATACGCCCAACACAACTTCCCATTCTATTTTCCAGACGTGAGCATCGCCGAATTTAGTACACTCCATCGCACCATGCGTGCCCTACTCATCTCGCTATTCTTTTTGTTCTCTTGCGCCTCCAATACACACGCTGAAGGTTTACCGCCCTTCACTTGGGCAGAAGTGACACCGCAGAAGCAACTGTGGGTGAACTCGGGCTTTTACTCTTTCCATTTCGATACGACTAAGGGATTGAATAATGCCAACTCGGGATTAGGCGTGGAGTATCGCTATTCCAACACGAGTTCGCTAACGGTCGGGCAGTTCAACAACAGCGACCGCGAGACGTCGCACTATGCGGGAATGTATTGGGAACCGTTCACTTGGGGCAACGTGAAATTGGGGGCCGTGATTGGAGGTTTTGACGGTTATCCGAGGATGCTCAACGGTGGCTGGTTTCCCGCCATCATTCCCGTTGCTTGTGTCGAATATGAACGTCTGGGTGCCAACGTGGCGTTTGTTCCCACCTACAAAGACCGCTTGTATGGCGCGATCTCGGTGCAGATCAAGGTGAGATTGTATTGAGGTTGTAAGAAGTTTTTCGCGGTGCGGTTTATTTCTTCAACGCGATCACTACGGCCCATGCTCCCAAGACCACATAACCAATTAGCGCCAACTCGGGAAGATCCAACCCCAGGAACGTCCAGCCCTTGGCTGCACATTCGCCCGAGCCGTGCATCAATTCCTGCCACACCTCCGCCATCGGGAAGTGCTTGAGCATGAAATCCAGCCCCGGTCCGCAGGCGGGTAGTTGATCTTTCGGCAGATGCTGGATCCAGATGTGGCGCGAAGCCACGGCCACACCGCCCAAAGCGGTGAGTGCGATCAGGGATGAATAGATCCAATTGCCGATACGGCCGGTCTTATGTACTGCGGCGATGAGGAAAATCACGCCCATGGCGATGAAGATAAGACGTTGCACCATACATAAAGGACAGGGGTCTTCACGCAGGACATACTGCAAATACAAAGCGGTGCCGAACAGAATTAAAACGATGAATGCGCCAGCGAGGTAAAGCCAGCGGCTGGAAATGTTACGCCAGATTTTCAGCATATCACTCGGCCTCTTCCATCCAGGTTGCCTGAATCGCTTCCAGCACCTTCTCGCCACCGCGACTGTGGTCGTCGTCGAAACCGTCAAGATCAACTACATAATTATGCAGATCCACAAACAACACAGTGTGCGGATCGACTTCGGGATATTTTTCGGAAAGCGCGATGGCGATGTCGCGTATGTCTATCCATTTCATTTCGAGTGTCCCTCCTTCGTCATGTTGATGGAATATTTTGGAATCTCGATCACCAGCGCCGTGTCACCAATCTTGGCCTGGCAGCTCAAGCGCGAATTGGGTTCCAATCCCCACGCCTTGTCCAACATATCTTCTTCGAGTTCTTCCGCTTCTTCCAGACTCCGAAATCCCTCGCGCACAATGACATGGCAGGTGGTGCAGGCGCAGGATTTCTCGCAGGCATGCTCGATTTCGATGTCATGTTCCAACAAGGCATCGCAGATCGACATACCCGGCGTCACCTCGAACAGCGCCCCTTTCGGGCACAGTTCCTCATGTGGCAAAACGATGATCTGAGTCATTGCTAGCTTTCCAATTCCGAAAGGTTATGACCTTTGAGTGCCGTTGAAACACTTCGATCCATACGCGCTTGGGCAAAAATCACCGTCGCCTGATTTAAGCCTTCGACCGCACGTTTGATTACAAGGTGGTCACTTCCCCCCAACACATTGCGCAAGGCTTCCATGCTACTGCGGATACGCTCTCGTGATTGCACATCGAGCAAAGCCTCCCCATCCAACTGAAGAGCGTTATCCACGGCTTCCAAAAGTTGTGCGGCCTCGGTCTGCTGTTCCCGCAAAGCACGTGCCTGCATATCGTCGCGGGCGTGCTGGTTGCCGTCTTGCAACATACGCGTGATGTCGCCTTCGCTCAAACCATACGATGGCTTCACCGTCACTGCGGATTCAACACCGCTGTTCATCTCCCGCGCCGTCACGCTCAACAAACCATCCGCATCCACCTGATAGGTGACACGGATACGCGCACTCCCCGCGACCATCGCCGGGATACCCCTCAACTCAAATCTCGCCAGCGAACGGCAATCGCTTACCAACTCGCGCTCACCCTGCACCACATGGATGCTAAGAGCCGTCTGTCCGTCTTTAAACGTGGTGAACTCTTGCGCGCGCGCGCTGGGAATGGTGCTGTTGCGCGGAATAATCTTTTCGCTGAGACCGCCCATGGTCTCGATCCCGAGCGAGAGCGGAATGACATCGAGCAGAAGCCATTCATCCGTATTCCGATTGCCCGCCAGCACATTGGCCTGGATGGCCGCACCCAGTGCAACCACTTTATCCGGGTCAAGGTTGGTCAGAGGCGTTTGCTTGAACAGTTCGGCAACAGCTCGTTGCACTTGGGGCATACGTGTCGAGCCGCCCACCATCACCACGCCTTTGACATCTTCCACCGCCAACTTCGCATCCCGCAATGCGCGACGGGTTGGCTGCAAGGTGCGGGACAGCAAGTTCTGTGTCATCGCGTAAAAATCGTCGCGCGTGAGCGTGACATCGACAAGTTCACCGCCACTTAAAACCGCCGTTATTTGTGTTTGCACCGTGTCGGTAAGTTGTTCTTTCGCGGCACGCGCATGGGTCAAAAGCAGACGTGTGTCGTTGGCACCCAATTGCGACAAGCCTGCCTTTTCCAAGATCCAGCAATAAATACGCTGGTCGAAATCGTCACCGCCCAGGGCCGAATCGCCATTGGTCGCGAGCACTTCGAATACGCCTCTGGACAAGCGCAGGATGGAAATATCGAATGTTCCTCCGCCCAAGTCATATACCGCGTACACACCTTCGGAGGCGTTATCCAAACCGTATGCGATTGCCGCAGCGGTAGGCTCATTGAGAAGACGCAGCACGTTCAATCCGGCCAATTTCGCCGCATCTTTCGTTGCTTGACGTTGCGCATCGTCGAAATAGGCGGGAACGGTGACGACCGCGCCGACCAAATCCCCGCCCAGCGAACGCTCGGCTCGGTCGCGCAACACTTTCAATATTTCGGCAGAAATTTCCACGGGGCTTTTCACGCCCGCCACCGTGCGCAACTGCACCATGCCCGGCGAATCCACAAAACGGTACGGCAGATCGATGACCTCGCCCACATCCTTCAAACCGCGCCCCATAAAACGCTTCACAGATACGATGGTGTTCTGCGGGTCAACACTCTGCTGGTCTTGTGCGGTGATACCCACTTGCGCACCACCCGCTTCCGAATAACGCACGACCGAGGGCAACAGAGCCGAACCCGTTTCGTCGTTTAACACCACACTGATACCGTTACGCACGGTCGCAACCAGAGAGTTTGTCGTGCCTAAATCGATGCCTACCGCCAACCGGTGCTGGTGGGGAGCCGCGCTTAATCCCGGTTCGGATATTTGTAGCAGTGCCATGTCAGGAGTCTAATTCGTCGTAGGCGGAAGCGATCTCTTCCGCAAGTTTTTCCAGGAAGCGCAATTTTCGCACAGTGCCCGCTGCTGCGAGAAAATCATGCGAGACGTCGAGCTCACTCTCTAACTGTTGATGCAATAGCGCCACCTCTTTCCGGTTGTTTTTGCTCAACGCGTCGAGCGCGCCGATATCCTTGGACTGAAGCACAGCGTGCAAGGCTTCGCGCCGCTCCATCTGCTGCATCAGGAAATCGAGTGGCATCGCAGTGTTCGTCTCTTCCTGGGTATCGACACCTTGCAATGACAGTAGGTATCGGCCCCGCGCAAGCGGGCTCTTCAAGGTTTGATAGCCCTCGTTCACACGGGTAGCCCATTGCAGGGAAAGGCGCTGTTCGGTTTCGGGAAGATGCGAAAACTTATCCGGATGGACTTGTGACTGCAAGTCGCGGTAACGCTGGTCGAGCAGCATGGTGTCGATCTTGAAGCCAAGTGGGATTTCGAACAACTTGAAGAAGTCCTGCTGAAAATCGAGTGACTTCATAGCAAAAAACGCATCAGACCTTGAAGCTTTCTCCACACCCGCACGCATCCTTCACGTTTGGATTGTTGAATTTAAAACCTTCGTTCAACCCTTCGCGTGTGTAGTCAAGTTCCATTCCGTCGATGTATGGCAAGCTTTGCGGATCGACCAACACCGTCACACCATGGCTGTTAAATTGCAAATCGGCACCGTCTACCGCATCGGCAAATTCCAACTTATACGCCATGCCGGAGCATCCGCTGGTGCGCACGCCCAAGCGCAGTCCAACGCCTTTTCCGCGCTTAATCAAAAAATTCTGCACATGTTTGGCAGCGTTTTCCGTCAACGTGACACTCATGTCCGACTCCTATTTGTTTCCGTTACAGGCTGCAGTTTCAAGCGTTGCACCATGCTTTGACTTGTAGTCCGCAACCGCCGCTTTGATGGCATCTTCCGCCAGGATCGAGCAATGAATCTTCACCGGCGGCAAGGCTAATTCTTCCGCGATGTGTGTGTTCTTGATCGCCAACGCCTGATCCACCGTCTTGCCCTTGACCCATTCGGTCACCAGCGAACTGGAAGCGATCGCCGAGCCGCATCCGTACGTCTTGAACTTCGCGTCTTCGATGATGCCGTCTTTACCGACCTTGATCTGCAGCTTCATCACGTCACCGCAGGCGGGTGCACCGACCATGCCCGTACCGACGAATGAGTCGCTTTTGTCCATCGAACCGACGTTACGTGGATTCTCATAGTGATCCAATACTTTTTCGCTGTATGCCATTTTGTACTCCTTCTTTTTTCAAGAGAACTGAAGATTTGTCCGGCTGGCAAGGCGGAGGTCAGCGCCGTTTACGTTGCTGTAAACCAGCTGGCCGACAACTTAGCCAGACGGGCAAAGGGCAGTTCTCTAGTGTGCTGCCCACTGCACAGTATTGAGGTCAACGCCGTCTTTGTACATCTCCCATAAGGGGGATAGTTCGCGCAATTTTGTAATCCTGTCGTGTAATAGCTTTACCGTGAAATCCACTTCATCAAGCGTGGTGAAGCGTCCCACCGTGAAACGAATCGAGCTATGCGCCAACTCATCATTACGACCCAAGGCACGCAACACATAAGACGGTTCCAAACTTGCCGACGTACATGCAGAACCGCTCGATACCGCAATATCCTTCACTGCCATGATGAGCGATTCACCTTCGACGAAGTTAAAACTCACATTCAGGTTATGCGGCACACGGCTTTCCATGTCGCCGTTCAAATAGACTTCTTCTATATCCGATAGCCCTGTCCACAAGCGGTCGCGCATCATACGGATACGCTCGTTCTCGCTGGCCATTTCTTCGCGCGCAAGGCGAAACGCCTCGCCCATGCCGACAATCTGGTGCGTCGCCAACGTGCCGGAACGGAATCCGCGCTCGTGACCACCGCCGTGCATCTGGGCTTCCAGCCGTACACGCGGTTTGCGCCGTACATACAACGCTCCGATCCCTTTGGGGCCGTAGGTCTTGTGAGCTGAAAAAGACATCAGATCAACCTTCAACTTTTGCAAATCAATCACCACCTTACCCGTGGCTTGCGCCGCATCCACATGGAAAATAATTCCCTTCTCCCGGCAAATTTCACCGATAGCGGGAATGTCCTGAATCACGCCGATTTCGTTGTTCACGTACATCACCGAGACAATCACGGTATCGGGTCGCAGCGCCGCTTTGAATTTTTCAAGATCAAGCAAACCACTGGGCTCGGGATCAAGATACGTCGCGGAAAATCCCTGGCGTTCCAATTCGCGCACCGTGTCGAGCACCGCTTTATGTTCGGTTTTTACCGTGACGATGTGCTTGCCTTTTTCCGCGTAGAAATTTGCCGCGCCTTTCAGCGCAAGGTTATTGGATTCAGTCGCACCGGAAGTCCACACGATCTCTTTCGGATCGGCATTGACCAACGCCGCCACCTGCTGACGCGCCTGTTCCACCGCCGCTTCCGCCGTCCAGCCATAGGCATGTGAACGCGATGCCGGATTGCCGAATTTTTCGGTGAGATACGGGATCATCGCCTCGGCCACACGCGGGTCAACGGGTGTGGTCGCGGAGTAGTCCATATAGATGGGGAAATGCAGGGTCATCTTAATTTCCTTGGCGTGTTGTCAAGCCGTTGCGGTTGTTTTGCTGATTGACTTGTTCATAACGACGGGTTGAACGCCCGAACCTTCCACTTTCTTTTGGCCATCCACCAGTTGCTGCAGATTCACTTGCTGCAAATATTCGTGAATCTTGTCACTCAAACCCAACCATAAATCATGGGTGGAACACGGCTCGCCCTCGTTGCAGTTGCCCATGCGGCCACAGTTGGTGGCATCAAGGGGTTCATCCACGGCAACCACAATCTCGGCAATGGATATCTTGCTGGCAGGGCGCGCCAAACAATAACCACCGCCCGGACCGCGCACGCTGGCAACCACATTGTTTTTGCGCAGCTTGGAAAAAAGCTGCTCCAGATAGGAAAGCGAGATCTTCTGGCGTTCGCTAATCGCAGCCAGCGTCACCGGGCCTTTGCCCCCGCGTTGGGTCAGGTCAACCATCGCGGTCACTGCGAAACGTCCTTTTGTAGTCAGGCGCATATCATTTCCTTTTCAGAAAGTTTGATCGGATTAACGGGTCGGAATGCCAGTTGAACCAGCCCCCAAACAAGCGTCAGTTGGATAATAGAATACCCGATTGTTTTAATCAACAATCTTATTCAGATGATTTGGATCGAACTTCTCTGCGGTGGCGCGCTCTTCTTCTACCCTCACGCCCATCTTTTCCAATTGCATCAGGATGAATTCGATGCGCTGATCGACGGTGACGCTGTGTCCGAGCAGTCCGTGTATGGCCTTTGAAAGCGGATCATTTTGGTCATTCCCGATACCGTAAGCGTTAAATCCGTGTTCGACTTTTTTCTCCTCATCCAGGATGCGCGCCGGGATGCCCGCAGCCGTTGCTCCTGCCGGTACATCCTTCACCACCACCGCATTGGAGCCAATCTTCGCCCCGTCTCCGATGTGGATAGGACCGAGAATCTTTGCGCCCGCACCCACAACAACACCCTTACCCAGCGTCGGATGGCGCTTGCCTTCTTTCCAGGAGGTACCTCCCAATGTCACGCCGTGATACATGGTCACGTCGTCACCAATTTCAGCGGTCTCGCCAATCACCACGCCCATGCCGTGGTCAATGAAGAAACGGCGTCCGATGGTCGCGCCCGGATGAATCTCGATGCCGGTGACCCAACGCGCGAAATGCGAAATGAAACGCGCCAGCCATTTCAGCCCGACGTGCCACAAGGAATTGGACAAACGATGAAAGATACGCGCATGCAGGCCGGGGTAGCAGGTCAGCACCTCGAACGTGGTACGCGCCGCAGGATCGCGGTCGAATACGCTGGCGATGTCTTCTCTGAGGTTATTAAACATCTGGAAATTCTTCCGTATAGCGTTTTTTAAGGCGCGCATTGTACTCGGTCGCCACGGTCAGCATACCGCGCAGGATATTGATCTCTTCATCCTCAAGGCGGGTGCGCGAATACAGTCGGCGCAAGCGCTGCATGAGGCGCGTCGGATTTTGGGTGGTTAAGAAACCGATCTCGAACAGCGTCTTTTCCAGATGGGCATACAGACCTTCCACGCGCTCGTGCGCGGCGGGGTGCAGCGGCGGCGGCTCAAGACTGAATGACGCGGCCGCCACACTCAACTCATACGCCACCACTTGCACCGCAGCGGCGATATTGAGCGAAGAAAAATCCGGGTTCGCCGGAATGTTCACCCCCAACTGTGCTTTGCCCATTTCCTCGTTGGTCAGACCCGACATCTCGGTGCCGAACAAAAGTGCCACGGGAGCCACGCTGGCGTGCTGCAAAACGTGCGGCATCGCCTCGCGCGGCGTTTTGACTTCGATGGAGATATCGCGCAGCCGCGCCGTCATCGCCACGGTGAATACCACCCCCTGCAAAGCTTCGTCGACGGACTGGCACAACGTTGCGTTTTGCAGGATATCGTCTGCGCCTGCCGCCATCGCACTGGCTTGTGCATCGGGGAAAAAACGCGGATTAATCAGATACAGATGGCGCAAACCCATAGTCTTCATGGCGCGTGCGGCGGCACCAATGTTGCCCGGATGGGTGGTGTGGCTCAGAACGACCCGGATGTTCTCAAAAGGATTTGGTTTATTCAAAACACGATTCCAACTAAAATACGCGCCGGATTTCCCCAGCTCATTAAAAAGGTCGTACTGATATGCACCCCATGCTCAACATCGCGGTGAAGGCCGCGCGTCGCGCCGGCAATCTCATTCACCGTGCCGCCGACAACCTCGACCACCTCACCGTGACCAAAAAGTCGCATGCGGATTACGTCAGCGAAGTCGATCGCGCCGCCGAGCGCATCATCATCGAAGCCTTGCGGGAAGCCTATCCCAGCCATGCGATTCTAGCAGAAGAGAGCGGCGCCCAAGGCGAGTCGGAATATTTGTGGATTATCGATCCGCTGGACGGCACGACCAATTTTCTGCACGGTTTTCCGCAATACGCCGTGTCAATCGCGCTGCAACATAACGGCATACTCACCCAGGCCGTGATCTACGACCCCACCAAAAATGACCTGTTCACCGCCACGCGCGGACGCGGTGCATTCCTCAATGACAAACGTTTGCGTGTCAGCAAGCGCAAGGACATGATCGAGAGCCTGATCGGCACCGGCTTCCCCTACACCAAGTTCGAACACATGGATGCCTACATCGAGATCCTGAAAGACCTGATGCAAAAAAGCTCGGGGCTGCGCCGGCCAGGCTCTGCCGCACTGGATTTGGCGTGGACGGCTGCCGGCCGTTACGACGGATTCTTCGAGACCGGACTCAAGCCCTGGGACATCGCCGCCGGATGCCTGCTCATCACCGAGGCGGGCGGCTTGGTCAGCGACTTGCAAGGCTCCGACACGTACCTGAAAACCGGGCATATCTGCGCGGGAAATCCCAATATCCATCCGCAGCTTTTGCAGATCATTGCGCCGCACCTGACTTCAGGCTTGAAAGGCAACTAAGAACAGAATTTCCGGCGGCGTCATGGAAAACACGTTATTCATACTCGCGGTCTCGACCATCCTCATCGTCCTGATCTTCGAATACACCAACGGTTTCCATGACGCTGCCAACATCATTGCAACGGTTATCGCCTCGCGCGCGATGACACCGGTTCAGGCCGTGTTGCTGGTGGCCTTCTTTGAATTCCTCGGACCGCTGCTGGGTGGCACGGCGGTAGCCAATACCATCGGCAAGTTCATCACGCTGGACGATCTGGATCGCGTGTTGGCACTGACCATTGTCTTATGCGGACTGATCGGAGCCATCGCGTGGAACCTTCTGACCTGGTGGAACGGCATCCCCTCATCGTCATCACATGCATTGGTGGGCGGGTTAGCCGGTGCGGTCATGGTCGCAGCCGGTAACGATCACGTAGCCTGGGGATTTGGCGATCTGTTACACGGCCAACTAAACGGCGTCGCCAAAGTACTTGTCGCATTGATCCTCTCGCCCCTCATCGGCTTCTGGGTGGGCTTCGTTTTACACCGCACCATGCTGGCCTTGCTACGCGGCGCGCACCCGTCGATCAACCGCGACCTGCGCCATCTGCAATTCGTCACTTCGGCGGGACTGGCGTTTTCACACGGCGCCAACGACGCGCAGAAAAGTATGGGCATCCTCACCCTGGTGCTGCTGCTCGGCGGCTTCATCCCGACCTTTGAAGTGCCGTTCTGGGTGATGCTGGCCTGCTCTGTCACCATCACGCTGGGCATCCTCTCCGGGGGGTGGCAGATCGTGCGCACACTGGGTTTTTCCATCTACAAGATTCGTCCGTTACATGCACTGGATTCACAGATGACCGCCGCGAGTGTGATCTTCAGTTCGTCACTGTTCGGTGCGCCCGTTTCCACCACACACGTGGTCGCTTCTTCCATCATGGGCATCGGCGCTTCCGAGCGCCCCAAAGCAGTGCGCTGGGCCAAAGCCTTTGAGATCGTCACCACCTGGCTCATCACCATTCCCGGTGCGGCGTTAATGTCGGTTTGCTGTTATCTTATCGTCCAAGCATTCACCTGAACATCACCATGCCTGAAGCCTCCAAAACGCTGCTTGCCAGAATCGTCGACCGGGTATTCCCCAAGGTGCCCGATTTCTTTTCCATGCTCACCGAGCAGGCACTCAAGGTCACCCATACCGTCGACTTGCTGGTCGAATACATGGAACGCGGCGACCCGATGATCGCGGACGAACTCAAGCAGAACGTGCACGAGGCCGACCTCATCAAGGTGCGCAACCTGCACGAACTGAACGATGCCTTCTCCACCCCCATCGACCGCGAAGATATCTACCGCGCCATCATCGCGCTGGACGACATCGTGATGTACTGCAAGACCACCGTGCATGAAATGGATGTGCTCGATGTGACGCCGGACGCCTTCATGCGTGAAATCTCACACTGCATCAAGGAGGGTGTGGACGCGCTCGCCCGGGGTTTCGCCAAACTCGGCAGCACCCCCTCCGACGCGGCACAAAATGCAAACGAGGCACGCCAATCGGAGCGACACGCAGAAAAACTCTATCGCAAGGCATTGCCCATCTTGTTCGAGGGCACTGACTACATCAACATGTTCAAACGTCGGGAAATCTATCGTCACCTGACCAATGCCGCACAGAACATGGCGTTGTGCGCCAACCGCCTGCACGACATCGTGGTCAAGATCAGCTGAGCCCTTTCGCATGAGCACACCCGCCCTCGAAAAACAAACTCCCATGATGCAGCAATATAGGCGTTATATCATCAAATCGGCTTAAAATAAGGCTCTCACCGTAATTGACAACCACATAGGCTACTCATAGGCTACTTATTTATGGGGTTAGTTGGGTTCACTTGGGGGCATTCAGCCCCCCCCAAGGGGCTAGATACAAGCCACATTGGTTACGGTGTAAGTCGATCCAGCAAACTCAAACTCGGTCATATCCCCACCCATTTCACAGTCACGAGCGAAAGCGTCATAGTCGATGTAGTTTTTCAGGTGGTCGGGGATTTCGTGGGCGTAGCATTCATCGAATAATTCCTCGGCTGCGTCTTTCAGTTCTCCGGTGTTGGTACGCGTTGAATATTACCCAGAAAACATAGCGTCTGCGCGCTGAAAA
>CAZRZH010000072.1:0-8845 GCA_964604485.1 uncultured Sideroxydans sp.
AGCGCATCTTTCCCGCTGAGAATCCCGCCCACTCCGATGATGGGCAAAGCACCCTGTAGCTCGGTTGCCAAGGTTCGAATGACGGCTGTGGATTTATCACGTACCGGTGCGCCGCTCAATCCACCCGACTCATCACCATGCGCTAACTGTGCCACCCCCTCGCGTGACAGTGTGGTGTTGGTGGCGATCACGCCGTCGATTTGATGCCGCATGAGCAATGACGCAATCTGCCTGATCTGTTCGGCGTCAAGATCGGGCGCAATCTTGACCGTAAGCGGGACATATTTGCCGTGTTCCTGGGCTAAATTTCTCTGCTCCGTTTTGATTTGCCCGAGCAGTGCATCCAGTTCGTCACCGCCCTGCAGCTGGCGCAGATTCTTGGTGTTGGGCGATGAGATGTTCACGGTGATGTAACTGGCATATTCATAAACTTTGCGCAGGCAGAGCAAATAATCGTCGGCAGCTTTTTCAATCGGTGTGTCGGCATTCTTGCCGATGTTGATGCCGAGGATGCCGGAGTATCTTGCGCTCTGCACATTGCGTATCAGCGCGTCCACGCCGTGATTATTGAATCCCATGCGATTAATGATGGCCTGTGCCTGGGGCAATCTGAACAAACGCGGGCGCGGATTGCCGGGTTGCGCTCGCGGCGTGACCGTGCCGATTTCGACAAAGCCGAAACCCAGGGCTGCCAAGCCTTGAATGCACTCTCCGTTCTTGTCCAACCCGGCTGCCAGTCCTACCGGATTGGGGAAGGTCAAGCCCATGACGGTGCGCGGATCGGGCTTGGGGCGCGGCAAGAACCGGGTCAGACCCAAGCAGAAAGCACTCTTCAGGGAGGTGAGCGTGGCATCGTGCGCCGTCTCGGGATCGAGCGAGAACAATGCGGGGCGAAGTAGGTTGTAGGGATTCATTTTTTGACGACAACAGGGATGGGAAAGGGTTTCTTTTTGACAGCGTTCGGGTCGGATTTGCCACGCCAGAATTCCGCGATGACATCACCGAGTTGCAGACAAAGCAAGCCAAATACGACAAATCCAAGTTGCACGAATGCAAGGTTGGGTAATTGAATGATGACCGATCCACCGGCGAATTCGAATATGTATTTCAGCAGATTTCCGACGATCAATCCGGATACACCTGCGCAAAACAGTCTGCCCCAGTCGCCACGAGAAATACCGGCGAATATGGTGCTTTCCTGCCACATCATTTGCAACGCGAGCAAAAGCAGTAACGGGGCACTCCAGAATAACCAGAACAATAGTGTCGGCCAGGCGACCCCGCCCGCCAGTCCTGCCAGTGCCAAGGTTAGCAGGATGAGGCTTGACGTATTGTTGGGCAATGTAGGGATCGTCAAAGTATTCGAGAGGCGCTTGAGCAAACCAGCGAACGAGCCGAGCAATGCGCGTGTGCTGAGTACGGCCGGCGCGAGCAGGGAATACAACAGAGTCAGCAGAATCGCGGAGTTTGTATCCAGTGAGATATCGGTCAGCCAGTGGCCGGTGAAATGGTTGAGATAGAGCAGCAGCCAACCCAGAACGCCGCTTGCTCCCGAGATGGCAAGAAAATAATTTCGTTGTAACTTGAATGAATTGTTGCCGCTGCGTATGAGGACCAGCAGATTCGTCAACAGGATAAGTACAAGCAATGCCAGGAAGGAAGTGATGAGAGGCGCAAAACTGACGGGAGTATTCTGCGGCGAAGCGAGATCGTCCCATTCACCCCCACTCAGCAGCAATCCGGCGAAAGGCAGTAGCAACAAGGAGGCAACGAATATAGAAAGTCGGGTCTTCATAATTTTTGGGCCGGATGGATTACAACAGGTTGCCATTTGTCATCCTGCAAACCTTGTAGCGGTTGATATTTTGATTTGTAGTTCATTTTGGAAACTGCTTGTATCCAGTAGCCGAGATACAAATAGGGTAGTTCAAGCTTGCGGCACAACTCGATCTGCCAAAGTATGTTGAAGGTGCCAAAACTTGCGTGAAGGATCGCCGGGTCGTAAAAGGTGTAGACCGCCGACAGACCATCCTCCAGGACATCGACGATGCTGACCATGCGCAGAGCGTCGAGTTCGCGAAATTCCACCAGCAGGGTGTCAACATGACTTTGCAGAAGGAAGTTGCGGTATTGCTCGGGGGTGTCTTCATTCATTGTGCCTTCGGCATGGCGCGCTTGCTGGTAGCGCTGATACAGGTCGAAATATTCAGCTTTGTCCTGCAGGGGGTGCAGAGTGACTTGCAGCGGTTTATGCTGCTTCCAGCTGCGCCGTTGTGAACGTGAGGCATGGAAGTTGGCCACCACCACACGTGACGGTACGCATTGCTTGCACGAGTCACAACGCGGGCGATAGGTGAATGTTCCGCTGCGGCGGAAGCCGAGGCGCACCAATTCGGAATAGAGGGACGGATTGATCAGGAAAGACGGCGTCGCGACTTGGGAGCGCGCTTCCAGTCCGGGTAAATAGCTGCACGGGTAAGGCACAGTGAGGTACAACTGGATGGAAGATAGCGGGATGTCGTTAAGCAGGCTCATCGGAATAAATCGCTATCGAATTGAAAATGTTCTAGGGGTTTGCAGTTTATCAATTCTTGAAGGTGTGCGATGAATTCTGATCGCGGGATCAGACGTGCCCCCAGCGAGGCGAGATGCGGTGTGTGCATCTGGCAGTCGATGAGGCCGAAGTTCCAGCGTTCGAGTTGGCAACAAAGATGGGCCAGCGCGATTTTCGAAGCATCAGCGCAGCGACTGAACATGGATTCTCCAAAGAACATGCGTCCCGCAGCAACGCCGTACAAACCGCCGACCAGTTGTCCTTCAATCCACACTTCGACAGAGTGTGCATGTCCCAAACGGCGCAATTCGCAATACGCGCCGATCATCTCTTCCGTGATCCATGTACCCGCCGAGGCTTCGCGCGGCGCCGCGCATTCACGCATGATCGTTTCAAATGATGTGTCGACAGTCACGGCATAACTCAAGTTAACCAGCTTCCTGCGCAACGAACGGGAGAGTTTGAATTCAGTTGGGAACAACACCATGCGCGGATCCGGACTCCACCAAAGGATAGGCTCTGCAGAACTGAACCATGGAAAAATTCCCAGGCGATACGCCTGCAACAGTCGCGCGGCGGTCAAATCGCCCCCTGCCGCAAGCAGTCCGTTGGGGCATTTCAAAGCCTGTGACAACGGGGGGAACGGGCTCTCTTTGTGAAGCAATGGAATCATCTTGAACGTGCGTAATAAATATATAGGCCATTCGACATATAGGCAGTCGCGGTAAATTGTGCTTATATTACGTCCGAAAATGCGCAATTGTTCATGGAGGTTTGTGTGGTTTTAGGAATATTTGGAAAAAAATCGGATCACCCATTGGCCGATATCAAATTGGCTCAGCAGTTGCTCGACGATATGCCAAAGTCCGATTCGCTCAAGACGTTGCAAGAGTTGAGTGATTGGGTCGAAGCGATTCACCAACACGCGAATGAATTCAGATTGGATCACCAGTGGGCAGTCCTGCGGATGTTTGATCAGGCTGCACAACCCCATTTACGCAAGTTGCTACACGATTATTTCTCCCCGCAACCTGTTTCCAAATTCCAGGAAAACCGCTTGTGGTCTTTGCTGGATACGTATTACTCGCAAAGCGATCTGTGTCACCAGGATGTGTTAAGCCGGTTCAATGAGGGTGCCAAGGGATCTTCGAACGTCAGGAACGAGCTTCCGTTGTTATGCGCGCGCGGTATAGCGGCCATCACGGGACGGCTCAAGATGGTCGCCGCGCATTACGGCATGGTCGAACCGTCAGTATGGAAAAGCCTTGCGAACTACTTCAATGCCGCTGAATCACAGGGTTTTCAGTTCGATCCGGTGGCTTTATATCCCGCATTGAACACTTCGGTGGCGCAGGAGTTTGCCGTGTTGGTAACTTGGCATGCCTCGGGTGCCGGCACCCTGAGTCCGGTGCAAGAGCACATCAACGAACGTTTGCTGGCTTTTTTGGGCAAGGGGCTGCTAATCAGTCGTTCATATAGCGCGCTGGCTCTTTTCGTTTTCGACACGGCACAACCTACACCGCCGATGCGTGCCTCTGTCGAGGCTACGATCTATCCCGCTTTGCGATTTATTGATGCAGAGGCATTGAGGCCGCAATTGGATGCGCTGATCAAAACGCTTGAAAAAGGCATCGTGCCCGATTCGTTTAACGTTTATGGCGTGAAATATGAGGTGGAATTGCTGCGCGAGAACGCCAAGCGCATACTGCAAAGCCTTAACTTGCCGCTGCCAACGCGGCGTAATCCACGCCGCAAGATCAACGTGAACCTAAGAATCGCCACCGGTTTCTACAAAATGCTGGAGCAGACTGATGTTGGTTTGAACTTCAATTCGGAAGAGTCGGATTCGTGGGACGTCGAGGATATTAGTGCTTCTGGATTTCGCAGTGTGGTGAAGATTCCGCGTGCCGATGGAATCAAAATAGGGTCGTTGATCGGCAGCAAACCTGAAAGTGTTTCGCATTGGGGCGCCGGCGTGGTACGGCGGTTGCGTCGTGATGGTGAAGGGAGATTGCATATCGGGGTCGAAGTGTTGAGTCCGCGCATCGTGGGTGTACAACTGGTCGATCGCTCACTTGTGGGTGGTGATTCTTACCAAATAGGGATTTACCTGAATCGGGCTGCCGATACCAGCGGCGAGGTTTGGTTGTTGATGAAACCTGAGACTTTTTCAATTGGTAGAAGTCTGACCATGCACCTGGATGACAAGGATTACTTGTTGTTGCCGCTGTCTTTGGTCGAACGTGGGGATGATTATGACTTGGCGCGCTATCGCAAGATGGAGCAGGACGGCGGTATCGAAGACTGATCAGTCGCGCTTCATCTGACCTTGTAACCAAAGTTCAATATCGCGTACCTCTTGCGGGCACACCGTGTGTGGAATCGCGTATTCATGCCATTCCACATTGCAGCCGTATTGGCTGAGTTGCGTTGCCGATTTCTTTCCCAATTCATAAGGTACCACCGGGTCGTCGGTTCCGTGCGCCATGAAGATGGGAATGGTTTGGGCGACACGTGTCGCTTCTGGTTGTAAAGACTCCGCCAACGGAAAATACGTTGATAGCGCGATTATCCCGCCCAGTCTTTCCCGCGCTCTCAAACCTGTATGCAATACGATCGCCCCCCCCTGGGAGAATCCCGCCAAGAAGATGTGTGAGGGCTTAATCCCGCGCTGTATTTCCTGTTCGATCAATTTGTTGACCTCATGCTGGGATGCGCGTATGCCCGCCGCATCTACCTCTGCGCCGATATCGCTACTGCGGATGTCGTACCACGCCGGCATGACGTAACCGCCATTGATGGTTACCGCCCGTTTGGGTGCATGCGGAAACAGATAGCGCACGGCATGCGGCAACTCTATCTCATCCACCATGGGTACGAAGTCTTCGCCATTCGCCCCCAATCCGTGTAGCCAGATGATGCTGTATTTGGGTGTTTTTCCGCTTTGCAGGGTGATGTGGGGCAGAATATCGCTCATGCAAGCGGGATGAAGTCTCGCAACACCTGGAACAACTCGCGATAGCTCTTGGGGGGCTTCAGCAACTCTTTCTCTTTTTGCGCATTACGGATCAACGTCCTTATTTGTTGGGCGTCGGCCTGCGGATATTGTGCAAGCAGGTCGGTGAGTGCTTCGCCGTCTTCCAGCAGGCGGTCGCGCCATTGTTCAACTTGGTGCAGCCAGGCTGTGTGTTGGCGTGAGGTGCCGCTCCAAGCTTCGAGTTTGGCGACGATGGGGGCGGTATCCACCTCGCGCATCAACTTTCCGATGTATTGCAGCTGTCGTTTGAGGGCGCCGAATTTGCTGATTTGTTTATATTCGATCAAGGCTTCCAGCAAGTTTTCCGGCAGATCAAGCTGGCGCAGTTTATCGTTTCCCAGCAACGTCAATTCTTTTCCCAAATCCCGCAAGTCGTGCATCTGCTTTTTAATCTTGGTCTTGCTGGGGGGCAGTTCTTCCAAGTCGTCATCGTGTTTTTCTTGCTGTCTCATCATCGGTGTCTGTGAAGGTAAGGATGTTGATATGATAGCGCCCCCGCTGCTTACCCCGGACTGAAAATTTTATGCCATCCCCAGATAAATCCGTCTCGTCAACGTCGGAGTTGTTGCGTCAACTGGCGTCGGATATTGTTGTTTATGCCCGTAAACAGGGGGCCACAGCCAGTGCCGCCGAGGCTTCGGAAGCGTTTGGTCAAACGGTGAACGTGCGCCAGGGAGCTGTTGAAACGATCGAATACAATCGCGATAAGGGGCTGAGTGTCACGGTTTATATCGGGCAGAAGCGCGGTAATGCCAGTACCTCGGATTTCTCCCGGCACGCGGTGCACGACACTGTTGATGCCGCTCTGAATATCGCGCGCTTTACGGCGCAAGACGAATGTGCCGGATTGCCGGATGCCAACATGTTGTCCACAGAATTTCCAGATCTGGATTTGTATCACCCTTGGCAGATCGATGTCGATCAGTCCATCGAATTGGCAAAGGAATGTGAGCAGGCGGCGTTTAGTACCGACAAGCGCATCACCAATTCGGAAGGGGCGACAGTCAATGTGCATGAGGCAAACTTTGCGCATGCCAATAGTTTGGGTTTTGTCGGTGGTTTTCCAACGTCCCGCCATAGTTTAAGTTGCAGTGTGATCGCCGGCAAAGCTGACGGCATGCAACGTGATTATTGGTACAGTGTGGCGCGTGATGCACGCGAGATATTGCGTGCGGAGGAGATAGGCCGCATCGCGGCGGAACGTACCGTGCGCCGGCTCAAGTCACGCAAATTGGCGACAATGCAATGCCCTGTTTTGTTCGAGGCACCCGTGGCTGCCAGCCTGTTCGGACATTTCGTGGGAGCAGTGAGTGGTGGAAGTTTGTACCGCAAATCTTCGTTCCTGCTCGACCAACTTGACCGGACGGTGTTTTCCGACACCGTCCATGTTGACGATGTGCCGCACATCAAACGCGGTTTGGCGAGCAGTGCTTTTGACGATGAAGGGGTGCGTACGCAGCGGCGCGTCATCGTCGAAGGCGGTGTCTTGCGCGGGTATTTCCTGGGGAGTTACAGTGCGCGGAAATTGGGCATGCAGACCACCGGAAACGCGGGTGGGACACACAATCTCCTCATTCGGCCGGGAAATATGGATTTCAGCGGACTGCTGCGCCAGATGCAACGCGGTTTGGTGGTTACGGAGTTGTTGGGGCACGGCGTCAATCCGGTGACGGGTGACTATTCGCGCGGTGCGGCGGGATTTTGGGTGGAGCGGGGTGAGATCCAATACCCGGTCGAGGAGATCACCATCGCCGGGAATCTCAAGGATATCTACAAGAATATCGTCGCCATTGGAAACGATGTACTGGTGCAGGGTTCGCGGCAATGCGGGTCTGTATTGGTAGAACGTATGTCCGTCGCGGGGAGTTGATTCTCTTTGGTGCAACACAAGATTCGTGTATTCGGAAAACGAATGCAACTCTTACCGTTATTCGATCAAGTGGTTGTTAATCGCATAATGGATCGCTTCGGCGTTAGTCTTGAGTTTCATTTTTTCCAGCAAGCGTGACCGGTACACGCTAATGGTCTTTGGGCTGAGCGACATAACTTCAGCCATCTCACTTAATTTTTTCCCCTGCGCCATCAGGCACAAGGTCTGGTATTCGCGGTTGGATAAGGTTTGGTGCAGCAACTCTTGGTAGCCCTGTGAAAGTCCTTCCGCGAGTTGCTCAGCTAATTCACTGCTGATATATTTTTTCCCCTTGGCGACTTGGCGTATGGCGGTGACCAGTTGCGCCGGAGCACTTTGCTTGTTGAGATAGCCGGCCGCCCCAGCCTTCATAGAGCGCAACGCATATTGCTCTTCTGGATGCATGCTGAGCATCAAAATCGGTAAATGCGGATGGATGTCTTTCAGTTGTTTGAGAACATCTATGCCGTGTTTGTCCGGCATGCTGATGTCCAGCAGGACGACATCGAAATTCCCGGCTTGTACCATGCGGATGGCTTCGATGCCGCTTTCTGCCTCACCCGTGACACGCAGGTCGTCGGTGTCATCCAACAGCTGTTTCAACCCTTTGCGGATCAGGGCGTGGTCGTCGGCGATGAGCACTTTAATCATGTGTTGTTCCCAAGCACTTACTCATTCAAACAAGGCCTGCTGGAATTCTGAATCGCTGGCTAATTTTGATTTGCCCGATGCCTGATGCGGAATGCAGACAGTCAAGGTTGTTCCTTTGTTGAGGATGCTTTCCAGCTTCACATCACCGCCAAAGTGTGCCACTCGCTCAAAGATACCTCTTAAACCGAATGAATGGGGCTTGGCACGGTCAGCGTCACGGATGCCGCAGCCGTTGTCACGCACGACCAGGTCGACACATTGTGGATTGTTTGTAATCGATATGGAAACTTTGCTGGCTTTGGCGTGTTTGGTGATGTTGGCCAGCGCTTCCTGAAAGATACGGAACAGCGTGATCGCCACATGCGGGGAGACTTCGATTCCCTCGTCCAGGTTTTCAAAGACGCAAATGATGCCGGTGCGCTGGGCAAACTCGTTAGCTTCGTTTTCAATCGCGGCGACGATGCCGAAAGTATCCAACGCACTGGGGCGCAGGCTGCGCGAGATGTTGCTGGCAGCACGCGTGCATTTGTCCACCAAGGCCTCGATGCCTTTGGCTTTGTTCGACAGTTCCGGCTGTTCTTTGAGGCGACCCGCGAGCCAGGCAATGTCCAGTTTGGTCGCGGTGAGCAGGCTGCCCAAATCGTCATGCACTTCGCGCGCGATTGCGATCCGTTCCTGCTCCCGCACGTCTTGA
>CAZRZH010000072.1:8855-13763 GCA_964604485.1 uncultured Sideroxydans sp.
TTGTCGTCTTTGCGATGACAGTTCACGCAATTGTTGCTTGGAAAGTTTCAGATCCGCTTCCGCCCGTTTGCTCTGGGTGATGTTGAGCATAATGCCTTCCCATTGGACGCCGTCTTTCGTTCGCCTGGGACTGCAGCGAAGATTGATCCATTTGATCTCATTATTCGGCTGGGTGTGGATGCGTCCCTCCCAATTCCAGAATGACAATTGTTTGGCCGAGAGTTGCATGCTGTTCACATATGAAGAGGCATCTTCAGGGTGCAACAAAGCATCGAACAGATACTCGTCACCAATTAACTCCTGCGGTTCCAATCCCAGCAGTGCATGGCATCCTTCGCTCACGTACGGAAACGAGATTTGGCCTGAATTGTGGAGTAACACCTGGTAAGCCATTCCAGGGAGGTCGGCGATGAAAGCATGCATCCGCGTCTGGTTTTCCAGCAATGCCAACTGCGCCGCACGATGTTCATGCCGCAAGCGCGCTTCGCGCAGATTGTGTTCAATCGAGGGGACAAGCCGATTCAGACTACCTTTGAGGATGTAGTCGTCGGCACCCTCCTGCATGGTGTGAATGATGGTTTGTTCATTGATCTCGTGGGCAAGCAGAATGAACGGAATATCAATCTCAAGGTGATGCATCAACTTTAATGCGGGAAGCCCCCCGAAACCGGACAAGCCGTCATTGCACAAGATGACGTCAAACGATGCGTTTTCGAGTGCCGCTTGCATGCCGGCGGCATCCGGCACTCTTTTATGCTCAAGCAGATATCCCGCAGTGGTGAGCTTGGACAAGGTTTTTTCTGCATCTTCGTCCGAAGATTCGACCAGAAGTATGCGAAGTTTCTTGACGGTCATAGCAGGGCCCTTATGCGATGTGCGGATTATAAGCGTCGTTCACGCTAAATCGCCAGATTCCGGTAGAATGCCGTCCGTTAAATAATCTCATCCATTCATGTCGTTCGTGCGCTCCGTGGTTACCCCGCAAAGTCTGATTCGTCCTGAAGTTCTGCAACTTCAGGCGTACCATGTCCCTTCCAGTACGGGCTACATAAAACTGGATGCGATGGAGAATCCAAATTTGTTGCCCAAATCCTTGCGTGAGGAAATTGCGGCCGTCGTGTCCGCTGCCGAAATCAATCGTTACCCGGATGCCGCTGCGCAATTGTTGAAGGCGCAGATTCGCAATGTGGTCGAGCTTCCTGCGGATATGGATCTGTTGTTGGGCAACGGTTCAGATGAGCTCATCCAATTATTGGCCTTGGCTGTGGCAAAACCCGGTGCTGTGCTGTTGAGTGTCGAACCATCGTTCGTGATGTACAGGATGATTGCGACTTTCACCGGAATGAAATATGTCGGCGTTCCTCTGGCGGCTGGTTTCTCGCTGGATCTGCAAGCGACGCTGGATGCTATCGAACGGTATCAGCCCGCACTGGTTTTCCTGGCCTATCCAAATAATCCCACGGGCAATCTTTTCGATGCGCAGGCTATAAAGCACATTCTCCAAGTCGCACAAGGCCTTGTGGTGGTTGATGAGGCTTATTATGCTTTTGCACGCGACAGCTTCATCCCGGAATTGGCGCACCACGATAACTTGTTGGTGATGCGTACTTTTTCCAAGCTTGGAATGGCCGGGCTACGATTGGGTTTCCTGGCGGGTTCCCCGGCATGGTTATCGCAGTTGGAAAAATTGCGCTTACCGTATAATGTCGGCGTTTTGCCGCAGCTGGTTGCGGCAAAAATGTTGCAGCATCACGATGTGCTGCTGCAACAAGCACAGAGCATCAAACAGCAGCGTACAAAATTGCTGGACGCATTGAACGTGGTAGTGGGAGTGAGTGCGTATTCCAGCGAGGCGAATTTCATTTTGTTCCGGGTGGCAAATGCCACTCAAGTGTTCGAAGGTTTGAAGCAACGCGGAATTCTGATCAAGAATTTGAACGGGGGGCATCCGGCATTGACTGATTGTCTGCGCGTTACGGTGGGCACACCGGAAGAGAATGCAAAATTCATTGCGGCATTGCAAGACTCCATTAATCAACTCGCATAAGGCAAAACATGCGTAGCGCAAAAGTTACACGCAACACCCTTGAGACACAGATCAGCGTCGAGCTGAATCTCGACGGGGCGGGTCAGGTCAAGCTGGATAGCGGCCTGCCGTTCCTCGAGCACATGCTGGATCAGGTAGCGCGCCACGGGCTGATCGATATCGGGATCATTGCCAAAGGCGATTTGCACATTGACGCACACCACACGGTGGAAGACATTGGCATCACGCTGGGTCAGGCCTTCAATCAGGCCGTGGGAGACAAGAAAGGTTTGCGCCGCTACGGCCACGCTTACGTACCGCTGGATGAAGCGTTGTCGCGTGTCGTTCTGGACATTTCCGGCCGTCCTGGCTTGGTGTTCAACTGTGAATTCGCGCGTGCCAGCATCGGTGAATTCGATGTGGATCTGATCCGCGAATTCTTCCAGGGCTTTGTCAATCACGCGCTCGTAACACTGCACATCGACAATCTGGCCGGAGACAACGCACACCATCAGGCAGAAACCCTCTTCAAGGCATTCGGTCGCGCGCTGCGCATGGCTTTGGAACTTGATCCACGTATGGCGGGTGTGATGCCCTCCACCAAAGGTTCGTTGTAATTCATCCTATGGTTGATGTCGCGATTGTGGATTACGGTATGGGCAACTTGCGCTCAGTGCATCAGGCGGTGCGCAAGGTCGCGCCCAACGCCTCGGTCAGCGTGACGGACGATGCCAAAATCATCGCTGCGGCCAGTCGGGTGATCTTTCCCGGACAAGGTGCGATGCCCGACTGCATGCGCGAGTTGGGTGCGCGCGGCCTGAGCCAAACCGTGCTGGAAGCGGCGCGCAACAAACCTTTCTTGGGTATCTGCATCGGATTGCAGATGATGTTCGAGCACAGTGCGGAAGGCGATGTGCCCGGGTTGGGCATTTTGGCAGGTGATGTGGTGCGTTTCGCTTCCGGCCTGAAGGACGAGAATGGCGCTAAACTCAAAGTGCCGCATATGGGTTGGAATCGTGTACACCACGCTGATCACTTATTGTGGAATGGTATCGCGCAGAATGAGCGTTTCTACTTTGTGCACAGCTATTACGTGCAACCAAAAGATGCCGATTTGGTGCAAGGGACGAGCGAATACCCGCAACGTTTTGTGTGTGCGGTAACCCAAGAGAATTTGTTCGCGGTGCAATTTCACCCGGAGAAAAGCGCGGCAGCCGGTTTGCGGCTGCTGCAAAATTTCATAAACTGGAATCCTGTCTGACCTTTCTAAATCATGGATACTTCAACGCTGATCATTCCCGCAATCGATTTGAAAGATGGCCAGTGCGTTCGCCTGAGACAGGGAGTAATGGAGGGCGCGACCGTGTTCTCCGACGATCCCGCCGCAATGGCCAAGCACTGGTTGGCGCAGGGTGCAAGACGCCTGCACTTGGTGGACCTGAATGGCGCATTCGCCGGCAAGCCCAAGAACGAAGCGGCGGTGCGCAGCATCATTGAGGCAGTGGGAAGTGAAGTGCCGGTGCAACTGGGTGGCGGTATCCGCGACTTGGAGACCATCGAGCGTTATCTCGATCTCGGTGTGACTTACGTCATTATTGGTACGGCTGCCGTAAAGGTCCCCGGCTTCCTGCATGAAGCGTGCGACGCATTTCCCGGACACGTCATGGTCGGGCTGGATGCCAAGGGTGGCAAAGTTGCTGTGGATGGTTGGTCGAAACTCACCGGGCATGATGTGGCCGATTTGGCGAAACGTTTTGAAGGGTATGGAGTTGAAGCCATCATCTATACCGACATCGGGCGCGACGGGATGATGACGGGAGTGAACATCGAGGCCACCGTGGAGCTGGCGCGACCTTTACATGTTCCTGTCATTGCCAGTGGCGGCATCACCAATCTGGATGATGTGCGTGCCCTATGTGCAGTGCGTTCTGAGGGAATATCGGGAGCGATCACGGGACGCGCCATCTACGAAGGCACTCTGGATTTTCGCGCCGCACAAACCTTGGCGGATAAGTTGTCAGCGCAACTCTGATGCTAGCCAAACGTATCATTCCTTGTCTGGATGTAACTGCGGGGCGCGTGGTTAAGGGTGTCAGCTTTGTCGAGTTGCGCGATGCCGGTGACCCGGTGGAAATTGCAAAACGTTATGACGAACAAGGCGCGGACGAGCTGACTTTTCTCGATATCACCGCCAGTTCGGATGATCGTGGAATTATCTTCAAAATCATTGAGCAAGTGGCGGAGCAGGTGTTCATTCCGCTGACGGTGGGCGGCGGGGTGCGTGAGGTGCAGGATGTGCGCAACTTGCTGAACGCCGGTGCGGACAAGGTCAGTATCAACACCTCTGCCGTGCTCAACCCGCAACTGGTGGCGGATGCGTCTTCGCGCTACGGTTCGCAATGTATCGTGGTGGCCATCGACGCGAAGTTGGTTTCGCCAAACAAGTGGGAAGTGTTCACCCATGGCGGGCGCAAGGCCACGGGCCTTGACGTGGTGGAGTGGGCGAGCAAGATGCAGCAATTGGGCGCGGGGGAGATTCTGTTGACCAGTATGGACAAGGACGGTCAGAAAAGCGGATTTGATCTGGAGCTGACGCGTGCCGTGACCGATGCACTGGAAATTCCGGTGATCGCCAGCGGAGGGGTGGGTAATTTGCAACATCTTGCCGACGGCGTGAAGCGAGGCGGTGCGGATGCAGTGCTGGCGGCGAGCATCTTCCACTTCGGCGAATACACGGTGCAACAGGCGAAGCAGTTCATGGCGCTACAAGGAATCGAGGTGCGGTTATGACACGGTGCGCGAAAGCGACGGGTGCGGGAATAACCGCATCGCACCTCCTCCCGCAAACGGCTGGCTGCGCCAGTAACGTGTCGGAGGTGCGG
>CAZRZH010000073.1:0-13588 GCA_964604485.1 uncultured Sideroxydans sp.
GGAGATGAAGCGGTGGGATCAGTGCGCCACCGCGATAGCGGTTTAGTTCAACGTGCTGTAGGCATCGAAGTTACCGTGGTCCAACTATTTGTCGCGGTGTTGTATGCCTCGGTTAGGGCGAGTCCATTGCCGTTGTATCCTCCAGCGACATAAATGATTCCATTGATCATCCCTATTGCATAGTCTGAGCGGGCGGTGGTCATGGATGCCTTGGTGGTCCACGTATCAGTCGTGGGATCGTAGGCATCGACGTTGGTTACAGCAATGCCGCTACTATTGTTAACGCCTCCAATTACATAAAGCATTCCGTTTACAACAACACCCTTCGCTCCAGCTCGTGCTGAAGGAATAGAGGTCTTGATTGTCCAATTATCGCTAATTGGGTCATATACTCTGAGCGTGTCGATTGGCGAAGTGTTGGATGGATTCATACCACCCGCAACGTAGAGTTTGCCGTTGATGACGCCAGCTATAGCACCTCCACTAGCGAAAGGCATCGGAGTCTTGATCGACCAATTATCAGTTATAGGGTCATACACTTGTAAAGTTGCAATATTATTTGTACTACCACCTCCGGCTAAGTAAAACTTGCCGTTGATAACGCCGTCTGCCGCAAGGACAACAGGTGTTGGCGACGCTGTTTTGGTGAGCCATACATTTGTTGTTGGATCAAAGACCTCAAGGACATTAAGATTGGAAGTTCCAAAGCCACCAGCAACGTAGAGATTGCCATTAATCACACCAACTGATTGGCCGAAACGTGCAGTCGGCATTGGCGTCACAGTGGTCCATGTACCACCCGTTGCAGCCGCAAACCCCACAGGCATTAACAACAAGACCAACAACACCCCGATGAGTGCGTTGGTCAGTTTTGAAATTGTTTTCATGATGATCTCCCTTATCTTTTCTGACACGTGGCTGAGCTAAAAAATTGCGGATCAAAATCGGCAGTGCGAAACAATAGTCGACGCGGCGACCATTTCAAGACCGCCATCTATTTCCATTGCGGCGGTCTTGAAATGTTTCCGGCCAATATGAACCACGAAAAAGTCTGATGAATCTGTAAAAAGTTGTCATTCCGTTCCCCTTTGTCTATTGGTTCATGGAGAAAACGTCGCGGTGTTCGTGCGGAGTTGTTTTTGTCGGCCACCCGTCGCTTCCAAGAAAAGGCTACAGTCGCGTAGCCGCCCAAGTGCCAGAGGCGGCAGGGCAGGTCGTTCCTATAGGATCAGGTGCGCCGGCAGGTGTTGACCAAGTCCCCGCTACAGTTGCTCCTCCCGCTGCAATAAGCGAGGCTTGTCCGGTGAATGTGATGTCGTCACAGGGTGTGCCAAGGGAAGAAGAGTTCTTGGGGGCAACCATCGTGACGGCGCCAGACGAAGAAATTGTTCCAGAGAGCGCGCTATTGCCGGCCACAAATGGTGAAATGACTCCATTGGTCACTGCGAAGGGGAAGTCATTAGCCTGTGTCCCAAGAATGCTTGCAGCATACACACCATCGAACTGATTCATGCTTGTAACTCGCGATGCGGTGCCAGTCATGGACGCGGGGTTTCCCAAGGAAGGCGTGCCACAAACCGTACCCGATGAATTGAATGTCATGGTTGTCAGACTTGAATCAAGTGTTGCAGTCACTGGCACATTCCAATGAGAACAATTTGGATCTGATAGATCGGAGTTCGGAAGATTGAAAAAATAAACGCCATTCGATACGAACCCCGAAATGGGCGCCACTGGTGCACTCGCAGTGCCGCCTGTGCAGCTTGTCGATGTAAGTGTGCCTATCAATTGATTGCTGTAAATGGCTAGATTTAAGATAAATGTGCAATTTGTTCTTGCACCGGTTCCATTAGCTGTTCCGGAAATCACCGATGCGACGTTGCCATTCCAAATCCCTGCAAAGTCATTGATTGTTGCGACAGCTGCAAGAGTGGGTGTTGCTGCTGATGCCGTATTGCTGGCGGCAGAATAATTCAACGCACCGTCCAAAGCCTTTACCGTGTAGGAATAAAGAGTACCCGGAGTGAGACCTGTGTCGCTGTAACCGGGATAAGGCGAGCTTCCGATCTTGTTGCCGTTTCTATAAATGTCGTATCCGACAACGCCCACATTATCTGTAGAAGCATTCCACTGTAGAACGACTGAGCCTGTGCTGGCAGGCGAGGTAGACAGCCCCGTTGGGGCAGAAGGTGGTTTGGTATCGGTTGTTGGTGTAGGTAGATTCGTTATGGGTGCTGTCACGAACGGCGTAACTTCCCGGGTGATTGGATCGGTGGACGCGACAGTCACATTACCTGTCGTCGCGTTAATCACCACTGCGGTGTTGTCCAACACCTTGTCAAATCCGCTGCTGTTTGCAGGGAATGGTGTAGTGATCAGATTGAAAGTCGAAGAAGATAATCCGACATTGGCAAGCCATGTGGAAAGGATATTTCTGACCACTAGCTCAATGGTGTTTATCTCAGCGGTGCTCGGCAGTTTAAGCGGAGGAGGCCCCGCAAATGCGGCATCCACATCCATCCCGTTTGCTGCATACCAGTTCCTGATAATCAAATCTGTGAATGGGTGGATGTTTGCTGTTCCTGTTGCGGTTGCCACACTGTAGAGATAAGAGGGGGAAGTTGTTCCGGCGGGAACTTGCATGAGGAACGGCAACGCCATACCTGACACGTTGACTATATAACTACCGTTTGCACCGGTTATGCCCGCTGTTGTCTTGCCGTTTACATCCCTGATGGTCACGGTTGTACTTGCGATTGCCAAACCTTTCGCGGCAGTTCCGGTTATCGTTTGTGTTACGGGAGGCGTTCCTTCCGCCCCCGTGCCACCCCCCCCGCCGCCGCAAGACGCAACTATTGCGCTGAAAAGTAATACCAGGAATATTTTGGTCGAGTTCACGTTGAATCCCCTTTGATAACAACTGCTGTTGCGGGGCATGAGGGCTGTCGATTGACTATTTTTGGACTGGCAGCGATCAGACTCCAAAGTTGAATCTGACTTGCTAAACAACTTGATGTGAAAAACAAAGTGCGGACACGCTACCCCCCCCACGCATATACGTCAAATCGTTTCCGGTTATATGCATATAACCAAACGGTATATGCATTTATTCAGCAAGCGTAACCCGAAAGCAGCGCAGCGGTTTCGGAAGCACGCGCATAACACCCTCGGATTTCGCTGCGCTGCCTTCGGGCTACCTCGCATTCGATGACAACACTCCCCGCCCACTATGGCGGATTTTTATTTTGCGCGTCGGTGGCGTGGCGTGGAGTTGACATCAGAACGTCCGTTCTTTACGATGCGCAGCACGTTCGTTCTGTAAAGGTGTCGCCATGACTGATTCCAATCCTGCAAACTCCAGAGACGCGGAATATCTTGCCAAGCTGCAAGATTATTACGCCGACTGGAAAAGCATTCCGTCTTATGCCGCACTGTGCGAGGTGTTCGGCATCGCTTCCAAATCCTGGGTCAAGGCGATTCTGGATCGGCTGGGTGAAGCCGGTTTCCTTGAGCGCACGCCGGACGGTATGTGGATTCCGACCCGCCAATTTTTTGCACGACCGCTGGCCGAAGTTGCCGTACCTGCGGGGATGCCGGTCGCGGTGAACGATGCGCGCGGCGAATATTTCGTCATCGACGAGATGCTGATCGACACGCCTTCCAAGACCACGCTGATCTCGGTGAAGGGTGATTCGATGATCGGTGCGGGCATCCACGACGGTGATGTGGCGGTGGTGGAGAAACGCAATCTGGCCAATGTCGGCGACATCGTGGTGGCGATCGTGGACAACGAATTCACTTTGAAAACGCTGGACAAGGAGCGAGGCAAATTCGTGCTGCGTCCGGAGAATCCGGCGTATCCGGTGATCCGGCCGCAGGGCACGCTGGAGATCTTTGGCATCCTGGTTGGCCTTATTCGCAAGTATCGCCGGTAGTCAGAATGGGATAGTTTCCCTGCTGATGCCGTTGTGGTCGCAACGCAGCGCATTGGCGTGGTTGTCCCAGTCACCCAGCACCCAGCGTTCGCAAGTGTGTCCATCCGGATGGTGCAGATGTTTTGCCGGCCGGTGTGTGTGGCCGTGGATCAGACGGGGGTAGCTGAACTGCCTCAGCAAATCATCCACCGCCCCGGCACTCACATCCATGATGTCCAAAGCTTTGACACGTTTGGATTGCTCGCTTTGAGTTCGCAGTTGTTCGATCTGCGCTTTGCGTTGGTTCAATGGTTGTGCCAGAAATCCCGAGCGCCACAAATCACTGCGCACCTTGAGGCGAAACTGCTGATAGGCCGCGTCGCCGGTGCACAGCACATCGCCGTGGGTGAGCAGGGTGGGTGTGCCGTAGAGGTTAAGCAGTGTCGGGTCGACCAGCAACGTGGCGTGGCAAGCACCGGCCAATTGCTCATCCATCAGAAAATCGCGGTTGCCGTGCATGATGAAGAGGTGTGTGCCGTGATCGGCCAGTGTTCGCAACGTGGCGGTGATGCGTTGATGGAAGGGCGTGTCGAGATCGTCGTCGCCCGCCCAATATTCGAACAGATCACCGAGGATATAGAGTGACTCGGCTTGTGTCGCGATGCCGGAGGCAAAACGTGCAAACTGTTGCGCGCTGTGCGGATGATCGCTGCTCAGGTGCAGGTCGGAGATGAAGAGGGAATGTCCCGCAGGAGAATTTGACATCTTGCCGGTAACTCCCTCCACACCTGTCCACTAAGGGACAGGGAATCGTTTATTGAACCACTTCCGCTTTGGTGATGATGACGTCTTCCTTGGGCACGTCATTGTGGAAACCGCTGTTGCCGGTCTTCACTTTGCCGATGGCGTCCACCACATCTTTGCCCTCCACCACCACGCCGAACACGCAATAGCCCCAGCCGTCCTGTCCCGGATAGTTGAGGAACGCGTTGCTCTTGGTGTTGATGAAAAACTGGGCCGTGGCAGAGTGCGGATCGCTCGTGCGCGCCATGGCGATGGTGTAGATGTCATTCTTCAAGCCGTTGGCCGCTTCGTTTTTGATGGCCGCTTTGACTGGTTTTTGTTTCATGCCCGGCTCAAAACCGCCGCCCTGGATCATGAAGCTCGGGATCACGCGGTGGAACACCGTGTTGCTGTAAAAACCGCCGTTCACATAGTCGATAAAGTTGGCGACAGTGAGCGGGGCTTTTTCCGCGTCGAGTTGCAATGTGATGATACCGTGGTTGGTGTGGAGCTTGACCATCTGGGTTTTTCCTTGAGTTGAGGTTGGGGTTTGGGTTGAAGCAGCGAGTGCCGGCAGGGTGGTAAATCCGGCCAGCAAGAAAGCGAATACGAATTGGAACAATTTCATCAAACTTCTCCTTAAAAATACGGTGAAAAATCTACAGTGCAAAAGGGCAGAAAGCGTGCTGGTCTACAACCGCTATTTTTCCGAACGTTCTTCCGCGATCTTCCAAGTACCTTCTTCGTTCACCCAGAGCAGCGTCTTGATTTTGGTGGTCGCTGATTTCAGATTGCTGGACCGATAAATTTGCTTGAAGCGGACGGAGGCGCTGTGCTTGTCCAATATTTTGACTTTGGCCTCGCGCACTTGGACGCGGATGGTTTTGGGCTTGGCGATAAATTCTTTGCGATGTGTTTCCCAAGCAGAGCGGTTTTCCCCGTTGGGTGTTTTGAACGACTTGGCATAAAACGCCAGATATTTTCTGCTGTCTTTTGCCGACCAGGCGGCAGCCCAATCTGCCAGGGATTTCAACACGTGTGCCTCGACATCGGCGGCGGGTGCGGCTTCTGGCTGTGCCTGAGCCGCCGATATTGCGGTGGATGCGGTGACGACCGCAGATTTGGCAAGAGTCCCCGCGATCACGCTCTCGGCGGGACTCAGGGGGCGGGCTGAAACGGGCGCTGCCAAAACGTTGCCGGAGACAGGTGCGGCTGTCTCAACCGCCGGGGAGGGCGCGGCCTTGTTCGGGATCTTGCCTTTGCTGAACAAATCACGGACCAGCGCGAGTTTGGCCTGGGTGCCGGCATTACTTTTGTCCAGTTGCACGGCACGTTCGTAAGACTGGCTGGCCAACTTGGCGTAGATGTCACCCAGATTCTCATGCGCGGTCGGGTAATTTGGATGGGTGCGTAGCGCCATTTCCAAAGCGACTTTGGCTTTTTCATACAGGCCCTTGCCGGCGTACAACACGGCCAGATTATTGTAAGGCTCGGGCAATTCCGGATAATCGTCGGTCAATTCGGTGAAGATCTTGATCGCCTCATTGGTGTTGCCCTGATCGTTGATGATCAGACCTTTGAGAAATCGGGCTTGCGCATCTTTCGGGTGGGTTTCCAGAAAGCCGTTAACCTTCTCCAATGCCTGTGATTTCTGGCCTTGTTTGAACAGCTTGTTGGCGTCCTGAATTTCGTCTGCCGAGACGGTGAAACTGAACGCAAGCAAAGCGCACAGCGCAAAACACAGTTTGAATTTAATTGGTTTGTCCATCGCGAAAAATCTTCCTTGGAGCTTGCCCGTAATGGAGCTATGCCGACAGTAGGCGGCGATTCTACCAAAATAGAATGTGACCTACACGCTTTGCGTGGGGTGCGAACAGGCAATCTGAGCGGCGACAGTTTCGGGTAAAATCGCGAACCTCGAACGCAGACTTTATTCACATCGATCATGAGTGGCCATCCAATGAGTGGTAATCCAAGCAACCCGCCTGTTGCAGTCTCCAATTTCATCCGCAGCATCATCGACGGCGATCTCGCCAGTGGCAAACATCAAAGCATCGTCACGCGTTTCCCGCCGGAACCGAACGGCTATTTGCACGTCGGCCATGCCAAATCCATCTGCCTCAACTTTGGCTTGGCCAAGGATTACAACGGCCTGTGTAATTTGCGTTTTGACGATACCAATCCGGAAAAGGAAAGCGAGGAATACGCGTTATCCATCCAGGACGATGTGCGCTGGCTGGGCTTTGAATGGAACGGTGAGGTGCGCTGGGCCTCGGATTATTTCGATGCGCTGTACGACTTCGCGGTCGAACTCATCAACAAGAGTCTGGCCTATGTGGACGACCTGACGCCGGAACAGATGCGCGAATATCGCGGCACGCTGAAAGAGCCGGGCAAGAACAGCCCCAATCGCGAGCGTGCTGTCGCCGAGAACCTTGACCTGTTCACGCGCATGAAGAACGGCGAATTCGCCGACGGCGCGATGGTATTGCGCGCCAAGATCGACATGACTTCGCCCAACATCAACCTGCGCGACCCGGTGATCTACCGCATCAAACGCGCCCACCACATCCGCACCGGCGACACGTGGTGCATCTACCCGATGTACGACTACACGCATTGCATTTCCGACGCGCTGGAAGGCATCACCCATTCCATCTGCACGCTGGAATTCGAGGATCACCGCCCGCTATACGACTGGGTGCTGGACAACATCACCATCCCCTGTCATCCGCGCCAATATGAATTCTCGCGACTGGAACTGCACTACACCATCACCAGCAAACGCAAGCTGCTGCAACTGGTCAACGAAAAACACGTGAGCGGTTGGGACGACCCGCGCATGCCCACGATTTCCGGCATGCGTAGGCGCGGTTACACACCGCAAGGCATTCGTGAATTCGCCAAACGCATCGGTGTGTCCAAGAGCGAAAACAGCGTGGACATGGCGGTCATGGAAGGCGCGATCCGTGAAGATTTGGAACTGCGCGCACCGCGTGTGATGGCCATCCTCAATCCGCTCAAAGTGACCATCACCAATGCCGACGGCGCGTTGGCACGTGAAGCGGATTTTCATCCGAACATGCCTGAATTGGGCAAGCGTGTGGTGCCTTTTTCCAAAGAACTTTTCATCGAAGCAGACGACTTTGCCGAAGTACCCCCACCGGGTTGGAAGCGCCTTACGCTGGGCGGCGAGATACGCCTGCGCCACAGCTACGTGATGCGTTGTGATGAAGTCGTCAAAGACGCATCGGGCAAAGTGATCGAGCTTAAATGCAGCATCGACCAGGCTACGCTGGGCAAAAATCCGGAAGGCCGCAAGGTGAAGGGCGTGATCCATTTTCTGTCGTGTCAACACGCTTTGCCCGCCGAAATCCGTTTGTATGATCGTCTGTTCAATGTGCCCGAACCGGACGGAGATAAAGAAGTTGATTTTTGCACGCACCTGAATCCGACTTCGCTGGCCGTGGTGCAAGGCTGGGTGGAAAGTAGTGTGAAAGATGCGACACCGGAGACGCGTTACCAGTTTGAACGACTGGGATATTTTGTGACAGACCGTCGCGACCACCAACCTGGTGGGAAACTGGTTTTCAATCGCACCGTGACGTTGCGCGATTCGTGGTCGAAGGAATAAAACCAAAGGATAAATCATGTACAAACGTATCGCCGTGGCAGTGGATGGAAGCGACACTTCGACAGCCGCGCTGAATGAGGCAATCAAGCTCGCCAAATTGTTGGATTCGACATTGCTGTTGTTATACGTCTGCGAGGAAATGCCGGTCACCTGGGATATGGAAGGGATGGCAGCCTTGCCGATGGCCGATGTGATCAAAGTGTTTGTCGAGTCGGGCAAACAACTGCTGCACAAAGACAAAGCACGGGTAACCGAAGCCGGCATCCGGGTCGAAACCAAGTTGGTTGAGGATTACAGCGGGCGTATCGGTGCAGTAATCAGCGCGGAATCCGGGGCGTGGTTGGCTGATTTGCTGGTGGTGGGCACCCATGGCCGCAAAGGACTCGACCATCTGTTGATGGGCAGCGTGGCGGAAGGTGTGATGCGCACTTCGACAGTACCGGTGCTGCTGGTTCGCGGAAAATAATTCCGTTCGGTGTTTGAACGCACTACAGGGTATTCCTGATTGTCATTCCCGCGCAGGCGGGAATCCAGTCATTAAACATATTTCTCCGCAACGCGGAGACAAAATCAAAGTGCCTATTTTATAAATCCGCCGGATTTCCGCCTGTGCGGGAATGACGGTAAAGGTGAAATTGCAGCATGTTAAAAATCTACAACACTCTCGCCCGCGACAAGCAGAAATTCAAACCCATTACCCCGAACTCCGTTCGCATGTACGTATGCGGCATGACGGTGTACGACTATTGCCACCTCGGCCACGCGCGGGTGATGGTGGTGTTCGACATGGTGTATCGCTGGCTCAAGGCGAGCGGTTACGACGTGACCTACGTGCGCAACATCACCGACATCGACGACAAGATCATCAAACGCGCGGCCGAGAATGGCGAGTCCATCCACACGCTGACGCAGCGTTTCATTGACGCGATGCATCAGGATGCCGACGCACTGGGCGTGTTGCGTCCCGACCACGAACCGCGCGCCACGCAATATGTAGCGCAGATGTTGCAGATGATTGCGCGGTTGGAACAGAACGGTTTGGCGTATCAGGCTGCCGATGGCGATGTGAATTTCGCGGTGCGCAAGTTTGACGGTTACGGAAAACTTTCCGGAAAATCACTGGAAGACCTGCGTGCCGGTGAACGCGTCGAAGTGGCTTCCGACAAAAACGACCCGCTCGATTTCGTGTTGTGGAAACACGCCAAAGACAGTGAAGCGGACGAAGTGAAATGGGATTCAAAATGGGGTAAAGGCCGTCCCGGTTGGCATATCGAATGTTCGGCGATGGGTTCGGAAATCTTGGGCAAACATTTCGACATCCACGGCGGCGGCGCAGACTTGCAGTTCCCGCATCATGAGAACGAGATCGCGCAAAGCGAAGGCGCACACCAGTGCCAATATGTGAATTACTGGATGCACAACGGTTTCGTGCGCGTGGACAACGAAAAGATGTCGAAGAGCTTGGGCAACTTCTTCACCATCCGCGAAGTGCTCAAAAAATACGATGCCGAAGTGGTGCGCTTTTTTATCCTGCGCGCACATTACCGCAGCCCGCTGAATTATTCCGATCATCATCTGGATGATGCCAAGAGTGCGTTGACGCGACTTTATACGGCGTTGAAGAGTGCTCCCCCTCCCTCATTCCCTCCCCCGGAGGGAGAGGGAGGCTGGCTCCCTTCTCCCTCCGGGGGAAGGGCTGGGGAAGGGGGAGAGGCCGTTGATTGGAACACCCCTCATGCTGCCCGCTTCAAAGCCGCGATGGCCGACGACTTCAACACACCGGAAGCTGTTGCGGTTTTGTTCGATCTCGCCAACGAAGTGAACCGCAATCAATCCGTTGAGGCAGCAATTCAACTCAAAGAGTTGGCCAGTGTGCTTGGTTTACTGCAACGAGAATCACGAGAGTTTTTGCAAGGTAGAAGTGTGGTTATTTCTCCTGAAGCAGGTCAAATCAAGATCACAGGATATGCCCCAACTATTTCTGTTGGGCCAAGCCTGGAGAAGATTGATGAGATGATCGAAGCCCGCATTGCCGCCAAGAAAGCCAAGAACTTCGCCGAGGCGGATCGTATCCGCAAGGAACTGCTTGAGGCCGGTATCGTGCTGGAAGATGCCGCGCAGGGTACAACTTGGCGCAGAATTTGAGCTCTGCCGCCTTTTATACTACAAAATAGTAATTTGTATGATAATGTTCACGCATGGGACTTTATATTGAACTTACCTCTAGCGCGCAAAATGCCTATGCGGATTTGTTCGATTCCGTGTTGGCATCGAGTATCTCCAATTCTGTCGCCGGATTGAATGGCAGCTTCGGCACAAAAACTATACACAAAAAAAAATACTGGTACTTCCAGTATCGCGATATAGATAGTTCGGTCAAACAGATATACATCGGGCCGGATAGCGCAAAGCTCCACGATCTGATCAAACTGCATCAATCTTTTGACGGTAAGCAGATACGCATGTTGTCGGCAGCGGCAATCGCCCTTGGATGCAATCCTGTCTTGCCCAAACACTACCGCGTCGTCAAGCGACTTTCTGAATACGGATTTTTCAGGCGCGGTGGCATCCTGGTTGGGACGCATGCATTTCAGACGATGTGTAACATGCTCGGGATATTGCCCGAGGAGCGTATGCAAACCCAGGATGTCGATTTCGCCCATGCCGGGAAAAACATCTCCATTGCATTGCCATCCAACATCAAGATCGAAATCAGAAGTGCTCTGGAGTCACTGGAAATGGGTCTGATTCCAATCTCGACATTCAGCGGAACGGAAGGCGCGCGTTTTCTGAATCCTGCAGACCCGGCGTTCATGGTGGATTTCCTGACGGCAAAAACATCGACAAAAAATGATCCGGTTCACATCGAGGGACTATCGATTGCACTGCAACCTTTGAAGTTCATGGAATTCTCGATGAAAGACACGACGCAGGCAGTAGCCTTGGGCAGTGACGGAGCAGTGCTTGTCACCATTCCAAAGCCGGATCGATTCGCGATACACAAGCTCATCGTCTCTGCGGAACGGGATGTTTCAGAGACCGCAAAGATCAACAAGGACATCAGGCAAGCAAACGTTTTGATTCAGTACTACCTGGATTTCAGACCGGATGAACTTTTCGATACTTGCAAGGAAGCAAAAGAAAACGGGCCGGGTTGGGGGAAACGGTTGCGCAGCGGAATAGTGAAACTGAAGAAGATCAACCCGCCAGCCGCGAAGTTGTTGCAGGACTCGATAGATTAGTCCCGGGTGCTAAACGAATCTGGAATGGCGTTGCCGAATTGACACCAAGAAAGCCAACAATTTCGTGGAAGCGGATCGCATACGCAAAGAGTTATTGGAAGCGGGAGTTGTGTTGGATGATTCAGCACGGGGTACGACTTGGCGCAGAACTTAAGGTAGCCTGCCTGCTGCGACCATGTGGTTGAGTAGCAGGGGATTGGAAATCCAGACGACGATATCGTCGAACTCTCCGTTCGTGGAAGTGGCAGAAGTGATTGTGTGACTGACGAAAGTGCGATCATTGTTCGTGCTGTTGGGATTTGGGTTTTTTGTTTCGTCTGTGCCAGTCCCGCCGTACCCCCCGTTTTTACCAAGCGAATACAGTACTACTGGAACGCCGGGATCGGCGGTCAACGCGCTTCCAGATGCGCAACTCGAAGCGCTGATGCCGGTGGCGGTAGAGCACACCAGCAGGTTTGGATTGAGCGAAGACAGTCCGACTGTGGCCATGCCATTGGTCGAGGTGTAGACATTACTCAATGCTGGGTTAGTGCTGGTCCAGGAAGTCACCGCATAGCGTATGGGATTTCCCCAAGCATCTAGCGCCAGTCCCTGTGTATTCCGAGTAGACAAACCGAGTGTTGCGGCCGGGATAAAACCATCGAAGAAATTGGTGCAGGAACCGCCACCGACCGGACTCTCGATGCCATTGCTGACCGAGGATGCCGGACAGGGAAGGCGACCGTTGATGATGGCGAAACCGAGCAATGCTTGTTGGATATCATTCATTTGTTTACGCGTTTCGGTTAGTTGTTGCTGTTCGATTTGGCTGGAGATGGTCGGGAGTAATCCGGCAAGCAACAGGGCGATAATGGCCAGCACCATGGCCATTTCGACCAAGGTAAATCCGCGATGGCTACGGCGTGGCGTGAAAGAGAAAGACTTGTTCACGGGCAATTCACCTGTCCATCGAGACAAAACACGTGATCATTGTTGGTTTTGTAATCAGCATCTGAAATGCGGTAGGTGAGGTAGGGTTGGCTTGGGTTGTTCTTCGGTAACAAGTTGTCGGGTTCCAGATAGTCGCTCACCGTTGCTGTATTTCGGTTGGCGGTCAATTTCTTGCCAGCGGTGATGACGGCAGCGCGGTAACTACCGGAGCCGGATTGAGTATGTGCGGTGCCGGTGACACTCAAACAACTGCCGCCGCAATTTGCTGAACTGCCCGGTTTATAACCGCTGGCGATCTGGAAAAAAATCAGATCGCGCCAATGATCCCAGCGTGCCGAGGAAAAAAGTGTGCAACTGACAGGCCAAGTATCGGGCATTCCGGATGCTTGGGCGAATTCGCTCGGCATGGTGGCGACGAAGTCGTTGGCGGCATCCACGATATTCTGCTGGATGTTAGCGATGGCGGCACTGCTGGAAGATATGGTCAGGTTGTTTTTCGCATCGTTAGCGGCATTTTTGAGATTGTCGGCAGGCGATTCTAATGGCTGGCCATTGTAGAAATCCTTGACTGTGTCGGCAGCATTTTTTGCGGCAGATGCTTTGGTTTGCATGGCGGAGAGATTGCCTGATGTCTTCGATGCGGCGAAGACAGACAAGGCGGTCCACAGTTCGGCAAATGTTGCTTGCATGTCGACAATCATGGCTGGTGTGGTTACGGTCTGCACGTTGGGACGTGTTGGCAAACGACCGAACAAGGTGTTATAGCTGCCCATGAACAACGGAGAGAAAGAGGTCTGTGTGTTCACTGGCACTGCCCACGGATATTTTCCTCCCGCGCCGGGTTCGGATGCGTAGGCGTCCAGGCACTGCTTGGCTTCTCGTGTGACCCGGTTCTGGATGGCGTTCCAGATGTCCTGGCGGGTAATGAAGACGAACTGATCGTTCACCGTCAGTGTGATGTTGTTGTTGGCATCGCGGTGGTCGTGCGGCAGGATGAACTTTCCTGTCGCTATGTCCCCGTTGTTGATGGTGTGTGCCGTGTCGTTATCCATATAGGCAGCAGGTGTGTAGTTGCCACCGCAGGT
>CAZRZH010000074.1:0-13434 GCA_964604485.1 uncultured Sideroxydans sp.
TACCGTCACTCGCCAAGGATGCCGAACAGATCGCGGAGATGGCCATAGGGATCTTCGACTGGGCAGTCATAGTCGATCACCAGCAACACACTTCACGACTGGTATCCCGCCACAGATTCGCACACACAAGCGGCGTGTTACCGCAGCTTCTGGAACGGTTGCTGTCCGCCTTGGAGAACGGTAGCAGTGGAGGCCAACCCTTTCATGTGAATGCCCCGGCAGTTTCGAATCTAACTTATGCGCAATATCAGAAGGCTTTTGACAGCGTGGCAAAATACCTGCATGAAGGGGATTGTTACCAAGTCAATTTGGCCCAAAGATATTCGTCTCCGGCAACGGGTGACGCCTTAACAGCGTATCTCGAACTGCGCCGGATAAGTCCGGCCCCCTACTCGGCTTTCCTAGATTGGCCGCAATTGCAGATCTTATGCGCGTCACCGGAAAGGTTTCTGCATGTTGCGCAAGGCAAAGTTGAGACCAAGCCGATCAAAGGGACTCGACCCAGAAACAACGATCCGGAAGAAGATGAGAGGCTGGCGCTGGAACTGAGCCGGCATCCGAAAGACAGAGCCGAAAACCTGATGATCGTCGATCTGCTGCGCAACGATCTCGGCAAGAGTTGTTTGTTCGGTTCAGTGCTCACACCGTCGTTATTCCAGGTGGAAAGTTATTCCAATGTGCATCATTTGGTGAGTACGGTGACCGGGCAACTGAAAAAAGGATGTGATGCGCTCGACGTCATGCGGGACTGTTTTCCGGGAGGATCGATCACCGGCGCACCCAAACAGCGTGCGATGGAAATCATTGAACAATTGGAGCCGCATCGGCGGGGAATCTATTGCGGGGTCATCGGTTATGTGGGATTTGATGGCAACATGGACAGCAACATTGCCATTCGAACTATGGTGTTCTCGAACCAGGAAGTCCGATGTTGGGCGGGCGGCGGAATAGTCGCCGATTCGAAATGCGAGTCCGAATACCAAGAAACGCTGGATAAAGCCTCGGGCATGCTGGAATTATTTCGCCGCTTTGGGGAACGCGCCGCACCGAAAATACATTCGGGACAATCGGAGAAGAAATGATCAACCGAAAATCTTTTCGGCTAACTTGGCATCGAATTTGGCTCGATTGATGATGAATCTTTCATGTTGTCCCCTGGAGATAACATCCAAGCCGTCGTTGGCTTCAACTTGAAAAACGAGTCTCCGGCCATCGACCTCTATCAGTTCGACTTTGGCAGTGACCACCAAGCCGGGCGGTGTGGCTGCCAGATGTGATACGTCAACATGTGTGCCCACTGTTTGCTCCCTGGGCCAGTCGATATGCGGGTTGATACATTTGATACACGCCCATTCCAAAAAACCGACCATGAAGCCTGTGGCGAACACTTCCGGCATGACACGAAACTCTTCAGCCTCGGGATAGAGCGCAGGTACGGTCTTGGATGTCGGGATCGTAAAGGAGTGTTCGTAGCTGAGACCGGGTTTAAGAGTGTCTTTCATGTCCACCTCTGAATGCACAAGTTAGATTGAAAAAATCAAATTGGATTTTTTACGCGAATGATGCGGATCACCTCGGCGATTCTGCGCAAATTGCGCATGATGTTGGCCAGATGGACGCGGTTGCTCACTTGCAATGTGAAATAGATCGCAGTGTACTCACCCTCGTTGCTGAAATTGACATTCTCGATGTTGGATTCGGCCTCGGCGATTGCGGAAGCAACCTTGGCCAAGACACCGCGCCGGTTGGCTACAATGAGTTTGATGCTGACATCGAAAGGCCGGGTGATCTGCCTGTCCCACACCACATCCAGCCATTGTTCCCCGCTGCGACCGCGACGCAAGGTGGGACAGTCGTGTGTGTGCACCACCAACCCCTGACCACTTTTGATGACGCCGATGATCGGGTCGCCCGGTATGGGACGGCAACATTTCGCAAACTGGACGGCCATGCCTTCAGTGCCCTGAATCGTCACGACTGCATTGCCAAGCGTATCGTTTAATACGGTGTCGCCAGTGTTGGCCAGTTGACGGGCAACTACCATGTTCAAACGTCGGCCCAGTCCGATATCGGCGAAAATTTCCAATTGTGATTTTGCGCCAGTCTCGCGCAATAATTTTTCCCACCGAGCCTCGCTCAGGTCCTGAAGTTTGAGTCCCAGCGCATTGACGGCTTGCGAAAGCAGACGCTCCCCCAGTTTCGCCGACTCAGTCAGATGCATGGTCTTCAAAGCATGGCGAATTTCGCCGCGCGCCTTGCTGGTTACTACATAGCCGAGCCAAGCCGGGTTGGGATGTGCGTGCGGAGCGGTGATGATCTCGACACGGTCTCCATTGTGCAGCTCGGAGCGTAGCGGTACCAACTCGGAATTGACTTTGCTCGCGACGCAGCGATTGCCGATGTCGGTATGCACAGAATAGGCAAAATCCACGGTGGTAGCGCCACGGGGCATCGCATAAATTTTGCCCTTGGGAGAAAACACATAGACTTCATCCGGAAACAAATCGACTTTCAGATGTTCGAGGAATTCTACCGAGTCACCGCTCTGCGCCAGACTCTCCAGCAGACTCTGCAACCACTGGTGCGTCTTCTGGTGTAATTCATTGATCTGCGATTCCGAAGTCTTGTAGAGCCAGTGCGAAGCAACACCACTTTCAGCCAATTTATTCATCTCATGGGTGCGAATCTGCACTTCGATCGGTGTGCCAAAAGGCCCGAACAGGGCAGTGTGCAAGGACTGATACCCGTTGGCTTTGGGTATGGCCACATAATCCTTGAAGCGACCGGGGAAAGGCTTATACAAGCCATGCAGAACGCCCAGTGCCAGATAACAGGAAGGCACGTCTTCCACCAGAATGCGAAATCCGTAGATGTCCAAGACTTGCGCAAACGCCAACGATTTGGACTGCATCTTCTGGTAGATGCCGTACAAGTGTTTCTCGCGTCCCTTTACGTCCGCCTTGATGTGGTTTTCGTTCAGGCGCTGGACGATAGATTCCAGTATCTTGCTGACAACCTCGCGGCGATTACCGCGGGCGACCTTCAGGGCCTTATGGAGTACCGCATAACGGTTCGGGTAAAGATACTTGAAGCTGAGATCTTCAAGCTCTTGGTAAAGCGTGTTCAAACCAAGTCGATTGGCAATGGGCGCGTAAATATCCATCGTCTCGCGCGCGATACGCGCACTTTTTTGGTTGGAAACGGAATCGAGTGTGCGCATGTTGTGCATGCGGTCGGCCAATTTGATCAGAATAACGCGCACATCGCGTGCCATAGCCATCAGCATCTTGCGGAAATTCTCCGCTTGCGCGTCTTCCTTGGTCTCAAATTGCAACTTGTCGATCTTGCTCAAGCCGTCCACCAGATCAGCTACTTGCTTGCCGAAGCGGCCGGCGATTTCTGTTGAAGTGATGCTGGTATCTTCTACCACGTCGTGCAAAAGGGCTGCAATGATGGCATGCACATCGAGGTGCAACGGGGTGAGTATGCGGGCGACAGCGATGGGGTGGGTTACATAGGGTGCGCCGGACTGACGCAACTGACCTGCATGGGCGGTCCGACTGAATTCAAGAGCAGCTTGTATCTGCGTGACGTCCTCCGCCTTCAGGTAGGCGGTAACCTCCTGCAGTAGCGCATCAGCATCGGCTTGAGACATCGGCCAACCTCAACGAACCTGACGCACTTTCGAAATCGTCTGCATAAGTCAGGCGAGAGGCAGGGAGTTGGACTAACCTGAATAGGCGCGAACGTGAAAGTGCTGTCCACGCAGCCTGCACGAAATTATCACGCGATGGTTTGCTTGCGCCCCGCATCGAAAATCACAAGACTCGGTTATTAAGCCATGCCGCGATTCAGAATTTCGACGCCGACCTTGCCTTCACTGATCTCACGCAATGCCACCACGGTCGGTTTATCCCGGGTGTTGACTACCAAATGACTTGCACCGTTGGCCAGTTGACGCGCGCGATAGGCGGCGGCAAGGGTCAGTTCAAAACGGTTTGGAATGAATTTCATGCAATCTTCGACGGTGATACGTGCCATGGTTTAGTTCTCCGAATGTAGTAATTGGTGGATGAGTGCGCTATGCCTTGACATTTGGCATGATGACCGCAAGCGGGCAGTAAGCACAATCGCATTAAGTTCCTTTAACGCCTCACTAAGGTCGTCGTTGATAATAACATAATCGAATTCAGTGGCATGGGATACATCCTCATGTGCGGCTGCGAGGCGTTGTTCAATCACTTCCCCCTTGTCTTTTCCGCGCCCTTTCAATCGAGTCTCCAAAGCTTGCAGTGAGGGGGGAAGAACAAAAACACTGATACAGTCTGGAAATAATTTGCGCACCTGCCGTGCGCCTTGCCAATCGATCTCGAGCAGAATGTCGAGCCCTTTTGCAATCTCCTGACTGATCCAGTTTTGTGATGTTCCGTAAAGATTGCCGTACACTTCGGCACTTTCCAGGAATTCATCGCGTGCAGCCATCTCTACGAATTGTTCACGGCTGACAAAGTGGTAGTCCTTGCCGTTGATCTCACCTGGGCGAGGGTGGCGGGTCGTGAAAGAAACTGACAAATCGATCTGTGGATTGATGCTGAGCAAGGAGTGCACCAAGCTGGTTTTACCCGCACCCGATGGCGCGCTGATGACAAAAAGACTACCCGACATGGTGCTCTCCTATTCGATATTTTGTACTTGCTCGCGCATCTGCTCGGTAAGGATTTTCATTTCCATCGCGCAGCGCGAGACTTCAGTGTCCACGGATTTTGCGCCGAGTGTATTGGCTTCGCGATGTAATTCCTGCATCAGGAAATCCAGACGTTTACCCACTGCTCCCCCCTTTTTCAGTACGCGTTTAACCTCGTCCAAGTGCGTATGCAATCTGGAAAGCTCCTCATCCACATCGACCTTGCTGGCGTAAAGCGTGATCTCTTGCCGAACACGATCGTCATCTTCACTGCCCAGCGCCTCAAGAAGTTTCGCGCGAAGTTTTTTTTCATAGGTTGTGATAACCGCTGGCATGCGTGGGGTAACGATGGCACGCAGGGCTTCGATCTGTTCTACACGTTGCAGCAAAAAGCCAATGAGTTTGGCGCCTTCGCGTTGGCGTGCAGCAGCAAATTCCTGCAAGACCCGCTGTAACAGATCGAGCAAATAAGAATGAAATTTCTCGGCAGACAACGTGGCGTTTTCCAGTACGCCGCTCCAGCGCAATACATCGGCAACACCGAGTTCCCTGGCATTGGGGGCAACCGCGCGTACTTGGGCGCTCCACGCGGCCAATTGCCGAACCATTTCCAAGTTGAGATGGGCCGGATTGTGGGAGGTTTGACGCGGAATGAATGCAATACGGCATTCAACCTTGCCCCGAGAGATCTGGTTCGTGATTGCTTCGCGCAATACCGATTCATGTAACCGCAGTTCATCGGGCATGCGCAGTTGCAAATCGAGGTATCGGGAATTGACGGAACGTAACTCCAATGAAAGTGAGCCGGTATCGAGTTCAGTGGTGGCTACGGCAAAGCCGGTCATGCTATTTATCATCAATGCTCCGAAGAAATGGAAAAAACACGGGCTGAATGACGCGCATTATATTACGATTGCGCTTGGCGGCCGTTGAACACGGCATCGCGGTTCATAAGAAGAACAGGAAGACAATGAAGTTTGCTGTCCATCAAGCGAATCACATCGGCGGTCGCAGGTACAACCAGGACCGCGTGGGATATGCCTATACTAAAGCAGCATTGCTGCTCGTTCTGGCCGATGGCATGGGAGGGCATTTGCATGGCGAGGTCGCCGCACAGATTGCTGTCCTGACGTTCATGCGTGCTTTCGGCAAACTCGAAGCGGGGCGCACCAAAGAACCCGAAGTGTTCTTGCGTGCGACCATGCGCGCAGGTCACGATGCGATCATCAAGTATGCCCATGAGCAGCAGCTGGGTGGCAATCCCGGTACGACCTGTGTGGCCGCCTTGGTTCAGGATGGCCGTGTATGGTTCGCCCATGCGGGCGATTCCAGATTTTATTTGTTGCGCAGCGGGGCGGTGGCAAATGTCACGCGTGACCACTCGGTCGTACAGCAGTGGGCGGACTGGGGCATCATCAGCGAGAAAGAGATGAAGACCCATCCTGACCGGAACAAGATTACCAATTGCTTGGGTGGCGTCGAGGACATGTTTTATGTAGAGGTGTCACCCAGTGTCGAGACCAAAGACAACGACACTTTCCTCCTATGCAGCGATGGTTTCTGGAGCCCCCTGGAGGATCACGAGATGGCAAAATTGTCGACAACGGCATCCTTGCCGGCGCTGGTTGGCGAATTGATTGACGTTGCTGTGATGCGGGAAGCGGGTCGGGCCGATAACACCACTGCGTTGGCAGCCAGAATTGGAGTGGCAGAAGCAGATCATCCAACTGATGTGCCGGTATGCACGATGCTCGACGAGCGTTAGGCTGCCAATCTTCATTTCGCTCCACGCTATAATTCTCGCCTTATCTTCATTTTCGAGGTTTCCGTAATGCGTCCCAGCCTTCGTCAGTCAGACCAGCTTCGTTCCATCAAGATCACCCGTCACTACACCAAACACGCCGAAGGTTCGGTGCTCATCGAGTGCGGCGACACCAAAGTCATCTGTACTGCCAGCGTGGAAGAGCGCGTGCCTCCCCACAAGAAAGGCAGTGGTGAAGGCTGGGTCACGGCGGAATACGGCATGTTGCCGCGCTCCACGGGTGAGCGCATGGGGCGCGAAGCTGCCAAGGGCAAGCAGTCGGGGCGTACACAAGAGATCCAACGTTTGATCGGTCGTAGCCTGCGTGCCGTGGTCGATCTGGGAAAGTTGGGTGAGCGTACCATCACCTTGGATTGCGATGTCATCCAAGCCGATGGCGGCACGCGCACAGCCAGCATCACGGGCGCATTCGTTGCTTTGCACGATGCGGTGTCCAGCCTGATGCAAAAGGGTCTAGTGAAAGAGAGCCCACTCAAGGATTCGATCGCCGCCGTCTCGGTCGGCATTTATGAAGGCACGCCGGTGCTCGATCTGGATTACGTCGAAGACTCTGCCTGCGACACCGATATGAACGTGGTGATGCTGGGTAACGGCAACTTCGTCGAAGTGCAGGGTACGGCAGAAGGTCATGCCTTCTCACGTGCTGAGATGGATGTGTTGCTGGGTCTGGCGCACAAAGGCATCAGCGAATTGATCACGTTGCAACGCGAGGCGCTGAAGAAATGAAAAAGCTGGTCATTGCTTCCAACAATCCGGGCAAGTTGCGCGAGTTCCAGCACATGCTCGCCCCGCTGGGGATCGAGGTGGTGACCCAATCGCAATTGGGTATTTCTGAAGCAGAAGAGCCGCACATCACCTTCGTGGAGAATGCCTTGGAGAAGGCTCGCCACGCGAGTCGTGAGAGTGGGCTACCCGCGTTGGCGGATGATTCCGGGATCTGTGTCGATGCGCTCAAAGGCATGCCCGGTGTGATATCGGCGCGTTTCTCGGGTTTGCCGCGTTCAGATGAGCGCAACAATCAAGCTTTGCTGGAGGCGATGAAGACGCACGATGATCGTCGCGCACATTACTACTGCGTGTTGGTGCTGGTGAGCTGGGCGGGTGACGCGCAACCCCTCATCGCCGAAGGTGAGTGGCATGGCGAGATCGCACGCGAGGCGCGTGGAGATGGCGGCTTTGGTTACGACCCGTATTTCTGGTTGCCAGAGCTCGGCAAGATGAGTGCGGAGCTGACGCACGACGAGAAGCACGCCATCAGCCATCGCGGCAAAGCGATGAAAGTCTTGTTGGAGAAGTTGAAGGCTCGCGGCATCGAATGACCTCGCAAATGTTGCAAGCAGTCGGGTTGCGCTCACGTGGCGTGGCCTTCCAAGCCTTACCTCCGCTGTCCTTATATATCCACATCCCTTGGTGCGTGCGCAAATGTCCTTACTGCGATTTCAATTCGCATGAAGCGCGCGGTGCATTCCCTGAAAAAGAATATGTAGCGGCTTTGGTGCGCGACTTAGAGATGGCATTACCTCAGATATGGGGACGCAAGGTCTATACGGTGTTCTTTGGCGGCGGTACCCCCAGTTTGTTGAGCGGCGAGGCGATCGGCGAAATCCTGCGCAACGTGCGCATGCTGTTGCCATTGGATATGAATGCCGAGATCACGCTGGAGGCGAATCCCGGTACGGTGGAGGCGGATAAATTTGCCGCATTTCGTGACGCCGGCGTGAATCGCCTGTCGATGGGTATTCAGAGCTTTAACGATAAACATCTACAGGCTTTGGGGCGCATCCACTCGGCAGATGAAGCGAGGCGTGCAATCCAAATCGCACAGCAGCATTTCGATAACATCAATCTTGATCTGATGTATGCGTTGCCAACACAGACGTTGGATGAGGCGTTGTTGGATGTGCAAATCGCGATGCAATACACGCCGCAACATCTGTCCTGTTACCACCTGACGCTGGAGCCGAACACGCAATTCCATCACAACCCGCCTGTGTTGCCCGATGAGGATGCGAGTGCGGAGATGCAGCAAAGCATCGAAACGTTATTGGCAGTTCATGGTTATGAGCATTATGAGACTTCGGCATTTGCGCGACCCAAGCGACGTGCGAAGCACAATCTCAACTACTGGCAGTTCGGTGACTATCTGGGGATCGGTGCGGGGGCGCATAGCAAGCTGAGCTTTCCCGATAAGGTGCTGCGCCAAGCACGCTACAAGCAACCGCAGGCTTATATGCAGCAGGTCGCGGCAGGTCTGCCGATCCAATCTGAGATTGAGGTTAGTGTCGATGCGTTGCCGTTCGAATTCATGATGAATGCGTTGCGTCTGAATGACGGATTCGACAGCAACCTGTTCGCTGAACGAACAAGCTTGTCTCTACTTTCTATCCAGAATGAGTTGCAAGAGGCAGAGAGGCGCGGGTTGTTGTTTCGCGACCATCGACGTATCGCTCCAACTTTATTGGGGCAGCGGTTTCTGAATGACTTGCTAGAGCAATTCCTTACGGCGGAACACTAGATCCCAAACGCCGTGTCCCAGATTTAGGCCGCGTTTCTCGAACTTGGTAAGCGGGCGATAGCCCGGACGTGGTGCGTAATCGGTCGCCGTGTTTTCCAGCAGCGGTTCTGCACTGAAAACTCTGAGTACTTGCTCGGCGTAGTCCTGCCAGTCTGTCGCAACATGTATATATCCACCGACCTTTATCTTTTTCACCAATTGCGCAATGAAGGGGGATTGGATCAGTCGTCGCTTGTTGTGGCGGGCTTTGTGCCAAGGATCAGGGAAGAAGATATGCACACCCTCCAGACTGGAATCAGCAATCATGTCGCGCAAAACTTCCACGGCGTCATGTTGAATGATGCGGATGTTTTCCAGATTTTCTGATTCGATCAATTTGAGCAGATTGCCTACGCCGGGTGTGTGAACCTCCAGCGCAAGATAATCAGTATCGGGATTCGCCTGTGCGATGGTCGCCGTGCTGTCTCCCATGCCGAAGCCGATCTCCAGAATCTTGGTCACTTTGCGGCGAAAGGCCACATCGAGATCGAGTTGACGCGCGACATAAGGAACGCCATAACGCGGCAGCAAGGTATCGATCGCGCGCTGTTGTGCGACCGAGACGCGGCCTTGGCGCAAGACGAAGCTGCGGATGTGGCGCTTACTCGGGTCTTCAGATTCAGACATCTTCAACCTCGAATCGAGGCGATGATGCCGGCCGTGGGAGAACTTGGACTTGCGCTGTACAACTTCTTTGGCATACGTCCGGCAAGATAGGCTTCACGCCCGGCTTCAACCCCTTTTTTCATTGCGCTCGCCATCAAAACGGGTTTTTGTGCGCCCGCGATCGCGGTATTCATTAACACGCCGTCGCAACCCAGCTCCATCGCGATGGCGGCATCCGAGGCGGTGCCGACACCGGCATCAACGATCACCGGAACGCTGACGCGATCCATGATGAGTTGCAGATTCCACGGGTTGAGGATGCCCATGCCGGAGCCGATCAGCGACGCCAAGGGCATGATGGCGACACAACCGATATCTTCCAATTGTTTGGCAACGATAGGATCATCGGAGGTGTACACCATCACTTGAAAACCGTCTGCGACCAATGTCTTGGCGGCGGCGAGCGTTTCGATCACGTTGGGATACAGCGATTGCGGATCGCCCAGTACTTCCAGCTTTACCAAACTATGACCGTCCAGTAGTTCGCGTGCCAGACGCAGCGTACGCACGGCATCATCGGCGGAATAACACCCCGCAGTGTTTGGAAGTAAAGTGTATTTTGAGGGGGGCAAAATTTCCAGCAGACTGGGTTCGTTCGGATTCTGGCCGATATTGCTGCGCCGTATCGCGATGGTGATGATCTCTGCCGCGCTGGCTTCGACGGCTGCCCGGGTTTCGTTAAAGTCTTTGTATTTGCCCGTACCCACCAATAATCTGGACGAATAACTTTTTCCCGCGATGACTAATTTGTCGCTCATTGAATTTTCCTGAAGATAATAATTAACCACCACCCACCGCGACGACGATCTCCAATTTGTCACCCTCTGACAAGGGTTGGATTTCAAATCTGCTGCGCGGAACGATCTCACCGTTTCGTTCCAATGCGACGCGCTTGCCCGCCAATCCCATCTCAACGATGAGTGATGCGGCGGTAGCGCCGGTTTGAATCTGGCGGGTTGCGCCGTTGATGCTGACTGTGATCACTTTGTCCGTGTTGCCCATGTTAGAATTCGCGCCGCATTCTACACGCGGGTGTAGTTCAATGGTAGAACGGCAGCTTCCCAAGCGTGCGACACGACGTCGCTAAGGGTCTCTGAGCCTCTCGTCACGTTGAGAACGAGAAAATCAGAATTGGCGGCTGACCAATCAAAATAAACAGAAGACGTGTGAACGTCAACGAAGTACCTAAAGCAGCGTACACATAACACAGTGGAAACTGCATAGCGGCCTAAGCCGCATAAGTAATTGTTTTGACATTCTATATGTATTTTGAGTGGACAAAACCGAGGGTTCAGCCCCTCGTAGTCTAGGAGCGGTGCGCCACTGGTAACGGTGGGGTGCTAAGCGCTCTGACAATGTAGCCACCTTATGGGGTATATCAAACCCCGTGAGGGGTTTGATGTGATTTCGGGAGTTGCACCCGGATGAGGCACTAGGCTGAGTTGGATGGTTAATGTAATGTGAACCGCTGTTAAACGTCGTCAAGCTTGTAGAGCCAAAGGCAACTTGCAGTATCGGGCTCTGGCCAAAATGGCACGTGATCGGTTATTTGTTTGCTTGGTGCAAATACGCTGACATACGATCACCGGCGAAAAGGCGGAACCTTCCCAACTCTTGTTACTTGTGCGGAACGTGGTAAGCCCAATATGGTGTCCGGCCTGTCCGGCGGACAAAGACGATCGCAAGGTCGCCCGATACCATAGTGGGTAGAGGATGGTGGAAAAAGCGAATGCCGCACTGTAATGGTGTGGATAGGGGATGAAACGATTGCCCTAGCGTGAAAGCGTGCTGACTTCCACCGAGTGACCTGTCGTGAGATGGGTCTGTAAATCGTACCCGATGGGGATAGAAGTATTATCCCCTAGGGGGTAATGCGTCTATTCCTTCGGGAGTGTGCGGGTGTAGCTCAATGGTAGAGCTCTTGCTTCCCAAGCAAGTGACGAGGGTTCGATCCCCTTCACCCGCTCCATTCAAACGGAGGTTGATGTGGACGCTGTTACTTCAAATGGCGATGTCGCTTCCGCAGCTTGGCATAGTTGGCACCAGATACATTGGTCCGACCTACACCAATCTGTTGCGAGGTTACAGGCGCGAATCGCGAAAGCGGCAAGCAAAAGTGAGTGGCGGAAAGTGCGCTCACTACAACGGCTCTTAACTCGATCCATTAGTGCGCAAGCATTGGCGGTCAAACGGGTGACAGAGAACCGTGGTCAAAAAACTCCAGGGGTTGATGGTAAAACTTGGAGCACACCAGAAGAAAAGTGGGAAGCAGTCATTGGTCTCAGCAGTAAGAGATACAGGCCGTTACCGCTGCGACGTATCTATATTCCTAAAGCAAATGGTGAAAAACGCCCTCTGGGTATTCCAACCATGCGTGATAGAGCGACGCAGGCGTTGCACTTACTCGCATTAGATCCTGTAGCCGAAACAATCGGAGATTCGCACTCATACGGCTTCCGCCGTGAAAGATCGACTGCCGATGCTATTGAACAAGTGCGAAATGTGCTTGGACGAGCAGCGTCACCGCAGTGGGTGCTTGAGGGTGACATTAAAGGGTGTTTCGATAATATTAGTCACGACTGGTTGGTTGCCAATGTCTGTATGGACAAAAGCATTCTAAAGAAATGGCTAAAAGCAGGGTTTGTCGAGATGGGAAAGTTGTTCCCGACGAATGCCGGAACGCCGCAAGGAGGAATTATCTCCCCCGGTACTGGCAAATATGGCGCTCGATGGATTGCAGCATGAGCTCGAAGGGCTGTTTCATACGGTTCGGCAGGCACGTGAAGCTAAAGTCCATCTGGTGCGTTACGCAGATGACTTCGTGATAACAGGTAGTTCGCGAGAATTGCTGGAGGAGCAAGTCAAACCCCTTGTGGTGCGGTTCTTGGCCGAGCGGGGGCTGGTGCTCTCGGAGAAGAAGACCACCATCACGCATGTGACGGAAGGGTTTAATTTTCTGGGATGGAATGTCAGGCGGTTCAAGCGGATGTTGCTTACGCAACCTTCGAGGAAAAACGTCGCGTCATTCATGACTAAGCTGCGTGATACGTTGAGGGCAATGCGGACGGCCAAACAGGAAGACGTGATATATAAACTCACCCCGATGGTTAGGGGGTGGGCGAACTATCATCGAAGCCAAATGGCATCGCGCACCTTCGCGAAATGTGATCACTTAATCTGGCAAATGTTGTGGCGTTGGGCTGTTCGTCGTCACCCTAACAAGGGGAAGCGATGGGTTAAGCAGCGCTACTTTATGAGCTTCAAGGGGCGTGATTGGCGCTTTGCCGAAAAGGACAAGCTTTTGCCCGTCTTGGGTGAATTTCGGAAACGGGTTCATATCAAGGTTCAAGCAGAGGCAAATCCGTACGACCCTGCGTTCGACGAGTATTTCACAAAGCGGCTTGCCCGCAGAATGGATATGGCGCTCGAAGGACGTAGAAAGTTGCGTTGGTTGTGGTGGTTTCAGGAAGGGCTTTGCCCAATCTGTCTCCAAAAGATTACGCGCGACACGGGATGGCATTTGCATCATCGTGTCAAACGATCTGAAGGGGGGGCGGATGTGCTCAGTAATCTAGAGCTGTTACATCCGAACTGTCACCAACAGCTGCACGTAAATGAGTAAAGGCCCCGCTGGCATCCTCTTATTGGGTGGTGCTTCTGGGTTGCTTGAGCCGTATGCAGGGAAACTTGCACGTACGGTTCTTAGGG
>CAZRZH010000075.1:0-13408 GCA_964604485.1 uncultured Sideroxydans sp.
TTACACCAGCTTAAACTAGACTGATTTCTGTCTTGACGGATGGGTCCACTGTAGACCTCTTGATCCTCTGAAAGCCGCGACTCCAAGAGATGCTGCCCAGCCGCTTTGGCGATGCTGAATGAAAGTCGAATTCGCTTGCCATTGCCATAACCGAAACGCCCATCGTCGTCGTATTGTTCCAGATCAAAATCCTTGGGGCGCTCAAAAGTAAATTCCGAAGCCTGTGCGGAGAGTATCCGGTTCAAAGCCAAGCTTCGTTCGTTGTCGTAGCCCTTGAAGCGACAAACCAAATAGAGACGTGTGCCTTGTTGTGCCAAGCCCAGCGGCATGACTTCGGCTTGCGTGCGTTTACCTGCGGCATTTTCATAGTCCACTTGCAACCATTGATTGGCAAAAAGCGCGCTGCTGACTTGCTCAAACACACCGGGCTTTATCTTGGGGGGCAATAACGGCTGGGTGGTGCTGACTATGCGCACTTTTGAGAGCCATTCACGTTCACGCTTGGCGTTGGAATAGGGTGCGAGATTGGTGCGTGCTTGTAGGAAAAATCCTTCCATGGATTTTAAAAGGCTGGGCGGCAACAGACTTTTCAGTTGCTGTTCAGCCAGGGTGAGCAGCAGCGATTCCTGTTCCGAAAGCGTTGGTAATGCCATGCCTCTTGCTTTTTCCTTCCAGCGATAGCCGTAAGGTTTGCTGCGGTCATCGCGCTCGATATCGAAATGCTCGCTGAGCATTTCCAGTTGCCGCTGAATGGTGCGCAGGTCGCGGCCCACTTCGGTATCAACCAGTTGCGCGTGTAATTCTTTGGCGGATACTTTGCGACTGCGCGGGATACGGCGCATCAGCTCCAATGCAAGCAGGACGGTTTCTTTGGTATCGGGTCGTTTGGTCATATTGGGTCAGAATTGCAAGTCGTTGCGTCCAGCGAGAAATTGCCACAGCCTCACCATGGCGAAAGTGTCCAGCCCACAATAGGCAAGCAACTGCTCTTCGATCTCGGCTTTGCGCTTCGGAATTGTGTCGGGGTGGATCGCTTCGAGATAGGCTTCCATCGCCATGCCTCCATTCTGTACGCCCGCCAAATCTTGGTAGCTCAAATCGGGTGCCACGGCGGGCAACACGGCTTTGATGCTCCAACTTCCCTGCTGGCTGGGGTGGTAGTAATGCTCTTTGGTGATGGGGTGCAAATCGACCAGCCGTTCCTTGATCGCCAACAAGGCCGTGGCAAGTTTGCGGAATCGTTTGGCGAGTTCGCTGATGCGCGCGCCTTCGAAGCCTGCGTTATAGACAAAGATTGGGCCGGTGCTTCCGCAGACGTCAATGAGCGCTTCGGCGAAATAGCTGGATGGGTCGTTGCCGGATAAATCTAGGAACGCTTTGGCTTCCAGCTTCCCGTTTCTGCCAAGCCGATGCAGGCTGAACTGGAACGGAATTTGTTGATAGGGACGCGTGCCCGTCCAGATTGGCACGGCGAATTGGATGGTCTCGAAGTCCAAAAAGTATGCGGGTAGTTTGTGAGCTTTGAGGGCAGCAACCGCACCCGCCGCATCGAAGTAGATTTCGCCGGAGAGAGTGTGCGCCTTAACCCGTTGTTGCAATTCGTTCAGCAATTCGTCCGGAGCGTCGCGCAGATCAAGCGCGGAATGTTCGGCGATATGTTCTTTAAGCGCATTGGCGCGAATGCTTGGTAGCCAGTGGATTGGATATTCCGCTTGCGGCTCTTGCGATTGGCAATATTCAAAAAAGCCACAGGCAAAGGGGGCGCTGCATTGATCGCCGGTACCAATTTTCGGCTCTGCTTTCTTTGCAACAATTTTGTGCGCGGCAGCAATCCACTCTCGCACTTCATCTTCACGCGCGAAAGCTTCTGCCGTGAGGTCGCATTCCTTGAGCAGGCCGAGATAATCTTGATTACCGGGATACACCCAATCACTGTCGATGTGCGCCAGGGCAATCGAGGCCAGCGGCACACCCGCGTTGCGCGCGATGAAAGATTGGATGGCCGTATCGTCACGGTGGTAGTCCTTGACCTCGGTGGACGATTTTACTTCTACCATGCGCCAGACGCGTTTGCCGCGCTGCTTGACCGGTAACATCACGTCGGCCAAGGCCAGCGCACCGATGATGGTGAATCCCGCTTCAAAGATCGGTTGGTTTGATTCGAGCAATTCTGTACTGCGCTTGAACACGCTATCAAAGCCATCGCGTTGCGCATTCAGCAAGACGCCTTTTCCTGCCGGGTCATACAGTTGATGGGCGATATCACCGACCGTGTTGCCCACCTTGAAGCTGGCTTCAGTGGCCGCCGAATCTTTGCGCAACTTCGGGCGATGTACCTCTAGCCAAAGGCGTTTGGGACATTGCCGGAAGGCGATCAGTTTGGATTTTGAAAGTTTGCGCATGAAATCTCCAATTTGGTTGAAGGTTCAGTATCGTAACTCTCATGACGAATTGTGTCGCAGGAAAATTAGGGAAGTACATGAATTGTGAGAATTGAACGACCGCTTACGGATAAGTGGATTCGAATGCGGACTGTCTCAAAGTGGCCAGTATGCGAAGAGCAGTTCTAATATTACATCGCCCTATAGCCGCCATTCGCAACTATCTCTTGACCAACCTTGAAAGTTAAGTTCAGTCCTGTTTGTCCGAACAAATCGGAGCTACTACAAGTTATTTCGCCCTTTTTTTTCAAAACGCAATCAGTCGCGCCCATCCTTGGCTTCGCCTGAGCTGGCTGGTGCTGTTGTGATTTTTCCGCTACTCACTCTTCCTGGTGCTGGTGATGTGTCTGGCATAATTATATCCACCGCATCGGATGCAATATCAAGCACAGCTTGATCAGTTTTCTTAACGGCTTCTATGGCTGGCTCCACAAACTCTTTATTGAAACCCTCGTCGCCTGTTAAGGTGGCACCCACTACGCCGCCAGCAATACCACCTGCGACCTTCCCCGCTCCATCAACAGTTTTGGCGGCTTCAACTTCTACTTTTGCACCAGCACGGGCAGCTGCGATCTTTGTCGCCGCTTGCGCTTCAGGTGTACCCATGGCAGCCTCTTTTGCCAATCCGTGAGCCGCTGCGCGCTCTTCTGTTTGGGCCGCAACTTTCAAGACGGTAGCTTCTGCAGCTCTACCCGAACTTATCGCAATATCCAATACACCATCAGCCACCCTCCCCGCCGCCTTACCACCCACCCCACCAAGCGCCAAACCACCAACTCCAAGTGCCGTATCAATAATCGCATCCGTCGTTGAGCCTTTGTATTTATCCGAAGTCTGATTAGCCACTGATGCGTTGTCTGGCAATAATCCTGCATCCTTCATGAGTTTTGATGTGCCGTCTGGAGCAAGCATCGAGAAAGCATTTGAACCAGCATTCAGCACATTACTATTCGTTGTTGGATCTGTGCTTTGCCCGACTTCTTGCTTAATAGGATCGCCTCCCATTGCGATGCGGCTGTCGCCAAGATTGATCTGTTCACCGGCATCCACAAACATTGCACGCACAGACGGAGCAACAGTGTCTTTCGGCCCTTTGCCAATGGTGACACCGGCATTGCTCTGCTGGTTAGATACAGCATCCTGATTAGAAGCATTGAAGGCGGTAACATCGTCCGTGCTTGGTATCGCTTTCCTGTTTGCATTGTGCAGTGCTTCAACGTTGTTGGACGGCGTTGGAATCTTGCTTTCGATCTCCGGAACAAGAACTTGGTCTGTGAACTTTTGAGCGTATTCACCGAGGTCATTGCGGCGAGACATTTCTTCCACCTCGCTGCCTGTGAATTTGTTTCCGCTAGTAGGATTTACTTGCCCCCTCATCCAATCCATAAACTGATTATTGGCGTTAGCATCGAATCCAGCCGCATTTTCAGTCGTTCTACTTGCGGCATCCTTGAATGAATCCGCTTTTGTATGGTTAGCCGATGCGCTGTCCATAAGTGTGCGGCTTTCATCAAGGCTTGCTCTGATTCCTTTTGCGGCCTTGGATCCATCGTCTTCACCTCTTGCAAAATCCTTCATCTTGGTTGCAGCTTCAGTCTTTTGAACTGCAGCTTTATATTCGGCACTATTAGCAAATTTATGTGCGTCTGACTTCGACTGCGTAGTACCAGATCCGCTAGATGTAGTACCGGATGTGCCAGCAGTTGCATTAACCCCTCCAACCAATGGTACGTTCAAACCTCCTGATGCTTCTGCTCTCGCATAAGCCGCAAATTCCGTCTTCTGCGTTGCATCCAATTTGTGTACTTTGGCGTATTCGTCTACCAATTTTTGTTCTGTGCCATAACTTTGCAAAAACTGTGCTGTGCTAGATTTTGAATCTGTTGTTGCAGAACGAGTGCCCTTACCGTGGCTTCGTTCAAATGCACTGAATTGGTTTCTGGCGGCAGTGGTGCTATCGCTGGCAGCTGTCATTTCTGCAAGCGCAGCGCTTTCAAGCTTCTCGCTCGTTTTTGTGAGTGATCCTGCGGTTCTTCCACTGGCTTTAAGGTTCATGCCAATATTTTGCATCGCTGCGCTATTGTTGATGACTTCGCCGTTCTTTCCGTAAAAGTGGCTGACATTATCAGCGCCGGTCATTTGCATCCCGCCTTGAGATAGTGTCGGCCGCGCATTCACCTGCCCCATGCTCAGGTTATCCGCTGATTGATTCCCCAGCGACGCATTTCCCATGCTGAAATTACCCTGCGACGCTGCTGTTGCCGCTTGGGTTGCCTGTTGCGATGGCGAAGAGATAGCTCCGCCCAGCGCAGATGCACCGACGTCTCCGCCCTTCACGATAGCTGATGCGATCATTGGGATAGCTGTGGCCGCGATCATGCCCGCTATCGCTTCATCGCTGATGTAGGCGTTATTGACCTGATTGTACTCAGCCATCGACAAACCCATCCCGCTTGTCATGGCAGCCAACTCCTGCGAATGGATTGTCATAATCATGTGCATGACGGCGTAGAGGGGTGGCCACAATTGCACCCACACCAAACTCATCACGTAGGCTTTCAGCACCAGACCGCCCTTATGCCCTGCCATCAGTATCAACAGCATGATGATTGGGAAAATCGAATACTGCACAACTTCGATGATGTTCTTGATCTTGGGCATCGTGCTTTCGCCCACCTTCGCCATCAGCTTGTAACTTTCGCTGGTAGAACGGATTGCCTGTGCTTGAGCAAGATTGACTGATGCACCAGCCGCGTCGCCGATCTGGGCTGGGAGCATGTATTGAGCATCGATCATGAAGTTGCTCATCGCCGTTTGTTTGGTGATGTCCATCGCGCTCTTGGAAATTCCAAGCATGTAGTTGGTCGATGTCTGGATAGAGCTTTGTACGGCGGCGTTAGCGGCGGCGGTTGGAAGACCGGGATAAAGGCGCTTACCCAACGCGTTCATCTGTTGCGTGTTCACGTAGGTGATCTGCGTACCCAAATGTCCATATGCGACATCACAGCCGTAAGTGTCAGCGAGTGGTGTCGAACCTGGCACCGCACGGATCGTCACCAGCCGTCCCGGATTGGTTTTGCCAGACATGTAAGTCCAGATGTCGTTCGATTTAGCCATCTCGCTCGCAACGATGTATCCAGTGGCGAATTCAGGCGCAACGCACTCTCTATAAAACTCCAGGAGGTTTGAATTGAGGATGGAGTTGTCGAATTTCGTATGCAGGATCTCTTGTTGAACGCGATGCCCGAACAGCGTGCCATTGGTGCGGAACTGGATATCGCTCGGTAAAGAAAAGGTTGTTTCATAGGTGGTGGTCAACCAGTCGCCTATGTGACTAACAGAGTGTGCGAACGCAGCAAGTCCTATTGGCACATTCGCTACCGTGCGTGGTGCTTCCGTTCCTGTGCGATCAGTTAATACAACGGTGACTTTAGGTACGAGTAACATACCGTTGAACACGGCCAGCATAATGATCCAGCGACCAAAATCCGGGAGTTGACTAAATCCAGCGAGGACCGCCATCGCCATGGACAGCAAACCCACTATCGCCAGAGTGCGCAACAATCCAAGGTAATTGCCGCTTCCCACAATGGATGCGACTGCATTGAACACCAGCTCAAGCTCGCGCATGTTCCAGTAGGAAAATATCTCGAACACCATCGCAGAACCTCTTTCTTTAGCCTGATGTTGGCCTAGTTGAACACTTGCATTGAAGTGAAAGCTTGTGCGGGTATGCCGGCGATCATTGCTTGATGCTGGAATTGAAGTTGTCGTTCGAGTTCGGCCGCTTTCATAATCGAACTCGTCTCCTCAACTCGTTTGTTGTGAAGCCTTGTGGAAATGTCGGTAAGTTGCGCGGTTAGTCTCCCAAGCGCTTCTCTTGCATCAGGTGCGGCGGGTTGGATTTGCCCGCTCCTGTTGATTTGAGCAGCAATTGCCAGCACTCTTTCCACGTAGATATAGGCAACGTCGATTGCGATGTAGCTTTTGTACTTCTCAAGTAATTCCGGATTGAAGGAAGAGCTTGTCGAAAGCATCTTCCAAATTGGTATGTTTGATACCTCGATCAATTTCAGATCGGATACAGTTTGAGCGCTGCGACTGTTCAGATTGTTGCGCAACGCATCCATTTTGGTGGAAACCATCGCCCTGAATGAGGTGATTGTTTTATCGACTGTTGCCGGAGTCTTGCAGTCCACCGGCTCGTCACATTTGAGTATCTTGATTGTTCCAGTCGTTTCATTGGCATACCCAATGAACTCTGCAACATCGCCGATGGTGGGTTCGATATAGCGCCACGCACCTTCTTTGCTCGCGCTACCGTTGCCGGAGCCTGTTGGGTCATCAATGACGATGGCCCCCATCAAACTCATAATGAATTCCTTATCCTCTGTATCGAGTCCGGAGGTTTTGCCCAATGCGCGCCACACAACGTTGCCGGGTTTATAGAATTCTTTCTTTGAAGGATCTGCTGCAATGGCCGCATTGATTGCCTCGTTCTGTTTGGCCGAATCATCCTTGGTGGCCTTCAATGCTTGCATCGAGTCGGTATACAAACTTGTTGTGTTCGCTGAAATTTGCCCCGCTGTTGCGCGCAAGTTCTGAGACAAACTACCGCCCTCGACCAATGGAACACCTTTGGTAAGTTGGCATGTATTGATATTGAGGCTGTTCGCTTTGGCAGCAGCATCCTGCAGATACTCGAACAGACTTGCCATTTCTGGCATGGATGATTTGATCGCCAAAAGGAATGCGTACCCAAGTGACGTACCTACGTTCTGAAGCATTGCGGTGAGCGCGGCTTCGTTGATGTGAGAGAACGAACCCGCCGTGAAGTCGATGCCACCACACCCAATATTCAGGGACGGTGCTTGAGCCGTCATGAGCTGGTAATTTTTGACGGGTGTTCTCGCATAAAACCCACCACCCGAATAACCGTTCTGTGTTTGCCCCTTGTATGACGATGGCGGTGTTGTGTTGGAGAACCCACCCACGCTATTGAACAAGTCATTCATGCCGGTCCCAACGTTAGCGCAGACGGGCATGGAAATAAGCATGGATGCTGCTACAGTAATGGCAATTGGTTTCTTACAGAACATTGTTTATCCCTTTCAAAGATCGCCGGGTTTGGTTTGTGTGAGCACGTAAATTCGTTCCACAAAATCTTGAAGTGACAGCACACCCGAGCCGATAATGACCATCTTGCCTGTCTTGGCGTTTCCGAGAATAAACAAGGGGACTGCTTCTACGCCCAACTTCTTTGCTAGCCCATTGTCCTGGACTGGCGTCGGTAATCCCTCAATAGATGAGCCGTCCAAACTGATAGGCAGGATGCTCATGTCATATGAGCGCGTTAGCCATTGCAGCGCCGGAACCATGTGCTTGCAATAGGGGCAGTCGCCCTTGAAGAAAAAGAACATCCCCCACTCTTTGGCGAGTGCTGTCATGGTTTCTGTTTCGTCTTTGTCTCGCTCTCTGTTTTTCACCTTAATAGCAGAATTGTTCATTGGACTTTTCAGCCCAAGATTCAACTCTGCGTTTTGCCACAACACGCGTCTCCATACGTCCGCGTAAAATGCAGCCCTGACGATCTCCACCTGTTGTGCGGCCATGTACGCTTTGATGTTTTCTTCGGTCGGATGCACCACAGATAGCGCGCGCTTCGCATCAAGGTCTTTGCGTATCTTGTCCAGTTCTTTAACGGCAAACTCTTCTCTCGATTCCGTTGTTTTGGGTGGACTATTCGGCCCGCTGTCGGCTTTCTCGGGTACAGGCGGGTCTTCGCAATACCAACTGAATTTTCCATGTCCACTGCACGTCCACTCTGATGAATACCCCATGCCTGATGGGTAATCTCTCCCCTCGATCGCAAATGCCGCCATCGGTATGAGCGCTGAAGCCGCAATAAGAAGGGTGTGTGCAAGCCACATGATCACTTCTTACCGTGAGCTAGCTCTGCAACCCGCGTGGAGTAATCACGCGTTGCTCCAGAAGGCGCGTCTCGAACGATTGCAGCCGCGTTAATGAGGGTGCATTTGCACTCGTCCACCACCTGCGCAAGAGCTGTGTCCAATTGTTTTCCGAAGCGAGAGGCTTGATCGATAAGCGCGGCCTGCGCCTTCTCGTCCATCCCCGGTTTTAATTGCGCAGCCAGGCTCTTTTGTTGAGTGGTGACGATGCCAATAATATCTACCTTGGCGACGGGTGCCGCTGGATGCAAATGTTGCCAGCCCGCCATTGATGCAATGGAAACTGTGACGGCTAAAACCCCTGTAGTGAAATGCGCAAGAATGGACATGAACGTTTTCCCAAATCAAGCAACTAGGCGGATTTGTAACCCGTGCGTGCTGTCAAAGAAGGCGACCTCTTCGCACAGGCAGAAAGAGGCTACGAATACCTTGTAGCCAGCCCTCTTGAGTTCCTCGGCAATGTCTGCCGCTCTCTTCCCCTCAGCCTTGCAGCGCAAGACAATGCGTTGAACAACCTTACGTTTCATATTGTTGGTATTGGCGGTCATCGTTATGATCCTTTCGCTTTTTGTTACAAAGTTTCTTCGTATGCTGAAAGGTCGTTTGATCTGCGTCGTTCAACCTTTTTCTTTTGCTCACCCAGAAGTGCAGCGACAGCCTGCTCTGTCGTCATGCCATTTTTTTGGCGCATCGTCTTGATCTTCTCGAAATCCTCGGCGCGCGTGGAAAACAGCATCATCGAAAATGGATCCAGGATTAAGCGTCCAATGCCTGAACCCATCGGGCTATGCACAAATATTTCGGAGTAGTTGCCGTGGTCGGTAGTAATGGATGACAGCTGACGCTTCATCCATTCATCAATCGTGAGCTTGCCTTCTTTGCCCAGTCGGTCGATGTTCTCCGGTTTCTGGCGTAACAGGAACAGCCAGTCGGCATTGTTGATGGCGGCTTTGGTAGATTCAGACTTGTAATAGTCCTCAATGGACTGGGTGATCGTGCCGAATGCACCACCGTACTTCCGCGCGCGGCGATAACCGGCTTCGATAAAGTGACCGCTACTACCGCTCCCCATCAAGTCCCATGCCTCATCAATTATCACAATCTTGCGACGGGAACGATCGAGGTACATTTCCTGAGTGATGCGGTACATGATGATTTGCATGACCACGGCTTGAAGGTCTTTTTTGCTCTTGAGTTCTTCCAATTCCAGAACGACGAAATCCTTTGTGAATTGGATGTTGGCTCTGCCTTCAAAGTAGCTCGCGTAAGCGCCGTACTTTGTGAAGGGCTCAAGCGCAACCGCCATTTTTGTTAGTTCCTGCTCCCGTTCCGAATCGGCGTTGAGTTTACCGGTGCGAAGCAAGTCGTAAATGTTGGTGACGGTTGAATCCCTTTCGGAAACTTCCCACACTTGCTTAATTGCGGAGGCCAAGGCGGAGTAGCAGTAATTGTTAAGAGGTTCACGCGGACTGGCCATCTCGGCCAAGAGCGGCAACAACATCTCCATGTCATTGTTGATGTCCTGCACCATCGAGAACGGGTTTAGGCAGAGTGTGTTTTGGCGTTCGTCGGCAAACTCGATAAACTCACCATCCATGAGTTCGCACAGATTCTTGTAGGAACGGCCAACGTCAATGATCCAAACCTTCGTGTTGGCAGCACGATAGCGATAGGCCATTTCGTTCACGAACACCGACTTACCCGATCCGGACAACGCGGCCACAGCGAAGTTGTAATTGCCGCCGGTGTTGTCGAACAGATCGAAACCCATCGGTTGTCCACGTCGCCCGAACAGCGTGATAAGCGGATTCTTTGTTCCCTTCCATTCTCCGAGTAGCGGCGAAGTCATTACCGCGTTATCGAGTGTCTTGGTATATGACCGGCCAAATGACTTCAGATCATCTTGGAGCGGACGGCCAAGGGTCATTGGCATCGAGGCTACAAAAGCCTGGTGCTGCAAATAGTAGTCACGGGCAAGGTCGAAACCACGTGCGCGCCAGACTGATCGCGCCGCATACTCTGCACGAGAGACATCTTCCTTTATGGTGAGCAACAACAACTGATGGTAGAGACGCAATGTTCCTTTGCCTTGATCGAAAGCATTGACTACAGCACCCCAGTCCTTTTTCTTATCCTGCAACTCTGGCTGGAATCTGGCCATGTAAGACGCCGCATTCTGCGTGGCGCGTGCGGACTTAAGCTGCGCATACGTGCGAGCCGATTCGTGGTCTTGGACTATTGCACCCATTGTGATTAAAAATGGGCACGGCATAGAAAGTGCGGCCTGGTACTGATCTCCAATCAAACTGCCCATGTGGCCCAGTCTGATGTATTTAGGATAGTTCTTGACCGAGAAAAGCTGCATGACAGTTTCAGCAGCGCCGCTCTTGCTGAAACGTATCCCCTCGTCACTCACGCAAGATGCGATTTCGCGGTTAGATAGTTGCTCTCGCAGGATTCTTTCGGAGTCGTAGCGTACTTCTAGTTCGCGGCGCTTCTCAGGATTGAACACTCGATCGTGGTCGAAGAAATCACCTACAAACTCAAGCAGGTGGTCAGGTGTCCAATCGAAGCCACCCAGATAGGCGGAACGAAGGGTTGCGTGGATACTCTCCTTCACTCGGATCGCGCTCTCCACATCACTTGGCTCGAATGGTGATAATGGCAATGATACTGACACAACGCATCTGTAATTGCGCAGCAAGTAAGTCCGGTTGTTGAAGAGTGACTTGGCTGTTCCACCCATGTAGAACTTATTCCGGCGACTTGCAATCCCGGCCAGCTCAGCAACTTGAACCGTGTTGGCTTGCCGCTCCAACATCGGGCTGATGTCAGGTGAAGCGTAGAGCGAAATCTGTATGCCAGTGTCAGGCATACAAGAGTCGAAAAGTCCCGTCAGTATCTTCTCCATTTCATCGGAAGCGCCAGTCTGCGGATCGATCTCAATCGAGAATCCGATGGAGAATTGCTCTTTCTGTCCGAAGCCGCCTTGGTCCAAAATGAACATCCGCTCATTCTCCAGCCAGCCGACGTAGGGCATCAGTCCGGTAAGCCTTGGCAGGCTCGCGAATTGTTGAATCACACTGAGCGGTATCGCGTCAGGCCGACCGAATCTTTCGTGGAGAAAGATTTCTTTAAGTGTTTGGGTAAATGACACCTTAGTTCACACCATTCTGTTGTGACGACTCAGCGCTTGGAGGTTGAACTTGAGGTTGGCGCGGCTTGGGTTCCTGCGGTAGTGCCTTACGCGCTGCAGGCGCGAGAACGCGGTACTGTTCAGCGATCCGCTTTTTACTGTGCGCAACTTGCCAGTGTCCAGGATCGACAACAGCATAGAGATAGGCTTGGTCGTGTAGAACCTTCCTGCCATCTTCCCAAGGAGCTACCCATACGCGCAAAACGACTGGCGCGCTCAATACGGGTGTTCCAGATTGTGGCGCGACACCCGTAATGGCATGCTCTTTCTCGCCATCTTTATTGTAGGAGGCAGACCTCTTAACGGGAGATCCCGGCAGGTTGTCTTCGAGTGCATTGGCGTATGTTCCAGACAATGAGGAGCATCCGATTCCCTCAGGTGCTTGGCATTTGAAATGGCTTTCGCTATCAACACCTGCGCAGCCGGTGATGAGCAAACACATAAATGGCAGTAGGGTACGCATCAGTTAGCCCCCTTTATTCCCATCCAGATTTCGATCTGCTCTATCGATGCGGCTCCCGGCATCACTCGACCATCAGCGGCAACCAATGTTGGCGTGCCATCGATACCCAACTTCTGCCCGAGTTGTATGTTTCGTTCGACAGGATTATTGCAATCCGTCTTTCCCTTTGGTTGCTTGTTGCCAATCATGAAATCGCGCCATGCGTCGCTTGCATTCGAAGAACACCAAATAGACTTGGCTTTCTTTGGCGCTTCCGGATGCAGACCTTCCAAGGGCATCAAAAAGGTGTAAATCGTCACGTTGTCCAGTGCGACCAGTTCGTTCTCCAAGTTTTTGCAGTACGGACAATCAGGATCAGAGAAAACTGCAAGCACACGTTCGCCTTTTCCGCGCACCGTCTTGATCGCATCCTGGAGTGGTAATTCGGAAATTTGGATCGTGCTTAACTCATCGAGTCTTTGTTGCGTGAGATCCTGGCGTGTTTGCATATCGAACACATGGCCAAACAGGAAGTGTCGACCTTCGCTGTTGGTATAGCCGATGTTTTTCCCCATCACAACTTCGTAAATTCCACCAATTGGGGCTAGACGTACATCGTCGATGTGTGTGGCAGGATAGAGCGTGCGTAAGGTCTTTGCAATCATGGTCAGGTTGCCGGTTTCCCCCTGCTCTGCTTGCGCGGTGAGAACGACAAGGGAGAGAAGGAGTGCTGATAAATTTGATTTGAGTTTCATGGGGTGTCCCTTATCAATTTTGGATTTTGGAAGTGTCTGTATCCAGATGATCGAGAGAGTCTCCCATCACCGCTTTGGCTCGCTTCCATATATCGCTGTATGATCCAACCTGTTCCTGCCTGTTGGTTTCCAGAGAAAATCCTTTTGTGAATACAACCTCGACCGTACGCCCAGCATCTATTTCAATGATGGGAAATAATTTCTCCGCGAGGTCGATGTAGTATTTGCTCAAACGGTCTAATGCCTTACCTACCCCATTGCCAACGCCACTTTGCATTTGTTGCCCTGCATTGGTGGTTGAGGTTGACCCAAGTGCGCTGACTGATTGTGTGGTTGCACCTGCTTGAAATGCCTGCCCTATGCCAGAACCAATACCAGCAAGCAGTGCATTGGCCAGGACTTGTCCCTGTTTACTGATGAGCCGACCACGCATACCTGCTTTGCCATCTTCGCCAACCACATAACCCTTCACGTTGACATCAACGGCCGTGCCGTCATTGCGAACGCATGAGATATTTTCGAGACGCGCAATTGCTCTTTCCGAGCTGATGTCACCGTAGCTCGATGCCAACAGGAAACATTCTTTAATCTCAAATCTGTAGCGG
>CAZRZH010000076.1:0-13302 GCA_964604485.1 uncultured Sideroxydans sp.
CTCAAGATGGCTCTTTACCTATCTCCCAATTTTATTTGTCAGCACCCGGCAGCAACCAAATTCTGAGGGTAATGATCGGTGTGGGTGGTAATGCCAGAATGTGCGATAACAGCCTGGCACCAAACTCCAGTCCGCGCGCATGTCCTGATCAGAACCCATGCCCTTAATCGGAGAAAAATCATGCGCATGAATAACTCCCATCCAATGCAAACAGCCCAACAAGGTGTTGTGCTGGTCGAGGCCATGATCGCCATCCTGATTTTCTCCGTTGGTGTGCTGGGTATCGTGGGCATGCAGGCCAACATGATCAAGAACACCGCCGATTCAAAATTCCGCGCCGATGCAAGCAACATCGCACAACAACGCATCGGGCAAATGTGGACTGACCCGGACAATCTGGCTTCCTATCTTGAGGTCAATACAAACATCTCGAATCTGTTGCCCAATGGCACGAGGACGGTAACCCAGCCCGTCGCGGGGCAATTTGTCGTCACGGTCAATTGGCAACAGCCCGGTGAAGGCGCGCATACCTTCACTGCCGTAGCCAGCATTGCTGAGAATGATTAACCAATGAAACCGAGTCCACAACGCCCAGCCTTGCCTCAAGCTGGCTTCACACTTGTAGAAGTCATGGTTGGATTAACAATTGGAATGCTTGCCGCAGTCGTCATCATGCAAGTTTTTTCCGTGTTCGAAGCGCAGAAAAGAACCACCACGGGCACTGCGGATGCTCAAACAAGTGGAAACATCGCGCTGTACAACATAGGACGCGAGTTGCAACTGGCAGGTTATACGTTGGTAGCCAACGGTGAAGACAATGTAGCTGATTCGGCGATCGAATGTACGACGTTGACCATTAACGGGGTTGCAGACACCCCCAACCGCCTTTCACCCGTGTCAATTGCCGACGGAGGGATCGCCGGAGGGAGCGACACGATCACCATCCGTTACGGCAACTCAAACGCCGGAGGCATCCCTACTTTAATTAGAGGCGTAGGAATTCCACCTGCAAAAGACGTCACTTTAAGCACTAATTTTGGATGCAACTCTGGTGATACCACGCTCATCGTCAATGGCGCCACCTGTGCGATGGCTAGCGCGAGTGCGGTCGCCGGTACCACGTCTTTGACACTGACAGATACTACCAATGCGACCATCGACTCCAATCTTTCCTGCCTAGGGAACTGGAATGAAGTGACCTACACTGCAAACAATGGCAATTTGGAACGCGATGGCGTGCCCAGCGTGGCAGGCATTGTCAACCTTCAGGCGCAATATGGAATTTCCGCTACCGCCAACTCGAACCCAGTTACCCAATGGGTCGATGCGAGCGGCGGCACATGGGGTGCACCCACCGTGGCCGACCGTAACCGCATCAAAGCCATCCGCATCGCGGTCGTGGCGCGCAATTCAAAAACCGAACCGGAAAATGTCACCACCGCCGCCTTGAGTGCATGGCAAGGCGGGCCTGTGATTGATTTAAGCGCCTCCGACCCCAATTGGCAGCGCTACCGCTATCGGGTATTTGAAACCATTCTTCCTTTACGTAATGTAATCTGGGCAAAAGGTACACTATGACTCCCAGAATTAAATCCAGTATTGACCAGCCGCCCAGCTTGAAACAACGTGGTGTTGTGCTCTTTTTCGCGCTTATGGCGCTGCTCGCGATGTCACTCGCAGCCGTCGCGTTGATCCGTTCGGTCGACACCAGCACCCTGATTTCCGGCAATCTGGCGTTCAAGCAGGCGGCAACCACCTCAGGTGATGCAGGCACGGAGGCTGCCTTGAACTGGCTGGACATTACCAATGCGGCCAACAACGCCTTGAGTGCTGCCACAAACACCGCCCATCCTTTCAATAGAACCGGCGGGATCGGCGGGTTTCAAAACCCGGGCTATTACTCCAACCTCAACCCGAATATAAATCTTACCGACGGCACTGGCATCCAATGGGACAACAGTGATAGTTGTGGCGTCGGCCCCAATTGCACCGATAGTATCGATGCCAGTGGCAACACGGTGCGTTATGTCATCCAACGCATGTGTCGCACGGCAGGTGCGTTACCCTCCACGCTGGAGCAACCCGCATTGGTGCCACCCACAACAGATTGCCTGTTTGGCGACAAGACGGAGGATAAAAATTCTCAGGCAATTGTCCGGTATCAGGAAAAATGCGAAGGGTCAGGTTGCTCTAAACAGGAACTACCACCGCAGTACCGCATTACCACCAGAATTCAGGGGCCCCGCAATTCCGTCAGCTACGTGCAAGCATTTGTTTATTAGGAGGTGAAGATGAAAAATCCTGTCAACTGCACTGATTCGTATCGTCTCATTCAGTTAGTCACATTCGCTTTCGGCATCACCCTTCCGTTGCACGCTTTGGCTGCTTGGGTGTCCTTGGCCAAGGCCCCCCTGGCAACCTCCACCACTTCCAGCGTGAAGCCCAACGTGCTGTTCATCCTCGACGATTCGGGCAGCATGGGGTGGGATTACCTGCCGGACTGGGCGAACGACAACCATCCGGTTTCAGGCACAAATTACATCGACATGCCTGAGCTTTTCAAAAATAATGGATTTAACGGACTTGCTTACAATCCGGCCATTACCTACAAACCGCCGGTACATTACGATGCTAGTGGGGTCATTAACACGACCACTTATCCCAGCCAGAATGGTCAAACTACCGCGACGGGTGCCGATGCCACTGCAAAACCGAATTGGAAAACCGTCAAAGATGATGCTTACGGAGTCCAAGCAACAACCATCAGCAATCTGGTAGGCAATGCTTCTTATTACGTTTTTGTACCGGGTGAATATTGCTCCACACCGAAGATGAACAGCTGCGTGGCGGCAACGGCGTTTTCGACTGCCTATCCTTATGCCGCTGGTTTGCGCTGGTGCGATAGCACCGCACTGAGCAATTGCCAGAGTATCAACAATACAACCTTCAAATATCCGCGCTACCCCGGACTCACTGTCACCGTGGCAGCCGCACCGGCAACGCGGCCAACCGCGTTGATCAGGTTTACTGGCACCAGTTCCAACACTGGTGTCGGCAGCGTTATCACTGCCAATTTAGCCGGACCGGCGAGTGTGAAACTGGGAGCGACGGTGGTTAAATCGATCAACATCACGATAGGCAAGGGCAGAAGTGCAGCGCAGACTGCAAGTGCGGTGGCTGCTGCCATCGGTACAGGCGGCACGGTGGCGGCCTATGTTGGGGGTAACAACATCACTCCAACCTGCGCAGCCACTAACAATACTAGAGTGTGTCTTGTTGACAACTCAACCTATACCAATGGGAACAGCGTCACCCTTGGCACAATAAGCAATCCAGGCAGCTTGGGGGTCACCTTGATTTCCAGTGCCGGGGGTAATGCCGGCTCACCGGGAGGCAGTTCAACGATTCTCGGTTCAAACATATTGACCCACATCGTTCCCACCACGACCAGTTACACCAAGGCAGCAACCCGCAGCGACTGTGCCGGCACGACTTGTACGTACACCGAAGAAATGACCAATTACGCCAACTGGTGGACGTATTACCACACCCGGATGCAAGCCATGAAAACCTCGGTCAGCCGTGCTTTCAAAACGATCGACCATCGTTTTCGGGTGGGCTTCAACTCTATCAGCTATACCGGGGCCACCGATGGCGCGAAATTCCTCCACCATGACACCTTTGAGTTGACACACAAGAACAGTTGGTTTACCAAGCTGTTCGCCAGCAACCCCACCAGCTCTACCCCACTGCGCGGCGCGCTTTCCAATGCGGGGAGGCTGTATGCAAAGAAAATCAGCGGCCAAACGGTGGATCCGGTGCAATATTCCTGCCAGCAAAATTTCACCATTCTTTCCACGGACGGATACTGGAACACCGGTCTTGAATCGGGTACTTACGGCCCCTTTAACCTGACCGGGGGCAACGTTGGCAACCTGGATGGCGGCACCACTGCGCGGCCGATGAAGGAAGGCACCACCGCCGTTTCCGACACCTTGGCTGACATCGCCAAGTATTATTACGATACCGATTTGCGCACTAGCACCTTGGGCAACTGCAACGGCGGCATTAGCACAGACTTCCCAACGGGCAATCCCGATGTGTGTACGAATAATGTTTATGTCAGCAGTTCCGACAATAACGTCAAACAGCACATGACCTCTTTCACAATGGGATTGGGGGCGGAGGGGACTTTAAACTTTACGTCCGACTATGAAAACGCAGTATCTGGAGATTTTTTCGACCTAAAAAATGGCTATGGCACGCCGACTGTAAACTGGTCCAACCCGATAGCCAACACAACGGGGGAACGGATTGACGACTTATGGCACGCTGCCGTGAATGGAAAAGGGACTTATTTCAGCGCCAAAGATCCCGACCAAATCATCACCGGTCTCAATAAGGCCCTTTCAGAAATTACCAATAAACTGGGGTCTGCATCCTCCGCCGCCACCAGCACGCTCAATCCGGTTGCCGGCAATAATTTTTCCTTTGTGGCAAGTTACACCACGGTGAAATGGAAGGGCAACCTTGAATCCCGCAGCATCAACACGGGAGAATGTACACCTCCCGGGGTCATTACTCCGCAATGCCCGGACGGCATTACCAATGTCAATGCAGGCGTGATTAGCGACACCGCAACCTGGTGCGTGGAAAATGTGGTGGCCGGAACCTGTACAACCGCACTAGTCGCTGATACCAGCGGCTCAAGCACTACCTACAACTGCGTCGATACAACTGCCACTTCCACGACCTGTACCGCACCGGGGGTGTTCGATGGAACTTCTACTTGTACGACGCCAGTTGCCAACACGTGCATCGGTACCATGCCGTCCAGAGTAGGTGCAATTTCCGACAACAGGACTATTTACACCGCCCCTGCGGGTGGCCTGGTTCCTTTATCGGGACAAAACCTTGTTCACTTCGATGCCGCTTATGCGACTGCCAACCCCGCATATTTCTCGGCCGCACATATCAATACACTCACCCAGTGGCCGTTGATTTCTGTTTTGAATCCTACCGCATCATCCAATGGAATCAGCCTGATCAATTATCTGCGCGGCCAGAATGGTTTTGAGGACCGTGCCGCCAACAACGCCACTGACCGGCTCTATCGCACCCGCGAAGCCGTGCTGGGTGACGCCTTGGAATCGCAACCAACCTATATCAGCAAACCCGTATTCAGTTACCCCTACCCCGGTTATAGCAGCTTCAAAACATTAAAAGCGGGCAGGGCAGGAACTGTCTATCTGGGGGCTAACGATGGTATGTTGCACGCGTTCGCGGCAGACACTGGCATAGAACGTTGGGCCTACGTGCCCAGTATGGTGATACCGGATATGTGGAGATTGGCGGATACCAGTTACGCCACCAAGCACCACAATTTCATGAACGGAGACCCCGACACTTCAGATGTTTGTGTGGCCAATTGCACCGATCCTATTAACGCCGTATGGAAAACCATCTTGGTATCCGGTCTGAATGCGGGGGGGCGCGGTTATTTCGCTTTGGACATCACCAACCCTGACGTCCCCGTCTTGTTGTGGGAATTCACTCCCTCATCCGGAATCGGTTCCGTAATGGATAACGATCTTGGATACAGTTATGGACAGCCCATCGTCACCCGAAAGAATGATGGGACTTGGGTGGTACTGGTGACTTCAGGCTATGACAATGGAACCCTCAGTGATGACCCTCTTGCCGCCAACAACCCGGCAGGGAATGGCATAGGTTACTTGTACGTCCTGGATGCGGGAACCGGGGCTATCATCAGCAAAATTGCCACCGTTACCAGTGCCGGTGCAAATGTCGGAACCCCCAGTTCACCCAGCGGATTAGCCAAGATTGCCGCTTGGAATGATGAACCCGCAGGGAACAAGGCGGGATATGTCTATGGCGGAGATCTGCTGGGCAATGTCTGGCGCTTTGACATCAACAGCACGGCTGCCGCGACAATCGGTAACGGCGATGTTTTGCAATTCGCCACTTTGTTTTCGGATGCGGCAGGCACTTCAGCCCAACCGATCACAACCACGCCTCTGCTCGGCAAAATTGCGGGAAATCGTGTGGTATTTATCGGCACCGGGAAATATCTGGAAACAAGCGATCTGACGACGATCCAAATACACACCCAATATGCAATCAAAGATGATAATTCCAATAGCACATTCGTCAATCCACGTAACACCCTTACCCAACAAACGTTGAGCGCCACTACTAACCGTCAGAGCACGGGCACCGCACCCGATTTTTACGCGGGTCGTGGTTGGTTCGCCGATTTTCCGGACACCGGTGAGAGGGTAAATGTCGACGGCACCCTTGTGCAAGGCATGCTGCTGGTTCCATCGATTGTGCCTACCAATACGATCTGTTCGCCCGGGGGGTATGGTTGGCTCAACTATTTCAATTACAAAACAGGGGGAGTTACTTCAGTTAAATTTGACTCGACCATCGTTGGGCTTAACGTCATTTTCATTGCAGGTAAACCCTTGGTCGAAGTTGTAACATCCACCGATCCAACCCCAACAAAACCTGCTGAACAGCCAACGTACCATGAGGAACAAGAGAGTTTCAAAAAGAAACGGGTGATCTGGCGGGAATTGATTCCTTAATCCCCCGTGTGCACAAAATCAAAAGCGGCCAGTTGGCCGCTTTTGATTTTCAAGCTGCTGCATTTCCGGATTTCTCAGCAAACATCCTTTGATTGTTAAGGCGACACAGATTTATTGGTTATCGTCGTTCCCGCGAAGGCGGGAACCCAGTCAGATCAAAGCACTGGATCCCCGCCTTCGCGGGGATGACGAATAAATCAGTGTCTGTTTAAGTCGACTTTTCGCCCAGCGTCTTCGGCAACGGAAACACTACGTTCTCCTCGATGCCGGCCAGTTCACGCACGTTTAATGTTCCCAGCGCCTTGATGCAAGCGATGACTTCTTGCACCAGCACTTCCGGAGCTGACGCACCCGCGCTGATACCTACGCAGCGTTTTCCGGCGAGCCAGTCCGTCTTGACTTCGCTGGCGTTGTCCACCAGGTAAGCCGGGACATGCAGGTTCTGCGCCACCTCGCGCAAGCGGTTTGAGTTGGAGCTGTTGGGCGAACCCACCACAATCACCACATCACATTGCTGGGCCAAAATTTTCACCGCATCCTGACGGTTTTGCGTGGCGTAGCAGATGTCGTCTTTCTTCGGTCCGGAGATAAACGGGAAGCGCGTTTTCAGTGCGGCGATGATGACGCTGGCGTCATCCATCGACAGCGTGGTTTGGGTGACATAAGACAAATTCTGTTCGTCCTTGATCTGGAGCGTTAACACATCGGCGGGCGATTCGACCAAGTACATGCCGCCCTCGCTTTGGCCCATCGTGCCTTCGACTTCGGGATGGCCTTTGTGGCCGATCATGACAATTTCTTTTCCCTGGCCGCGCATACGCGACACCTCGATATGGACCTTGGTTACAAGCGGACAGGTAGCATCGAACACCGTCAAACCGCGACTCTCCGCTTCGCGCCGAACCGATTGCGGCACACCGTGCGCACTGAAGATGAGGATGCTACCGGAGGGAACATCCTCAAGAGACTCGATGAAGATCGCCCCTTTGGCCTTCAACCCTTCGACCACAAATTTGTTATGTACCACTTCGTGTCGCACATAAATCGGTGCACCGTGCAAGATGAGTGCGCGCTCGACGATCTCGATGGCGCGGTCTACACCAGCGCAAAAGCCGCGCGGATTAGCGAGTAGCAGTTCCATGTTGTTTTCCCGTGAAACTATCCCAAATCAACAGTGCCGCGCCGCAGGTGATGGCGGCGTCAGCCACATTAAACGCCGCGAAATGATAACTGTCCCAATAAAAATCAAGAAAATCTACCACATAGCCATACGCGATGCGGTCGATCAGATTTCCCAGCGCACCACCGAGGATGAAAGCCAGCGCAAAGCTGAATAATTTTTCCGACTGATGTTTGCGTAATAACCAAACAATCCACACCGAGGCGATGAAAGCGATGCCGCTAAACAGCCAACGCTGCATGCCGCCCGCATCGTGCAGAAAACTGAAAGCGGCGCCGCTGTTGTGTGCCAATACAAGATTGAAGAATCCTGTGACCCGCATACTCTCGCCATAGAGAAAATGGCTGTTAATCGCCGCTTTGCTCAACTGGTCGAGGATGATGACGACCACGGAAATGGCAAGCCAAAGCATTAAGCCCCTCTCCCACCGGGGGAGGGGTTGGGGAATCTCTTCGGGCGAAATGTGTTCCCCCACCCCGGCCCTCCCCTGGTGGGAGAGGGAGTCGGTGCTTTGTTGGTCATGCATAGGTTCTAGCCTCACCCGCACCGAACAAATTGCTCACGCAACGCCCGCACAAGGTTGGATGATTGGTATCACTTCCCACATCGGCGCGGTAGTGCCAGCAACGGTCACACTTTGCGTGGGCACTGGGTGCGACTTCGATACTCAATCCTCCGCCTTCGCGAAGATGCACGTTGGCACGCGAAGTGATTAACACCAGACGCAAGTCATCGCCCAATCGCGCCAACAATTCAAAGGTTGCTTTGGGCGCATAGACATCCACTTCAGCTTGCAGTGCAGAGCCAATGGCACCGGTTGCACGTTGTTCTTCCAGTTTCTTATTTACCAATTCCCGAATATTGCGAACATCCCACCAGGCATTGACCGCTGCGCCGTCCAACTCTGAACCGGGTAGCGGGTACCAAAGCTGTTCGAACACACTCTCATCTTCCTTGCCATTCAATACTGCCCATACTTCTTCGCCGGTAAAACTCAAGATCGGCGCGATCAAACGAGACAGCGATTGGGTGATGTGATACAGCGCGTTCTGCGCCGAGCGGCGCGCCGGGGAGTTTTCACCGGCCGTGTAAAGGCGGTCCTTCAGGATGTCCAGATAGAATCCGCCCAGATCTTCAGAACAGAATCCCAGCAGCTTCTGCACCGCAAAATGGAATTCGTAACGTGCGTAATCTGCGCACACTTCATCCTGTAATTTCTGCGTCAAAGCCAGCGCATAACGGTCGATCTCCAACCATTGCGCCACAGGCATGACATCACGCGAGACATCGAAGTCGGCAATGTTCGCCAACAGGAAACGCAAGGTATTGCGGATGCGGCGGTAACTCTCCACCACACGCTTGAGAATTTCGTCCGAGATGGTCAGCTCGCCGGAATAATCGGTGGAGGCCGTCCACAGACGCAGGATGTCCGCACCCAGAGTATCGAATATTTTTTGCGGTGCGATGACATTGCCTTTGGACTTCGACATCTTGTGTCCGCTTCCATCCACTACGAATCCGTGTGTCAGCAAAGCATCGTACGGCGCCCGATTATTAATGGCGCAACCTGTTAGCAACGAAGACTGGAACCAGCCACGGTGCTGGTCGGAACCTTCCAGATACAGATCGGCCGGTGAGCGCAATCCTTCGCGTTTTGCCAATACGGCGTAGTGCGTCGCTCCCGAATCGAACCACACATCCAGGGTGTCGCTGAGCTTGCGGTAATGTTGCGCATCCTCGCCCAGCAGATCGACACTGTTCAGACTGAACCACGCCTCGATGCCGGATTTCTCAACCAGTTTGGCGACCTGTTCCAATAATTCCGTCGTGCGCGGATGCAATTGCATCGTCTCTTTGTGCACGAAGAAGGTCATCGGCACGCCCCAATTGCGCTGGCGCGATACACACCAGTCGGGGCGATTCTTGATCATCGCCTCCAGACGAGCGCGTCCCCATGACGGGAAGAATGTTGTTTGGTCTACTGCCTTGTTAGCCAAATTGCGTAAATTCAAATCCCCCCCCGCCCCCCTTTTTCCAAGGGGGGAGTTCGCTTCGTGTCTGTTCGCGGCAATCAAGCCTTCCGCCGCATGTTCCCCACTTTGAAAAAGGGGGGCTAGGGGGGATTTTTGCTCCATGCCGATAAACCACTGCGGCGTGGAACGGAAGATGATCGGCGTCTTATGACGCCAGCAATGCGGATAACTGTGTTTGAGTTTTTCCTGGTGTAGCAAATGTCCGCTAGCTTCCAGCGCGTGCAACACGATGTCGTTGGCTTTCCATACGAACACCCCGGCCAACGGCGTATCGCTGATAACAGGCGTGGTGGAAATGAACTTGCCGTCGTCGCCCACCGGATTGTCATTGGGCAGGTTGTATTTCTGCCCCACCACATAGTCGTCCACACCGTGAGCCGGAGCGGTATGCACCAAGCCCGTACCGGCTTCCAACGTGACATGTTCGCCGCAGATGACGGGCACGATACGATCCTGGAAAGGATGTTGCAGCGGCAAACCTTCCAGTGCCTTGCCGTAACAGGTGGCAGCGACGCCATCGCCACGGTCATTGTTTCCTCCGGTCTGGTAACGCTTCAAACAATCGGTCGCCAGATCGAACGCCAGAATCAGGTAGCCTTTTTCGGTATTGATGAGATCGTATTGCAATGTCGGATGCACACAAACAGCCTGATTGGCAGGCAACGTCCACGGTGTCGTCGTCCAGATTACCGCGAACACCTTGGCACTGCCCGGCAGTGCAACGCCAAACGCTTTTTCCACAGCACGTTTGTCTTTCACTTCGAAGCCAACGTCGATTGCGGAAGAGACCTTGTCTTCGTATTCAACCTCGGCCTCGGCCAAAGCGGACTGACAATCCAGACACCAGTTCACCGGTTTGCGTCCCTGATACAGGTAGCCATTTTCATGAACCCTGCCGAGCGCGCGGATGATGTCAGCCTCGATCTGAAAATCCATCGTCAGATACGGTTTTTCCCAATCGCCCAATACACCGAGGCGGATGAAGTCCTTCTTCTGGCGTTCGATTTGTTCCGAGGCATACGCACGACACAGTTCACGAAATTGCGCAGGCGGTATCGCTTTGCCGTGTTTCTTCTCCACCTGCAATTCGATCGGCAGTCCGTGGCAATCCCATCCCGGCACATACGGCGCATCAAAACCGCTCAGCGTCTTGCTCTTGACGATGATGTCCTTCAACACTTTGTTCACCGCGTGGCCGATGTGGATGTCGCCGTTGGCGTAGGGAGGGCCGTCATGCAGAATGAATTGTTTACGGCCTTTTGCGGCGGCACGAATGCGCTGGTAGCGCTGCTGTTGCAGCCACTGCGCCAGCATCAGCGGCTCGCGTTTGGCCAGGTCGCCGCGCATCGGGAAATTTGTATCGGGGAGGTTCAGCGGATATTTCTTTTTGTCTTCGGCCATGTTTTTCTCAAAATCGAATTCCTGCAAATAATTTTACGCACTCGTCATTCCCGCCTGCGCGGGGAATGACAGCAATACTTATTCATGTTCAATAAACCATCTCTGCGCATTTTCCACGTCGAGAGCAATCTGTTGTGTCAGTGCCTGCAGATTCGGATATTTTGCCTCGTCGCGCAGTTTGTGCAGGAATTCCACCCGCAGGTGTTTGCCGTATATCTGCTGGTCGAATTCGAACAGGTGCACTTCCAATACCGGCTTGGCATCCTGCTTCAGCGTGGGGCGCACCCCCAGACTCGCCACCCCCTGTAACACCCCCAGATCCTCGGCATGTGCCAGCACTACAAACACCCCATTCACCGGGGGCAGATTGTGCTTTAACTGGATGTTGGCGGTAGGGAAGCCCAGCTTTCTGCCGGTCGCATCGCCATGAACCACGCGCCCGCTGATGCTGTAGGGACGACCCAGATATTGACGTGCCAATTGAATCTGGCCGGAAGCCAAAGCGACCCGGATGGCCGTGCTGGAGATGCGCACCCCGTCGTGCTTTACACTGCGCACAGCCTGCACCGCAAACCCAAGTTGGGCGCCGATTTTTTGCATCAGCGCAAAGTCACCCACGCGCCCGCTGCCAAAACGAAAATCGTCACCGATCAGCACGAATCTGGCAAACATGTTTTGATGCAGTGCATTGATAAAATCAGACGCGGACTGTTTTGCAAAGAGCGCATCGAAGCGGCACACATGCACCCGGTCCACGCCCATCGTGCGGAACAGTTCCAGCTTTTCACGCAGGCTGGTGAGCCTGACCGGAGCCTGATGCGGCGTAAAAAATTCGCGCGGGTGCGGCTCGAATATCACCACTGCCGTTTGAAGTCCGCGTTGCCGGGCTTCTGTTTTTAACTCATTCAGCATGGCCTGATGGCCGAGGTGGACACCATCGAAATTTCCGATGGTGACCGCCAAAGCTTGAATGTCGGTTGATTGAAGTCCGCGTAGAATCTGCATAGGGCGCGGATTATACAGTGAGATACGCCGTTGAGACCCGCCGCAAATTAGGAAAACACCATGAAGAACTACCCGCAAGTCGCACTCGAATTCATGAACCAAGACCACGCAGAATTTGTTGCTTTGGTTTATACAATACTTGAGCTGCTGGAGGCTCCGTCCAGTGAACCCGCAGTGGATTTGAAATTATCCTGGTTGCTGGCGCACACCCGCCATCATTTCGCCGAAGAAGAACGAAAGATGCAGGAGACGCACTTTCCGCCCTATCTCATGCACAAGATGGAGCATGATCGCGTCTTGGCTGACATGGAGAGTCATATCGAAGACTGGCTGGCAAAACGTGACGCGGTGGCACTCCAAAACTGGATGCAAAAAGACGTTGCAAGCTGGTTTCTCACTCACGTCGCCACCATGGATTTCGTCACGGCAGGATTCATTGCAGCACAGCAACACGCAAAATAAGGCGGGGGACCCGCGTTACTCGCTCGCCGTACCGCCCACCGTCAATCCGTCGATGCGCAGTGTCGGTTGACCAACCCCAACCGGGATACTTTGACCTTCTTTGCCGCACGTACCCACACCGGAATCCAATGCCATGTCGTTGCCTATCATGGAAACCCGGGTCAAGGCATCCGGGCCGTTGCCAATCAGCGTGGCGCCTTTTACCGGATAAGTGATTTTGCCATTCTCAATCATGTAGGCTTCGGTGGTGGAGAACACAAATTTGCCGCTGGTGATGTCCACTTGCCCGCCACCAAAGTTCGCCGCGTACAAGCCGTGTTTGACCGAGGCGATGATCTCGTCACGCGTCTTGTCGCCGTTGAGCATCATGGTGTTGGTCATGCGCGGGATAGGCAGATGCGCGAACGATTCGCGCCGCGCATTGCCGGTCACTCCTGTCTTCATCAGGCGCGCATTCAGCGTGTCCTGCAAATAACCGCGCAGGATGCCGTCTTCGATCAACACCGTGCGCTGCGTCGGATTACCCTCGTCATCCACTTGAAGTGAACCGCGCCGGTCGGGAATAGTCCCATCATCAACAAACGTAACCCCTTTCGCCGCAACGCGTTCA
>CAZRZH010000077.1:0-12964 GCA_964604485.1 uncultured Sideroxydans sp.
TGTATGTGGGCAAGACGGTCAGATGCGCGCTGGTGTTTGCGGATGGGGTGTTGAGCGAGGTGGGGTAGCCGAGGGCGTTCCGGAAAGAAGAATGATGGCTGTTTCGTCGAGCAGAAAAACTACTCGGTGGTGCGCCGGGCGGTGGGCTATGCCCGCCACGACTCAGCGGCGCAATTGTGTCTGCTGAACGCGCTTGATGGACATGCCGGGCATCAGCCAGCCAATCCGCCAACGGCTGAAGTCCGAATATGCAACACTGAATCCGGCACAGCTGAAACGGGAAATCATCAAGCTACAAGAGAGACTGGTTAAAACTGCTGCACGCCGTCACTTGCCTGATCTGGCTGCGGCATCTTGAAGCAAGGGCAGATACCCCAGCCAATCCTGCACCGGCCCATTGTGCGAGAACAACACGATGCCGTGTTTATCCAGAATATAAGTGGTGGGGAAGACGGCGGCGATGTCACGGTCTTTCAGTGGCGCGCCATCGGCGAGTGTCAAGCTATCGTCTTTTGAATCTGTTGAGCCGGAATCATGCAGTTGAAGATTCAGATGTTGACGGGCGATAGCCTTACGCGAGGTTGCGAAATCTTCTCGCACCTGCAACAACACCATCTTGATGTCGGATGATTTGCGCAGAGCTTGCTGGAGCTTTTGTAGCTCGGGTAATTCACGCTGACACGGTGGACACCATGAACCCCAGAAATGCAACAGCACGACTTTGCCGCGCAGTTCGGAAAGACGGATGGGTTTTCCAGCGGAGTTTTTGAAGCGCAAATCGTAGAAGCGATCCCCGCGCGCTATGCCGACGGCAGCACGCTTCGCGGCAGCGCGAGCTTGATACGGTTCCCAAGATTTTGCCCAGGTTGCGTTGTCGAACACAACGTCATCGTTTCTCGCATACAACACACACTTTTGCTCGGTCTCGATCTGACAGGCCAGCAATGCTTCTTCAGCCGCAGATTCCGATGAGGACTCTGCACCTTTCCACCCCCATGTGCCGCCGGGGGCGATCGCGAAGGCGCGGTGTTTGTTGGAAAGCAAGAATTCCCTGTAACTATTTTTTCCGCTTGTGTCCAAGTGAGGTACGGCTTCAATGTCGTCCAAGGATTCTGCTATCACTGAGGTGCTCATCAGAAGCAATACGTGGATGAAAATTGATCGCACTAACAAAGTCGAATAAGACATGACACACCTTAACGGAAAGTCTTTTTTAGTGGTGTCCTCGACAGGAATCGAACCTGTAATTGCCCCTTAGGAGGGGGCGGTTATATCCATTTAACTACGAGGACGTGGTGATACGCGCTGGGCGGCGCGCATTCTAACGTAAAATCCCGCCCCAACTTAAGTGGTGAAAGAGGTGGATGCAATGAAATGGATGATCTTGTTAGGCTTGCTGGCTTCGCTGACATTGCTGGTCAGCCAGCTGGCGCGGGCGGGTGAAGTGCCCAAGGTGGGCGAGGTCGCGCCCGATTTCAATTTGTTGGATCAAGACAACCAGCCGCACCAGTTGAAAGATTTCGTCGGCCAGTGGCTGGTGTTGTATTTTTACCCCAAGGACGATACACCCGGTTGCACGCAGGAGGCATGCGCCTTCCGCGATGATTTGCACAAGTTGACGGCACTGGGTGCGAAGGTGGTGGGTATCAGCGTGGATGACGGGGCGAGCCACGCCGAGTTCGCCAAAAAATATCACCTGCCGTTCCCGCTGTTGGTCGACAAGGACAGCGTGGTGGCAGAGCGTTATGGCGCTTTGATGAATCTGGGTTTGTTGAAATATGCCAAACGTTATACTTTTTTGATCGACCCGCAGGGCAAAATCGCCAAGGTGTATTTGAAGGTGGAAACGTCGCGGCATTCGACCGAGATCATCGAAGATTTGAAACAGCTATCAAACAAGGGGCAGTGATGAAGTATCCAAAGGTAAACATATTCGCGGCGTGGTTCTTCATGGTGAACACCCTCTTCATGGGATGGGTGGCAAAAACAGGAGAGATTTTGCTGCAACTGTTGGGCATACCCGCTGTGGAAGGTGACGTGCCCAGCCGCATCATCGGGACGCTGTTGTTACTCGTTGCGGTTTTCGCAGTGCTGTATTTCCGCAAGAACTTGCCACCCGAGGGCACACCGGGTGAGAAGGACTTTCTGTTTGGTCATCGTCTGGTGTTGATCGGCAACGTGATGGCGTTGTGCCTATTCGTCTTCCAGATGTTCGCGACAACCATCTCCGACTACAACACCCATCTCGTTCTGAACAAATTCACCACCGCATTCGGTTATCTCTGCATGGGATTCTTTGCCGTGGGTTTCTCGTTCATCTATCAATCGTCAATGCGTCTGCAAGAAAAGAAAAGCTAAATGCCGTATATAACCTTGGATAAAGCGGCGCTGGCCTTTGGCCACGTCGCGCTGTTGGATCACGTGGATTTTCAACTCGATGAGGGCGAACGCGTCGGCCTCATCGGGCGCAATGGCGGTGGGAAGTCCAGCTTGCTGAAGATATTGGCGGGTGAGGCAAAGTTGGATGACGGCACGCTGTGGCGTCAACCGTCCGCACGTATCTGTTATGTGAGCCAAGAGCCGGTGCTCGATGCGGATGCCACCGTGTATGACGAAGTGGCGCGCGGTTTGGGCGAATTGCACCAGATCATCACCGACTACCATCATCTGTCGCACCAATTGGCCGAGCCGGATGCCGATTACGAAAAATTGCTGGACGCTATGCAACCCTTGCAGACCGCGTTGGAAGCCCAGAACGGATGGGCAGTGCAGGCACGTATCGAGACCGCTATTCAGCGTTTGGAACTCGACGCGGAAGCGCGGGTGGGTTCGCTTTCCGGTGGTGTGCGCAAACGCGTGGCACTGGCGCAGGCGCTGGTGGCCGAACCGGAGGTTTTGATTTTGGACGAACCGACCAACCATCTGGATTTCGCGTCCATCGAGTGGCTGGAAGGATTGCTCAAAGATTTTCGCGGCAGCGTTTTGTTCGTCACGCATGACAGACGTTTCCTCGACAACGTCGCCACGCGCATCGTCGAATTGGATAGAGGCAACCTCGGCAGCTTCCCCGGCAACTTCGCGGCATATTTGAAAATCAAGGAACGCAATCTGGCGGACGAGGCGGTGGTGAATGCCAAATTCGACAAAGTGCTGGCACAGGAAGAAGTGTGGATACGCCAGGGCGTGAAAGCACGTCGCACGCGCAACGAGGGCCGCGTGTTGCGCCTAGAGGCATTACGTTTGGAGCGCGCGGCACGGCGCGAAAAACTGGGCAAAGTCGAGATGAACCTAGACACGGGCGACCGCTCCGGCAAGTTGGTGGCGGAACTTGAACATGTCAGCAAGACGTTCGGCACGCGCAAAGTCGTCAACGATTTTTCCTGCCGTATTCAGCGCGGCGACAAGATCGGTTTGCTTGGTCCAAACGGTGCCGGCAAGAGCACGCTGCTGAAAATTATTCTGGGCGAATTGGCGCCGGATTCCGGCACGGTGAAGTTGGGAACAAAAATCAGCGTGGCCTATTTCGACCAGTTGCGCGCGCAACTCGACGACAACGCCACACTGGCGGACACCATCAGCCAGGGCTCGGATTTCATCGAAATCGGCGGCGCGCGGAAACATGTGATCAGCTACCTGGGCGATTTTTTGTTCGCACCGGAACGCGCGCGTTCCCCGGTGAAATCGCTGAGCGGGGGCGAACGCAACCGTTTGTTGCTGGCACGGTTGTTCACGCGTCCATCCAACGTACTGGTGCTGGATGAGCCGACCAACGATCTGGATATCGAGACGCTGGAACTGCTGGAAGAATTGCTGGCGCAATACGAAGGCACCTTGTTCCTGGTCAGCCATGACCGCGCCTTCCTCGACAACGTAGTGACACAAGTCATTGCCTTCGAAGGAGACGGCAAGCTGATGGAATATGTCGGCGGTTTCGAAGACTGGGTGCGCGTGAAAAAGTTTGAAGCCAACCAGAAATCTGCCGCACTTGTGCAAGCCAAGCCGGCCGCCAAGGCCGAGCCGATCAAGCCCAAGTCTTCCGCCAAGCTCAGCTTAAAAGAACAAAAAGAACTGGATGAAATGCCGCAGCGCATCGAAGTGTTGGAGCGCGAGCAGGAAGATATCGTGGCCGCTCTGGGCTCAGGCGCATTATTCCGCGACAATCCGGCGCACGCCAAACAGCTACAACAACGCGCAAGCCAGATCGAAGAAGAATTGCTTACGTTGATGGCGCGCTGGGAGGCGTTGGAGGGGCGCTGATCCTCGTCATTCCCGCGTAGGCGGGAATCCAGTGGGTTTGTCAAAAAGGAAGTTTTGCTCTCGCTGCGCGAGGATTCATTTGCAAGACTGGATTCCCGCCTACGCGGGAATGACGAAGCAGAGAGGAGGAAAGTAAATGAACCGCAAGCTTCTGCTACTGACACTCACCACCGGCGTATTTTGCCTGCCCGCTTGTACCACCCAACAAGTCATGCAAGTGGCATTGGCAAAAAATCCCGAGCAGGCGATCAAGGGCATTGCCGAGCGCCGCGTGAACGCCTACAAATACAATCCTGTTTTGATTTTGTCCGATCTCAAAAAAGCCAAAGCAGACTTCAATCGCCTGATGGGCAACGTGCAAAAAGAGAGCGGCGCGAAGTGGGGAAAACGCGAATCCGGCACACTGCCTAGCCGCACCCGTTACGTGAAATACACCGAGAATTATAAGAACCGCGTGGTGGTGGATTACGACGCGGGCAGCATCCTCATCGAACATCTGGACGAAGACAAAGCCAAAGACAAATTACGCAACGCGGCCGTGGTCGCCTTGCTCACACCGGACGATCCCGGTGCGGTTGATTTATTCTCCGACAAAGAAATCACGCTGACAGGCAAACCTTATCTGCAAGAGATGGTGGTGGACCAGAGCGGGGCGGTGCTCAGGTCGCGTGAGGATGTGGAACACTATGCGGATTTTCTCGTCACCAACCAAATGAAGCGCCGCACCATCGACGCCAACGGTGTGAGCAAGAACGTGCTCTACGTGCAGATGAATATGGTCAACGCGCACCTCGATAAACGTGCGGTGCAATACGCCGCCACTGTGCGCAAACATTCCGAGAACACCACCGTCAGCCGTAGCATCATCTTCGCCATCATCAAAATCGAAAGTTCGTTTAATCCCTATGCCGTTTCCAGCGCACCCGCCTACGGCATGATGCAACTGGTGCCCACCAGCGGCGGGCGCGAGGCGTATCGCAAAGCCAAAGGTGAAGATGTGTCGCCGAGCAAGGAATATCTGTTCGACGCGGAGAACAACATCGAGCTGGGTTCCACCTATCTGGGCGTGTTGCTCAACGACAGCCCGCTACGCCAGATACAGAATCCCGTATCGCGCGAATATTGCGCCATCGCCGCGTACAACACCGGCCCCAGCAACGTGTTTCGCGCATTCAGCACATTGACGGGAAAGGCGCGCCAGCCCGATGCGCTGGATAAAATAAATTCCATGCAACCAAACGAAGTGTTCGAGACACTGCGCACCAAGCTGCCGTATGAAGAAACGCGTGGGTATATCGTGAAAGCGGTAGAGGCGAAAAAGCGTTACGCGATGATGTGATTCATCTGCCAACGTCATTCCTGCCCTTCGATAAATTCAGGACAGGCTGCTCTGCGGGCAAGTGGGAAACCAGTGGGTTTAATATCGAGTTTTGGATAGTTAACTGAACTGAGAGAGGCTGGAGCACGCAGAGTGTTCCCCCACCCCAGCCCTCCCCCGGTGGGAGAGGGAGTCAGAGCAGAGCGGTTTTAGGTTTTGTCCCTCTCCCACCGGGGGAGGGATTAGGGAGGGGGGGAAACTTGGAGAAAAGTCTAGGTTGTTGAGTTGCTTAAATATTGGGAGTTAACCCATACAACAGCCTGATGAAGCGATTAAACCAATTTCCCACCTTCGCGATAACGAAGAGCAAAAAGTTCACCCCTTCGTCTTCGCCAAGAACTTATCCAACTGATTCGCAAACGTCTGCTGGTCGCGCTGATTGAACACGGGCGGTCCACCCGTCTCCACACCACTGCCGCGCAAGTTCTCCATAAAGTTGCGCATCGTCAACCGCTCTTGAATGGTGTCCTTGGTATAAAACTCCCCACGTGGATTCAACACATGCCCGCCTTTCGCGATGACCTGCGCGGCGAGCGGAATGTCCGCCGTGATAACCAGATCGCCCACCTGCGTCATCTCCACGATCTTGTTGTCCGCCACATCAAAACCGGAAGGCACTTGCAGTGCGCGGATGAAAGGCGAGGGCGGGCAGTGCAACAACTTGTTCGCCACCAGCGTGGTTTGAATCTGCCGCTTGTCAGCGACTCGGAAGAGGATGTCTTTGATGACCTTGGGGCAGGCGTCGGCGTCGATGAGGATTTGCATTGCGTTGTTCGTAGTGCGAGGAGTTAATCGTGATCCTGCTAATAACCCGTAAGAGACATGGCCGTTCCCAGATAATGGGCATCCATACCCTCGTTGACCTCTCACTCTTCCATATATGGCTTGATTAGCATCTCCCATTCTTCTTGTGATTTGCAAGATTTATGTTTTACGTTGCAAAGAAATAGAGTGCCACCCATTGTGAAACCTACCTTGGAATACGATCCAAATTCATCATTTTCTTGAATATCGATCAGCCGCATAGTAAGTTCCCTATCGTCAGCTTTAACTTTGGGCTGGCTGAATGACGTTACTAAAAGAATGCATTTGTTTAATTTGTGATTATAGTGATTACGATAATAATGTCTGGTTGTAGCTTCCTCAGAATTGATTGGGTCATCACTCCATGTCGCATGGTAATACTCATCTGCGGTTTTTTTGCATTTTTCCTGCAAGTCGTATCTTGCTTTGGTGGTCGCTGCATGACTATTGTTTATCACGCCCAAGCAGGCGATAAGAATCAATGCGAAATTTGTTTGGATATTCATGTAACTTTTCTTTCCGAGTTAAACCCATTCTACGGACAACCTGCGATGTCTCCATCAGGTCGCATTGAGCCCTTCGTATATTTCCATGCCAAGTTCTTTTTCTCCACCAATTTCGGTCATTCAGTATTCTCACGACATTTCAGTTTATTGCTGACTCTAGATAGCAACTTGGTTATTCTTTTATTAACTCATCTGCATATTTTGGAGCAACTGCACCTTTATATTGCGTCGGAGCTTCAGCCTTGCAGATTGGACAGACAAATACAGTCAATTGGATCGAATTCGTCGGTTGGCGAATTTGAAGGATAGATCGTTTGCCTGCTTGGTAACAATTTGTACAAATATAATGTGGCGGTTCGCCATCGCACATAGACTTTTGCAATGCATATACCATCGAACCATCACATGGAGAAGCAAGTTTGTAGCGTATCTTCTGCGTACCCCATGCTTTTACGTTAGTGATTTCATCTTCAAGATCGCGTATGCGCTGAACCAAAGAAGATTGCTCGCCTTGTGCGGCAAGTGCGCTAGATTGGGCTGAAAGGATGGCAGATTGAAGTTCAATGACCTTTCCCTGAACGTCCGCGATCGATTTCAGTTCAAGGAAACCCTTTGCGATATCACCAGCGGTTTTGAGTCCTGTAATAGCACCTTGAATAAGAGCCATATCAACCATGATTTACCCTCCTTCTACTTACGCAGTTTCTAGTGTGTTGCATCCACCGGTTGAATCCAAGGCCGATTTAGGACTCTAGCAATTATCCATCTATGCCGATCTCTATATGGATTCATAGTTTGTGCAGGTGAACCTGTCAAATTTCGATGACCACGGGAAATTCGTAACTCATCTCAACCCGTCCCGTAAAATCCCCGCCGCACTATAGCGCCGTCCCGCACCAATAACCATATGCCGTTTGGCCTATATACCTATCTATTTCTTCCACTGCATCCGTCGAACGTTTTTGTCAGGTGTATACGTATTGCGCGATTGATATTTGAGATTCCCGCTTGATGCGAATTAACAAATTTGTTATTGTCCACCCATGACCTACAGCATCATCTATTACAACGACGCAGTGCAGGCGCAGATCATGTCTTTACCTGTTACGTTGCAGGCTCGTTACATTGGTTTGACCACACGGATGATGGAGTATGGCGCGAACCTCGGTAAACCTCACACGGAAGCTTTTGGCGGCGGCCTGTTTGAGTTGCGGCTCAAAGGTGCGGAGGGTATCGCTCGTGTGTTCTATTGCACACTGGTTGGTCGCAAGATTGTCATGCTGCATTCGTTCGTGAAGAAGTCGCAGAAGACTCCCATCAACGAACGCAGGATTGCCGAAGAACGAATGAAGGAGGTAAAGAAATGAAAACCAAAATCATGACGCATGAACAGATGGTTGCGAAGATGTTGAAGAATCCGGCAGTACGTGCCGAACATGAGCGCCTGAACAAAGAGGAATTCGCCATCCTGGATGAAATACTTGCCGCCCGTCATGCTGCCGGACTGTCGCAAGCACAGGTGGCCGAACGCATGGGCACTAAAGCGCCTGCCATTGCGCGTTTGGAAAGCGCCTTGGCTACAGGTAAACACTCTCCCAGTTTGAATACCTTGCGTAAATATGCGGCTGCACTGGGCAAACGCGTAGAGGTGCATCTGGTCTGACGATATGTGCGGAAATCATGAATCATGATTCCGATAGCAACAATTACTTTATTGAGAACGCCTTGATAATTTCCCCAGTGACCTCCAACGTCGAACGTTTCTTTTCCGAGCAAAGCCTGCTTTCCACTGAAGTCGCGTCGCACCGTCCGCATCCACAGCAACGCGTCATGTCTGTCGTGTACAAGCTCGTATTGTTGGTTGTTGCGCTGACAATTTTTTCAGCAAATACCAAAGCCGAGGGAATGGCGGTCTCCGCGCATATCAGCGCGTTAGGTCAAGGTGTGGAGCTGACCCACAAATACTCCGACGAATTCAACGCCAAGATTGGCTTTCACCAATACCGCTATCAGGGTACAGAGCCACTGTCATTGTTCAGTCAAATGAACACGTTTTGGACCGATATTTTGGGGCTGACTAAGTCGGACAATATCTACGACCACGATGGCAAACAACAAGTCGTGTTGTTCATCGGTGATTGGTATCCCAATGTGGAAAGCCAGTTTCGTTACAGTTTGGGGCTGGCCTACAACGAGCACGAGGATAGATTCAGCGGCAGGGAGTTAATCGTGGGGGGCTACAACCTGGGGGCCAACCATTATTCCGGTTCGCAGGTGGGCAATCTGCAGGGCGTTGCACGGTATAACAAATTTGCGCCTTATTTCGGATTGGGATGGGGCAATCCCGTAGCAAAAAACAAGAAATGGGGTGCCGTATTTGATGCCGGTTTGTTACGGCAGGGACGCCCCGATGTGACTTTGACAACATCTGGCACGGTTGCACCAGCTGATTTGGCGGCCGAGCAAACACGGCTGGTTAATGACAGTTGGACTTGGTCGCCACGGGTTTCGGTGGGTGTGTCGTATCAGTGGTAAAGGCGGGTTTGAGCTTTCTGCGTAGTTATTAGGGCACGGTTCTACGGGCAGCTCCGGCACATTTGATGCCCCTCCACTCTTCGGCTATAATGCGCGCCGATCAAAAGGCGGGATGAACGCAACGTTCTTCCCGCTTATTTATGTCCAGCTCGAGGGGGTGTCCGGTGTCGAAATCAAGTCCTGCCATTTTAGTTTTAGCCGATGGGACAGTGTTTCGCGGAACTTCCATCGGAGCCTCGGGCAGCAGTGTGGGCGAGGTGGTGTTCAACACGTCCATCACCGGTTATCAAGAAATTCTCACCGATCCTTCCTATTGCAGACAGATTGTTACGCTGACGTATCCGCACATCGGTAACGTGGGATGTAATGTCGAAGATGTCGAGTCGCGCCAGGTATTTGCCAGCGGGTTGGTCATTCGCGATCTTTCCATGACGGTGAGCAATTTCCGCAGTTCGCAATCGCTTCCGAACTATCTCAAAACAAACAACGTGGTCGCTATTGCCGGTATTGATACGCGCAAGTTGACGCGCATTTTGCGCAGCAAAGGTGCGCAAAACGGTTGTATCGCCACGGGCGACGATGTGGACGCGGCCTTGGTTGCGGCGCGTGGTTTTGCCGGACTGGCGGGCATGGATTTGGCGCAAGTGGTTTCCTGCGACAAACCGTATGAATGGACGCAACGCGAGTGGGAGTTGGGCGTCGGCTACGGCGAAGTGACCGATCCCAAGTTCCATGTGGTGGCTTACGATTTTGGTGTGAAGCGCAATATCCTGCGAATGTTGGCCGAGCGGAGTTGCCGCATTACGGTCGTCCCGGCCAAAACGAATGCGACCGATGTCTTGGCGCTGAAGCCGGACGGCGTGTTCCTGTCCAACGGCCCCGGAGATCCCGAGCCATGTGATTACGCGATTGCCGCGACACAGAAATTCCTGGAAGCGGGTGTACCTTTATTTGGAATCTGCTTGGGACACCAAATATTAGGACTGGCTTCCGGCGCGAAAACCGTGAAGATGAAGTTCGGTCATCGCGGTGCCAACCATCCGGTGCAGGACACACACACCAAACGCGTGATGATCACCAGCCAGAACCACGGCTTCGCGGTGGATGCGGCGACGTTGCCGGCGAATGCGCGCGTCACACACATCTCGCTGTTCGACGGCACGCTGCAAGGTTTCGAGCTTACGGATAAACCCGCGTTTTGTTTCCAGGGGCATCCCGAGGCAAGCCCCGGCCCGCATGACGTGGATACATTGTTTGATCGCTTCGTTGCGATGATGGGTGGTAAGTAAATGGCCAAGCGCACAGATTTAAAAAGCATCCTGATTATCGGCGCTGGCCCCATTGTCATCGGCCAAGCGTGTGAGTTCGACTATTCCGGTGCACAGGCGTGCAAGGCTCTGAAGGAAGAGGGCTACCGCGTCATTCTGGTGAATTCGAATCCGGCCACCATCATGACTGACCCGAACATGGCGGATGCCACCTACATTGAGCCGATCACTTGGCAGATCGTGGAGAAGATTATCGCCAAGGAACGCCCGGACGCGATTCTGCCCACGATGGGCGGGCAGACCGCGCTGAACTGCGCGCTCGATCTGGCCAAACACGGCGTGCTGGAAAAATACAATGTCGAGATGATCGGCGCCTCGCGCGATGCCATCGACATGGCGGAAGACCGCGAAAAATTCAAACAGGCGATGACACGTATCGGGCTGGCTTCGGCCAAATCCATGATTGCGCACAGCATGGAAGAAGCCTTGCAAGTGCAGCAGGTGATGGGTTTCCCCACCATCATCCGCCCGTCGTTCACCATGGGCGGCAGCGGTGGCGGAATCGCCTACAACCGCGAAGAATTCATGGAAATTTGCGAGCGCGGTTTGGAAGCTTCACCCACGCGCGAGTTGCTGATTGAGGAATCGCTGCTCGGCTGGAAAGAATACGAGATGGAAGTGGTGCGTGACCGCAATGACAATTGCATCATCATCTGTTCCATCGAAAACTTGGATCCGATGGGCGTACACACCGGCGACTCCATCACGGTTGCACCTGCGCAGACGCTGACCGACAAGGAATATCAGATTTTGCGCGATGCCAGTTTGGCAGTGTTGCGCGAGATCGGCGTGGAGACCGGCGGTTCCAACGTGCAGTTCTCCATCAACCCGGACGACGGGCGCATGGTGGTGATCGAGATGAATCCGCGCGTGTCGCGTTCTTCCGCGCTAGCTTCCAAAGCCACCGGTTTCCCCATTGCCAAAGTCGCCGCCAAACTGGCCGTGGGTTACACGCTGGATGAGTTGAAAAACGACATTACCGGCGGCGCCACACCCGCGTCGTTCGAACCGACCATTGATTATGTGGTCACCAAGATTCCACGCTTTGCTTTCGAAAAATTCCCGCAAGCCAATGACCGCCTGACCACACAGATGAAGTCGGTGGGCGAGGTAATGGCCATCGGCCGCACTTTTCAGGAATCGTTCCAGAAAGCCCTGCGCGGATTGGAAGTCGGCGTGAACGGGCTGGACAATAAATACAGCGACCGTGAAGCGATTTGCTCGGAGTTGGGCAATCCCGGACCGGATCGCATTTGGGCGGTGAGCGATGCGTTCCGTATCGGCATGAGCGTGAGCGAAGTGTTTGCGATCAGCAAGATCGACCCGTGGTTCTTGGTGCAGATCGAAGACTTGATCCGGCAGGAACAGGCACTTTCACAACGTACTTTGGAAAGCCTTGATGCGGACGACTTGCGTCTCTTGAAGCGCAGCGGTTTTGCGGATTCACGGCTGGCGGCTTTGCTGGATACCGATGCGGCCGCGGTGCGGGCGTATCGCCACGCGTTGGGAGTCAAGCCGGTGTTCAAACGGGTGGACACCTGTGCCGCAGAGTTCGCCACCAACACCGCTTACATGTATTCCACTTACGAAGAAGAGTGTGAATCGCAACCGACCAACAATAAAAAAATCATGGTGCTGGGCGGCGGGCCGAACCGTATCGGGCAGGGCATTGAGTTCGATTATTGCTGCGTGCATGCCGCGCTGGCGATGCGCGAGGACGGCTACGAGACCATCATGGTCAACTGCAACCCGGAGACGGTCTCGACCGACTACGACACCTCCGACCGGCTCTATTTCGAGCCGCTCACCGCCGAGGACGTGATCGAGCTGGTGCGGCGCGAGAGCCGGCGCGGAACGCTGAAGGGCGTCATCGTGCAGTATGGCGGACAGACGCCGCTGAAGCTCGCCCAGGCGCTCGACGAGGCCGGCATCCCGATCCTCGGCACCTCGCCGGACGCCATCGATCTCGCCGAAGACCGCGCGCGCTTCCAGAAGCTGCTGCACAAGCTCGGCCTCCGCCAGCCGCGCAACGGCACCGCCCGGTCGATCGAGGAAGCGGTCGAGGTGGGCACGGAGGTCGGCTATCCGGTGCTGGTCCGCCCCTCGTACGTGCTCGGCGGGCGCGCGATGGAGATCGTCCACGACGAGGCCGGGCT
>CAZRZH010000078.1:0-12935 GCA_964604485.1 uncultured Sideroxydans sp.
CACCAGCTTAAACTAGACTGATTTCTGTCTTGACGGATGGGTCCACTGTAGGAGTAGATAAACCCATTTTGGGTAAAAGGTACGGTATTACTAAGACCGTACCCGAATAAACGGGGACGGCCATTGGTTGAATTCGGAAAAACAGCTACAACACATATCAAAGCCGCCAAGGTGGGCTATGTCAGTATCGCCGCAGTTCGGGCAGGGGTTTTGAACTGATGCCCCACTCCCCACAAAGGAAGCCGCATATTGCAACGGAGCACCAGATAAAACCCCCCCCTCGGAAGGGGGGAAAGACTCGGGGAGAGCAAAGGGAGACATTATTTGCCGCTGATGCCGGTGCAGATAGAAGCCAGTTTTCCAAACTGCATACGCTGGCCAATCTCCAATTCGAGAACGGCGGGGAATTTGACATCAGCGAAACGGGGAATTGAGGAGGGGTCTAGATCAATTTCGGCAGATTCAAAACCGAAACCAGATTTACTGTAGCGGGTGCCAGTTTGGGTATCTTCTTTTCCGGCAATTTCGACGGGCTGAAGTATCAGAAGGCGGGGCATATCGTAAGGCTTCAAAGTGCCGGACTTGGCTGAAACACCTTCGATGCGAACGAGACCAATAACATGCGCTTTCATTTTCTATTACTCCTTTGTGGGTTGGTTTAGTGCCAAAACGGCACGGACGCAAGATAGTTCCATATTGGCGCGCTTGTCAATAGGTAAATTGGTAGTACCATATCGGAACAGAGGGTCAATCGAATGACCCCATAACTTAGGAGGGTAATACGTTGAAAACTAAAGAACTGCTTCTACAGTGCAAAATCCAGTTGAAGATATCGACTGACTACGCCCTAGCCAAAGCGTTAAAAATTCCACGAGAACGGATCAGCAATTACATGGCCGGAACGCGCAAGCCCGACGAATACGCCTGTTTTCGCATTGCGGAAGCACTAGGGCGGGAGCCGGCGGAAGTTATCGCCGAGATAAACAGCGAGGCCGGAAAACATCGGGATTTTTTCGCGGATTTTATGTCGCGTCGCGGAGTGCTGGGATTCGCGGCAGTCTTGGTTTTGAGCTACAGCGCCACCTTAAGGCCAGAGTGCGCGGCCGCTGAAATGCAGATTACGCATAATGTATATTATGTCAAATAGCAAATGTGCGAGCCAGAAGATCATCAGACCATCCCGGCTCTTCCCACTTATTTTCCGGTAACTGGACATCTTTCAAAGCATGTGTCCACCGTTCTGTGGAAGCAAAGATACAACAGCACGTCTAACACGCTTTCAAAACTTTTAATTCGGACAGTATTTGTAAACCAAAGTGGTTTACTGGTTAAAATGCCGTTTGCTCATGAGGTGATTATTGGAAAATCTATACAACATCCTTGGTGTGTCTCCGACCGCCTCGACCGAAGAAATCAAAAAGGCTTACCGCGCACTTGCCATGCGCCACCATCCGGATAGAAATCCTCTCTCCAGTGCTGAAATGCAGTTCAATGCAATACAAAAGGCGTATGAACTGCTGTCAGATCCGAAAAAAAGAGCTGAATATAACTATAGTCTCAATAATCGCATCATCATTAATCCGGAAAGAGAAGCGCAAACATTATGGAAATCGCTCTTCTCACGTTGCGGGATTGAACTGCAACACCCTGATCTCTAACTAACTTGACGAAATATTATGAAAAGAATCCACCCCGAATTTGCTTACCAGTCGCGTGAACTGGGAATCCAGATCGAAGACACCTTGGGTGATCCACCCGATCGAAGGAACTATGACCGTGTGATCAAATCACTGCTAGGCGAATTTGCAAATGGCACCGAGATCGACGATGTAAATTTGTTGAGTTTTGCCTTGGCTGATTACCTGAATTTTGAAAATCATGCCGGATTATTGGTTGCTGGAGAGCAATACGAAGAAGGAGATGCGTCGAAGGTTTTTAAAATGGTCTCGTGTCCGGACGCAATAGCAAGTAAGGCATTGGCGGCTGTTTCGAACTCTAACCCTCAATTGGCACGCAAGGCCGTCATCACCGCATTCTTATTCAAGAACAGTAAGCGCTGGACCGATGAAGATCATTCTCTCGATGCACTTAAAGCTGATGAGGACAAGGATAATGCCGAGGATGAGGACGAAAGCCTAATACGCGAAGGCGAAAATATCGAACATCTATTCGATACACGCGGAGATGAGAATGCCTGATATTAAGAACCTCCCCTCTATCCAACTTCAAATCACCGAACTGGTTTTGTCGGGTTCGACTGAGCATGCGGAAAATGCTATCAATGAGACTGCGGAGAAATTCGGCGATGTCGCAGTTGTTGAGGTACTGAACACACTGGAACCACAGGTCGCTTCATTGCACTTGTCAGCATTTGATGGGGGCAAGTTGTCCCTAGCAACACTCCTCATCCCACCCAAGGCATGGGCCGAAAGTTTGGCATTCTTTGCAGCCACATGGGACGAAGACTGGATCGAAGACGAACCGGAAGTCCTTGCTGAATCACTGTTCGCGCACATTCACGGTGTGGTGTTCTCTGCTGATGAACCGGAACGACGCGCAGAACTGATCCATGAGGCGTTGTTGACTGATTGGGGTACGACGGCATTTGCAGTACTTTTTTCAACGGCGGCCGAAGAAATAATCGAGATCGCCAATGATATCCACAATCTGGGCGCGCATCGAAGCGGTTCTACGACTTCGGATCACGATGTCATCCCACTTGCCCTAGAAATCGCCCGCACCAATGAAGAAGCATGGGATCGGGTGTTGTTCGAGATATTCCCGGATTGGATGCCAGGTGAGAATCAACTACAAGTCAGATCCGACGAAGAAAATAGTGAAGATGAGGACGAAGACCGTGAACATGAGTTCGCAATAGGCAGGACAACCCGAGAGCTACTTTTAAGACTTCGCAAGCAAGTTCCAAGTAAAACACTTACCACGAAAAAGATTAGTGGCCGCCCAAGCTTGGGTGAGGATATTTTCTCTTAGTACGTCAATTGGCTTTTCTAACACTTTCCATGCAGATCACCAGTTTCACAAAACGCCCTCCTCAATTAGTGCAAGCACTGGATGCGCTTGCGCTACGTTCCGATAATCAAGATGCTGCCCGTATTCTTTTTCAGGAACTCACTGGAATCAATGTACTGGTCGCCAAGAAATTCACCAATGACAGAACGGCAGATGGAATTCTCGAAGCGTTCTATCTGACAGTCGGATGTATCTCTCTGGGAATCAGCCAAGCCGGTATTGCGGAGGACAACGAATCGAAGCTATCGTTTCTGCTGAAACACGGTGCAGAATATGTCTTTCAGATGGGATTCCGGCACATCAAGGAACTCGCCACCCTGCCCTATGTAGCCATCGTATCGGATTTTGAAAGAGACCCTTTCGTGCAGCAGCGCAATCTTAAGGCAACTTTTCTGGAGATTTGTCGCGCCGATCCAAATGCCACTTGGGCCGGCGACGCTACCTATGCCAGTGCGCTGCTAAACCGGAAAAACAATCAAAGTATCGTCAATTGTGCAAAATGGCTGCGTACAAAACATTACTCCGGTCCGGTCAAAGATCCTGAACTCGATGCGCATGCGGTCATCGCGATTGCGGTAATTTTTGCGATCGCCGGCGTCGCACCCATCGTCGCGAGGATCAAACAAGTGGATCTTGAAATTTTGATCCGGGGTGTCCGTAAAACATCGTGGGATGTCGAATCATGCTGGAACGCATGGCTAAAAGCAGTACCTTTTGAATTCCATGAAATTCTGCGTGAAAGAATGGACGAATACAGAAACACCATCGTGATGAAGATTCTGTCAAATACCAAGATTAAGACGGTCATCATGGAGATACAAAATAATTACGCGGGGAACGAACAAGATATCGAGTATCACTGATCGGTCACTCGGTTGTTCCTAAACAAAGTAGGATTTTAATTTAGCGAAAGGTCTCGCTCCTCGGCAGGTCACTGCGCACGGTATTCAATGACCGTGTTGGGATTCATACAAATCGCAGTGCGATGGCCGCTCACAAGCCGCTCAACACCTTGATATGCGCCATCGCACTACGGCCCAGCGCGTGCAGTTCATACCCCCCCTCCAACACCGAAACGATACGTGCTTTTGCGTATTTTTCCGCAATGCGCTTTAACACTTGGGTCACCCAGGCGTAATCTGCCTCAAGCAATCCCAATGAGGACATCTCATCATCGCGGTGGGCATCGAAGCCGGCAGAAATCAAGATCATCTCCGGTTGGAAGTTCTCCAGTGCCGGCACCCATCGTTCTCCCACGGCAGCACGAAACTCAGCCCCTCCCGACCCGGCAGACAATGGCACATTGAGGATGTGCTCGTTTCCCGTATCTGCACCACAATAGGGATAAAACGGATGTTGGAAAGTTGAGCAGAGCATCACACGAGGTTCATCCAGGAAAATATTTTCTGTACCGTTACCGTGATGCACATCAAAATCGGCGATGGCGATGCGGCTGAGTCCGTGTGCTGCCAGAGCATGGGCCGCACCCACGGCGACATTGTTGAAAATGCAAAACCCCATCGCCTGTGCCCGTTCGGCATGATGACCCGGCGGACGTACATTGCAAAACGCATTTTCCACCTGCCCTGCCATGACCATATCCACCGCTTTTACGACCGCCCCTGCCGCGCGCAATGCAGCCGGATAGGTATAGGGATTCATTGTGGTGTCACCATCAAGTTCCACCAAACCTTCGTGCGGCGCGGCAGCGGCAATGGCATCCAGATAGGCTGCTTCATGCACACGCAGCAACTGTTCGCGCGTCACTTCGGGGGCTTCATGATTCTGCAAATAGCCGAATAATCCCGAGGCGATGAGCTGGTCCTCGATGGCATGGATCCGTGCCGGGCATTCCGGATGATGTGTACCCATGTCATGTTTGAGACAAAGCGGATGGCTGATATATGCAGTCTGCAAGGGCATCTCCGAAATAGTTTGGCAACACGACGGTGCTATCATAGCGACCTCAAGCGTTACCTCCAAACTCTCGTAAAAATCATGGGCAAACATTACCTCAATCCGCTTTTCGCTCCCAAGTCCGTTGCTGTTTTTGGTGCCAGTGAGCGTCCGGATTCAGTCGGTCAGATCGTCTTCCAGAACATGTTACAAGGCGGTTTCAAAGGTGCGTTGTATCCGATCAATTCCAAGAATTCCGAGGTGCAAGGTCAACGCGCCTACGCAAAAATCGCCGACATCGGCGAACCGGTCGAACTGGTGGTCATTGCCACTCCGCCACAAACCGTGCCCGCCATCATTGAAGAATGCGGGCTGCACGGAGTGAAGGCGGCTGTCATTATCACTGCCGGCTTTGGCGAAGCCGGGCCCAATGGCATTGCACTGGAAAAACAACTGGTTGAAGCGGCGCACCGTTACAACATCCGCCTTATTGGCCCGAATTGCCTCGGCATCATGCGCCCTTCCATTGGGCTCAATGCCACCTTCAATAATGGCGCGGCCAATGTCGGCAACATTGCCCTCGTGTCACAATCCGGCGCGTTATGCACGGCCATTCTGGATTGGGCAAACCGCAACGACGTCGGCTTCTCCAGTGTGGTGTCAATGGGCTCGTCCACCGATGTGGATTTCGGCGAGATACTCGACTACCTGGTATCCGATCCTCAGACACAGAGCATCCTGATGTACATCGAAGGTATCCGTAATGCGCGCAGTTTCATGAGTGCCCTGCGTGCCGCCGCGCGAATCAAGCCGGTGATCTTGGTCAAGGTCGGTCGCCATCCGGCAGGTTCCAAAGCAGCCATGTCGCACACGGCTTCATTGGTCGGCGCGGACGATGTTTTCGATGCCGCCGTCAGTCGTGTCGGTGTGGTGCGTGTGCAGACAGTCACACAATTGTTCACTGCTGCACGGGCGTTGTCGTGCGGTTTCAAACCCGTGGGCAATCGTCTTGCGATAGTAACCAATGGTGGTGGTCCAGGTGTAATGGCAACCGACCGGGCCGTCGATCTGGGCCTCAGCATGGCGACCCTGTCGGATGCCACCATCGAATATCTGAACCAGTACCTTCCGCCGAATTGGCCGCACAGCAACCCGGTGGATATCATCGGAGACGCACAGGCAGATCGCTATCACCATGCCGTGAAAGCCTGCCTGGAGGATGAGAGTGTAGACGGTGTGCTGGCCATCCTCACCCCGCAGGCGATGACCAAACCTCTGGAGTCAGCACAGGCGCTGATCGAATTGGCCAACACCCATCGCAAGCCGCTGCTGACCTGCTGGATGGGCGAGACCCAGGTCGCAGAAGCGCGTGATGCATTTACCAAAGCACATCGTCCGCACTTCCGCACACCGGAACCCGCTGTCGAAGTGTTCTCACATTTATCCGCCTATTACCGCAACCAGAAATTGCTGATGCAGATGCCCGGCCCGTTGTCGCACCACGTTGAACCGGATGTGGAAAGTGCCCGCCTCATCATCGAAGGTGCGATGCAAGATCATCGCAAGGTGTTGAGCGAAATGGAATCCAAGGCACTGCTCTCGGCCTTCCATATTCCGGTGGCACGCACCATGGTCGCGCATTCTCCTGCCGAAGCATTACTCATCGCACAACAATTGGGATTTCCGGTGGCGATGAAAATTAATTCGCCCGACATCACCCATAAAACCGACGCGGGCGGCGTGGTACTCAATCTGAACAATGCCCACGAGGTGCGCGCCGCCTACCAGCACATTATCGACAACGTAAAGCACAACCGGCCCAACGCAAAAGTGGACGGTATCTCCATCGAACCGATGATCGTCAAACCCAACGGGCGCGAACTGATGATCGGGGTGACCACCGATCCTGTATTCGGTCCGGTGATCACCTTTGGAGCGGGCGGAACAGCAGTCGAGATCATGGGTGACCGTGCGGTCGCGCTTCCACCGTTGAATAGTTTTCTGGTTTCACATCTGGTGCAAGGCACGCGCATCGCCAAGATGTTGGGTTCTTTCCGTAACATGACACCGGCCAACATGGAAGCGCTGGAAGACGTTCTGTTGCGTGTTTCCGAGATGGTGTGCGAGTTGCCGCTGTTGAAGGAAATGGACATCAACCCGCTGATTCTCGACGAGCACGGAGCGCTGGCGGCCGATGCGCGCGTGGTGGTGGAATATCGCCAGCCCAGCGCCGATCGTTATGCGCACATGGCAATCTATCCCTACCCCGCACAGTTGGTCAGCCAGTGGCAATTGGCCGATGGCACCGACATCACCATCCGCCCAATCCGGCCGGAAGATGCCACTCTGGTAAAACTGTTCGTGCATGACTTGTCGGACGAGACAAAATATTTCCGCTTCATGAACAGTGTGCAGGAATTGACCGAAGACATGCTGGCACGCTTGACACAGATCGACTACAGCCGCGAGATGGCATTAGTGGCCGTGACTAGTGATCAGAACGAGGAAACAGAGTTGGGTGTGGCCCGTTACGCCATCAATCCGGATGGCAAATCATGCGAATTCGCGCTGGTAGTAGCCGACAAGATCACCGGAAAAGGCTTGGGCCAGAAACTCATGGTTGCACTGTTTGAAGCGGCGCGTGGCAACGGACTGGAGATCATCGAAGGCGAAGTGTTGAGCCACAACCACAACATGCTGAAATTGATGACGCGTTTGGGATTCGCCATCAAGACCAGCCTCGACGATGCGGGAATCATGAAAGTCAGCAAGAAACTTTGACCGCTGTGAACAGTGGTTCGAATCAACTTCTCACTTGGTTTTCTGGGTAACGGGCTGACAAATTTTGTTTCGACACGTCAAGTCTGGAGAAAATCAGCCTCCCTGTTGAAGGTCGGCTGTCAGATGTCCTCGGATACCATCTTGATCGCGCCACAAGGACACTCTGCCACGCACAACCCGCAACCCTTGCAGTAGTCATATTTGAACTCGAAACGTTTACCCGGACCGAGTTTAATCACCGCGTTATCGGGACACACACCGTAGCAATTGTCACACTCGAAACAGTTGCCGCACGACAGGCAACGGCGTGCTTCGAACAAGGCATTGGTTTCGTCCAACCCGCCCTGCACCTCGTCGAAACTGGTTTGGCGGCGGATGATGTCCAGCATCGGACGCACGGTCTTGTCGGCGTCGGAGTAGTACCAAGGATTAAGCTTCTCGAATTCAGCCAGTTCATGTTTGGGAGGTACTTCATGAGTCGCTCCGCGCAACCAAGCATCGATGTTGCACGCTGCTTTTTTGCCGTGCCCCACCGCCACGGTAACGGTGCGTTCTGACGGCACCATATCGCCACCCGCAAAAATGCCCGCATGACCGGTCATCATGTTGCTTGCCACTTGCACGGTTCCATCTTTGATCTCCAGATACGGCACTCTATCCAGCAATGACAGATCCACATCCTGTCCCAGTGCCAGCACCAGCGAGTCAGCTTCGATCGTTTCAAATTCACCTGTGGGTTGTGGATAGCCTTTAGCGTCCAGCGCCATTTTTTCCACGGTGAGGCTGTGCGCCTCTGCTTGTTTGATGGTGGATAGCCACTTGATCATCACACCTTCTTGCAGTGCCTCTTCCACTTCGAAATCGTGCGCGGGCATCTTCTCGCGCGTGCGGCGATACACGATGATCGCCTCGGTCGCCCCCAGACGTTTGGCGGTTCGCGCCACGTCGATCGCCGTGTTGCCACCGCCATACACCACCACCCGACGCCCCAGCATCGGCTTGTCTTCGCCTTCCATCGAACGCAATACCGACACTGCATCAACGATATGCGCCGCATCACCCGCAGGAATGTAGGTGCGTTTGCCAATGTGCGCACCAACCGCGAGAAACGCAGCGTCAAAGCTGCCCAATTGCATGCTTTGTTCGATGTTGGCCACTTTGGTATTGAGTTTGAGGACAACACCGAGATCAAGAATACGTTGCACTTCCGCATCCAGAACTTCCCGTGGCAGGCGATACTTGGGAATACCGAAACGCATCATTCCGCCCGCCAGCGGACCTGCTTCGTGTATCTCCACCTGATGTCCCAAACACGCCAGATGATACGCAGCGGATAAACCGGACGGCCCCGCTCCGACGACTAAAACTTTTTTTCCACTGGCCGCATTGGGAGCCTCAAATTTCCAGCCACGTTTGATCGCCTCGTCGCCCAGAAATCGTTCCACCGAATTGATTCCCACCGCACTATCCAATTGGCCGCGATTGCATGACCCTTCGCACGGGTGATAACACACACGACCCATTACCGCAGGCAGTGGATTGTCCTTCACCAGAACGCGCCAAGCCTGTTCGTAATCTCCGGATTCGGCATGGAACAACCAGCCCTGGATGTTCTCGCCCGCCGGACAAGCGTTGTTGCACGGCGGTAGCCGATCAAGATACACCGGCCGCGCAGTGCGCCAAGAACCCGTGAGGTTAGACAATGAGGTGCCGGGTTTGAGTGTGATGGCAAATGGTTTGCTTGGCATGTCAGTTCGCCTCCTCTTCCAGCAGGCCGTACTTACGGATGTTACGGTCTGCGATCGCCTGCATGCGCGCCACGGTTTCCGGGTGCGCGTTCTTACCGAACAGGTGTGCGAAACGTTTCTGCGGTTTCAGATATTCTTCGACCGCCACTTTGTTCCTGATCTTCAGCACGCCGGTGACCTCTCCGTATTCGGCCTCGAACACCGGGAACATGCCGCTCTCTTTGGCCAGACGCGCCAAGCGAATGGTGTCATGCGAGGCTGTGCCCCAACCCAGGGGACACGGCACGAACAACTGGATGTAGCGCGCACCACGGATATTCATCGCCTTGCGCACCTTGTATTCAAGGTCGCGCAGATCGGCCACCGTCGCAGTGGCGACGTAGGGGATGCCGTGCGCCATGGCGATCTCCGGTACGTTCTTGCCTTGGCCAAACACGTTGCCCGGCTCCGGGCCGACCGACATCGTCGTGGCGGTACGCGCTGCGGGCGGTGTCGCGGAGGATCGTTGCACACCCGTATTCCCGTAAGCCTCGTTGTCGTAGCAGATGTAAAGCACGTCATCGTTGCGCTCGAACATGCCGGACAGACAACCGAAACCGATGTCGGTCGTACCGCCGTCCCCCCCCTGTGCCACCACGCGCACATCGTGCCGTCCCTTCACCTTCATCGCCGCCGCGATGCCGGTGGCGACTGCGGGCGCATTACCGAATAAAGAGTGTATCCAGGGCACTTGCCAGGACGATTCCGGATAAGGTGTGGAGAACACTTCAAGACAGCCAGTGGCATTCGCCGCGATCAGTTGTCCATTGCTCTCCGCCATCGCCGCATCGATGGCATAACGCGCACCGAGCGCCTCGCCGCAACCTTGGCAGGCGCGGTGACCTGAGCTGATGGAGTTGCTGCGCATCTCACCTGCCTGCACGCTGCGCTCATCAGGCGCGAGCAGACGGTTGCCGACGGTATAGGTGCCGGTCTGATAGAACTTCACGGGTTGGAATGACATCTCGTTTCTCCTCAGCCGAACTTCGCCGCAGTCGACATGCCCTTGTCATGCAGCATGTTCTCGGCGATGGGGCCGGAGCGGCGTATCTGCCGCTCGCGCTCCAGTTGTTTGTTGACCGCGTCCCAATCGAGATCGACGAAACTCACAGGTTCGAGCTCTTCTTTCTCGGCTTGCACAAAGAGTTTTTGCAAAGAGGCCTTGGGGATCGCACGTCCGCCCAATCCGGCAACGGCGGTGAATCCCTTGAGACCGGTCCCGCTCACTGCCATGCGCACATTGGTGGCGACGATGCCGCCCAACCCCACCGCCAAACTCTTTTCCAGTACGAGGAATCGTTTGCAGTTGATCAGTGCGGCGCGCACCTGCTCCAAGGGGAAGGGGCGGAAACTGATAATGCCGAGAACGCCGATCTTGTGGCCTTGCTCACGCATGTCGTCCACCACATCCTTGATGGTGCCCAGCACCGAACCCATTGCAATGATTACCGTCTCCGCGTCTTCGATGCGGTAGGTGCGGATCAATCCGCCGCTGTCGCGTCCGAACTGCTGTTTGAATTCATCCGCCAGCTTGGGGATGAGTTCCAATGCCTGCAACTGCTTGGCATGGGCAAGATAGCGCACTTCCATGAACGCTTCCGGCCCCACCATCGCGCCGATGGAGATCGGTTCAGCCGGGTCAAGCACCTGACGCGGCTCGAACGGAGGCAGATAGGCATCGACCTGCTCCTGCGACGGGATGTCCACGCGCTCGAAAGCATGGGTGAGGATGAAGCCGTCCATACATACCATGATGGGCATGGAGAGTTCTTCAGCGAGTTTGAAGGCCTGGATATGCAGATCGACGGCTTCCTGATTGGTCTCGGCGAACAACTGCATCCAGCCGGAATCGCGTTGCGAGAGCGAGTCGGAATGGTCGTTCCAGATGTTGATGGGCGCGCCGATGGCACGGTTCGCCACAGTCATCACGATGGGCAAGCCCAAGCCGGAGGCGTTATAGACCGCCTCCACCATGAACAGCAGGCCTTGCGATGCGGTCGCGGTATAAGAACGTGCACCCGCCGCCGAAGAGCCGATGGCGACCGACATCGCCGCGAACTCGCTCTCCACGTTGATGAACTCACAGTTCGGTAACGCGCCGGATTTCACCATCTCGCCCAGTCCCTCGACGATGTGCGTCTGCGGTGATATGGGGTAGGCGCAGATCACCTCGGGGCGGCATAGCGCGATGGCTTCGGCGACGGCCTGTGAACCTTCGATCTGTTTAAGCATGGGTACGCTCCTCCATTTGTTTCTTCACCAGCGCGTAGGCTTCGGTGGCAGCGGCGATATTGCCCTCCGCCACTTTGCCCGAGAACTTCTGATTGATCGCCTTGATGACGGACTCCAGTTTGATCAATCCGGATAGTGCGGCGAAACCTGCCAGCAAGGGCACGTTGGGAATGGGACGACCGACGTGCTTCAGCCCCAGTTCGGCGGCCGGCAAGGAACACATACGCTCCATGCCTCTTTCCTTGACCAGTTCGCCCAATCCCAATACCTCAAAACTGTGCGTGGAATTGAGCAACACATAGCCGTCCGCTTTAAGGCCGGCGAATACGTCGATCTGATGCAGCAAGGTAGGGTCTTGGATGATGAGCGCGTCCGGCTCCATGATGGGTTCGCGTAAACGAATCTCTTTGTTGTCGATGCGGCAGAAAGCGACCACAGGCGCGCCCGTGCGTTCGGAACCAAAACTGGGGAAAGCTTGGGCGTGGCGCCCTTCTTCGAATGCGGCCACCGACAACATCTCAGTGGCCGTCACCACCCCCTGACCACCCCGACCGTGAATGCGTATCTGGAACATGTTCTTCCTCTCAAAAGCCCCGCTCGAAGCTTACTCCCGCGATGCGTGAATGTCAGCCAACCATGCACGTATCATCCCTGTGGCTTGCTCAAGATTGAGCACTGCCTCTGCACTCAGCTCCTCGCCCAGCTCGAACCCGTAACCGCGGATGCGCAGCAGAAATGACGGAGGTGCATCCGCACCGTGGAACTGGCGATAGGCATGCAAGAGCGCAGAGGGTGTCATCGCGTGGCTGGAGTAACTGTTGTCATGCGCCGCCATGATGTTCGAGAACTCGAACGGCGCGTTGCAGGAGACGTCGGCATCGACGAACAGCACCGCGTCGCGCCCGGCCAGATCGGTGACGTGCTCGACCTGCAATTGGAAATCCTCAATGAACTCGGTTCGCGGCATGTCCGCAGATTGAAGTCGGCGCAACAGTAAGGGGCCTAGCGCATCGTCGCCGCGCGATTCGTTGCCGATGGCAAAGACAAGGACGGAGGTGGGGGGAGTCATAGTCAAAATGTGTGGGGACGCTGATTTGTTGCGAGTAACTCAAATTAACCCGAAGCCGTCATAGAAGATTCCCAATAGCGGACGTCAACGAAGCTGTAGAAAAAGTCTGATCATATCCGCATCGTGCCGTGAACCAAATC
>CAZRZH010000079.1:0-12489 GCA_964604485.1 uncultured Sideroxydans sp.
TCTCGTCTCGGACAACAGCTTAATCTACTGTCTTATATTCGGGGGCCACTATAGGGGGCAGGCTCTCATGTCGCTCGGTTAAGCAATCGCTGAGCATAAATGAGATCACGAGCAACCTGACGCGGCACGGTTAGTAGCCCGCGTAGGGTGCAATAAGCGCAGCGCATTGCACCGGATGTTTTATGTTCCACATGCGGCGTAATGCCCCGCCCCACATGCGATGTAAATACTTTTCTATATTTATTTTCTCAATACCATGCCTGACTACCGACGCGCCTGGTATCCGGGCGGTACTTATTTCTTTACGGTGAACCTGCTGCAACGGCAAGGTAACGATCTGCTGGTGCGGCATATCGATCTGTTGCGTTCCACGGTTGATGCGGTACGGCGACGGCATCCATTTCAGATTCATGGCTGGGTGGTGTTGCCGGAACACTTGCATTGCGTGATTGAGTTGCCTGTCGGCGATGCCGACTTTGCCACGCGCTGGCGACTCATCAAGATTGCATTTTCCAAGGCATTACCCAAAACCGAGGTGTTGTCCAAGGTTCGCGCGCAACGTGGTGAGCGTGGCATTTGGCAGCGAAGATATTGGGAACATCTGATTCGCGATGAGCGCGATTTCCAAGCGCACATGGATTATGTGCATATCAATCCGGTGAAACATGGATTGGTTGGGCGTGTTGCGGATTGGCCGTATTCGACTTTTCATCGCTTGGTTGCAAAGGGTGTTTATCCGAGCGATTGGGCGGGAGGTAGCGAAGGCGGTTTGAGTTATCGCGATTAGCAAACATCCGGTGCAATGCGCTATGCTTATTGCACCCTACAACCGACCGAAAGGGTTGCACCGCGATGAGTTGATGGCTGATTGGGAGTTGGCGGTCAGCGGCGAGAATCCCTATAAGATTGATCCACTGTGAGGTCACCATGTATTGGGATGTGAAAATCGTTAAGCCTTTGCCAGACTACCGCCTCTACGTCGAGGTGGAGGATGGTCGCAAGGGTGTCTTTGACATGAAGCCCTATCTGGATTTTGGCGTTTTCCGTGAATTGAGGAATGAGCATTATTTCAATCAGGTCGGCATCCAATTCGGCGCTGTCACTTGGCCGAATGAACAGGACATCGCGCCCGAGACTTTGCTGGCGGGATTGCAATCTGCCGAATCTGGGACTCTGGAATTGAAGGCGGCCGAGGTATTGGCTGAGTATCACAGCGGCAAATCCAAACCACTTTGATTGAATTTCATCATGCCCCTCTCCTCCTACCTCGATACCTCCCCCACCCTAGGCTCCCGCGTCTATCTGCACCCCTCCTGCCAAGTTATCGGCGATGTGAAGCTGGGGGATGACAGCTCCGTCTGGTGCAACACGGTGTTGCGCGGGGATGTGAACCGCATCGAGGTCGGGCGCGGCTCCAACATCCAAGACCTGACGATGTGCCATGTGTCGCACAAGACGGCGGACAAGCCTGATGGTTCGCCGCTTTTCATCGGCGACTACGTGACGGTGGGGCATTCGGTCATCTTGCATGGGTGTCGCATCGGTAATGATTGCCTCATCGGTATGGGTTCGATCATCATGGACGATGTGGTGATACCCGACCGCGTGATGATCGGCGCGGGCAGTCTCATTTCGCCCGGCAAGACGTTGGAGAGTGGCATGCTGTACATGGGGCGGCCGGCCAAATTGGTGCGTGCGCTGACGGAAGACGAGATGAAGTATCTGCGTTATTCGGCCGAACATTACGTGCGCAACAAAGACAATTATCTGAAGGACCCGGAGAAATGACAATGTTTGGTAACGACCTCATGTTGCATGAAGGGAACGAGTTAGAGTTGCAGATCGAACGTACCTGCATCGCGCTCGGTCTGGATTTCCATGACGAATATCAAGTCAGGATGTTCGCCAGGGATGTATTGCAAAATATTGATAGGCTCAGAAAAGCAGCACGCGAAGGTGACATGCAGTCACGCATCAAGGTTGAGTTATACGGCTTGGCGATGCTGATGCACAAGACTAATTCTGCGACCTTCGGCTCGGGATATTTGAACCAGTTCGCCAAGGTGACCGAGCACCAATCCGCTTGGGCGGCGATCGCACGGGCGTTGTGGAATGAACTGGAAGCGCGCAATCCGGACAACATTGCACCGTAGGATACAAAGCATGAAACAACCGACCTTGGAGGACATCGACCGCGCCCAGCTCAACATGGAAACGGCACAGATCGCGTGGCGCGAATTGCAGCGCTTCTTTGCCAGCGGTGTGGCGATCTCAGTGAGTGCCGACCTTGATCTGGTCGAGGTTGCGTATCAAATCTCCGGAGACAACGCCGCGCAAGTTTCGATCTGGTTGAATTCGGGACAAATCGCACGGGTCAGCGACGAGCAGGCCTTGGCATGGCACGAGGCGGATGCCTCGGTGTGGGCGGTGGTCGCCAAACCGTATGTTTTGGTACAAGCGACCAAACCCCGGTAAATCACGGCGCGGTTGGCAGCCGGGCTTGTAGTTTTTTCAGACGAACTTTTATCTCGTCAAACGTTGGACGTTTGCCAACTTCCGCTTGATCACAGTGTTGTTGCAAAAGACGAAGCGCGGCGACAGTGGAAGGTTCTTCGGAAGTTGCGTCACAACGATCAAGCAGTTCTTCCAGCAAACAGGAATACGCTCTCACTTCGATACGTTCCAGTGACCGCGCAAGTCTTTTGTCCTGTTGCGGAATGAATGACGCCGCGCCGAAGTCGCCCAGCAGGCATTCGCCATTTTCATTCCACAGGATGTTGTGACCGTACAGATCGCCGTGCATCAGCCCTTGTGCATGCAGATGTTCCGCCACCGACGCAATGCCGAGCGCGATGTTGATCACCGTCTCCAAATTGAAGTTCAAATTCGCCGGATAAATATCACGCGTGCACGATTCCAGACTGGGCGGTCCGGCGAGATTTTGGAACCCGGGATCGATGAGCGACATAACCAAGCCGGGCGTCCCTTTTGGGTGCCCGCTGATCTTGCCGGCAACCGGAATTAATCCCGGATGTTCACCGGCAGTGAGACATGCGACTTTTTCACTGCGCGGTAACCCGTCACTGGTTAATGCGCCCTTGAAGATTTTGACCGCCACCGGCGCCGCCTCGGGTTCCGATCTCAGGTGGGCGCGGTAGATGACTCCGGATGCCCCTTCACCCAATTGCTCCTGCAAATCGAGATCATGCCAGTTGATGTGGGGGAGGGAATTATTATCCGTTGCCGCAGCCTCGCCGCTATCACTGAATGGATTGCCCGCGCAGGCCAGCCAAGCCAGACGCGGCATGACAAGCAACCAATCCGGTAAATGGGTGAAGCGGTTGGCCGCAATACGCAACAATTCCAGCCGTGTGCAGTGCGCCAACTCATCCGGTAATTGATGCAATCGATTGCCGGATAACATGAGTTTTTGCAAACGTGTGCAGGCGCCAAGCTGCGAAGGTAACTGTTCCAGCACGTTGTCGGTCAGGATCAACCAGCGCAGTTTTGGCGGCAATGCAGCAGCGGGTAGTTCGGTAATCTGATTGGCCTTGAAACCCACCATTTCCAGAATGGGACATAGACCCAGCACTTCCGGCACACGCGTGAAGCGATTATCGGAACAAAACAGAACGCGCAATTTGTGCAGTTTTGGCAGGTCGGCGGGCAAATCTGAAAGCGCATTACCCGACAGGTTGAGAATTTCCAAGGTGTCGGCAAGGCCGAATATCTCGGGTGGAAAGTGTGTCAGGCCGCAGCTGAGGTCAAGCCGCTGGAGCCCTGCCAATTCTCCGGCGCGTAAAGAGGCGAGGGTGTGTGCCACGCTACAGTTTTTTAAGCGCACCTTCGATGCGCTGGCACAAGGTTTTAAGAATTTTGATACGCGCGAAGTTTTTGTCGTTGGCTTCGACTAACGTCCACGGCGCGATTTCGGTGCTGGTACGATCGACCATATCGCACACGGCACGTTCGTAGGCATCCCATTGTTCACGATTGCGCCAATCTTCAGCGGTGATCTTGAAGCGTTTGAAGCCGATCTTTTCGCGCTCTTTGAAGCGCCGCAGTTGTTCTTCTTTGGTGATAGCAAGCCAGAATTTCACCACGACCACACCGCTTTCCGTGAGCTGTTCCTCAAAATCATTGATCTCGCCGTAGGCGCGCATCCAATCCGCCTCGGAGCAGAATTTTTCCACCCGCTCGACCAGCACGCGCCCATACCAGGAGCGGTCAAAAATGGTAACGCGGCCGATACAGGGTATGTGCCGCCAGAATCGCCACAGGTACGGTTGTGCGCGTTCTTCTTCCGTCGGCGCGGCGATGGGAACGACGCGGTAATGCCGGGCATCCAACGCGGCGGTAATGCGCCGAATGGCACCGCCCTTGCCGCCCGCATCCGAACCTTCGAATACCGCGATGACCGATATTTTCTTGAACTTCGGATCACGCGTGAGCAGGTTGAGTTTGCCCTGATATTTTTCCAACTCGGTGTCGAATCTTTTCTTCTCGATTTTTTGCGACATGTCGAGTTTATCCAACACATCCAGCTGGTCGATGGGCGTTTGCAGGGGGGCGAGGCTGCGCACTGCCGGTTTTGCGGAGTGATCGAGATGCTTGCAAACTGCGTCCAGCAAAGTTTTGCCCATGGTCAGATTGCGGTAGCGCGCATCGGCTCCTTCCACCACGATCCACGGCGCTTCGGCTGTGCTGGTCTCGCGCAACGTATGTTCCGATACCTTGCGGAATTTGTCGTAAAGTTCGAATCGTTTCCAGTCGAATTTGGTCACGCGCCAACGCGTTTTAGGATCTTTCTCCAGAGACTGGAGACGAACTTTTTGCGCTTCTTTGGAAAGGTGGAACCAGAACTTCAGCACCAGCGCACCTTCGTCGGTGAGCATCTTTTCAAATCGATTAATCTGTTCAATGTGCTGATCAAGATCGGCCGCACTGCATTTTTTTAACACACGCTGCACGATGGGAAGGGTGTACCAGGAACCGAAGAAGACGCCGATTTTGCCCTTGGGCGGCAATTCGCGCCAGAAACGCCACATCGGCGGATGCTGCCGATCCTCATCGGAAATATCGCCCATCGCATGGGCTTTGATATAACGCGGATCCATCCATTCGTTGAGCAGATTCACGGCCTCGCCTTTGCCGGCACCGTCCACTCCACCCACCAGTATGATGACCGGGAATTTGGCTTTCTGCGCCAGATCAAACTGCGCATTCAACAGGCTTTCGCGTAGTTTTGGCACTTCTTTGTCGTAGGCGACTTTTGAGATCTTGTGACCCAGCTCGGCGGATTCAAACATGACTGCTCTCCCTGAACTTACAAGTTATCCGGTGCAATGGCCAGCAGCAAATTGGTCTGGAAATCACCCTCGCTGGTGTGCCGGCTGAGCCACCAGACCGCCCCTTTCCTGATGCTGAAACCACACGAGGAATCGGCCAGCAATAATGCGGCGACCAAACCCAGAGCGGGTTGATGGCCAACGATCAGCACATTGTCCTCGGCATCGGGCCAACCGGCTGTCTGCAAAATGTCGCGTGTCGATGCACCGGGTCCGATTGCGGGTTCGGTGATGAAATGTTTGCTGAGTGCACGTGCGGTTTGCTGGGTACGCTTGGCCGGACTGGCCAGGATGCGGATGTTGTCGGGCAAACGTGAGCGCAGAAAGCTGGCCATTTTCTCTGCCTGTTTTTCTCCCCTTACCGTCAATTCACGTTCCAGATCGGGTGAGCCGTTTTGTGCTTCGGCATGCCGCCACAGTATCAATTCCATGGTCACTACCCCGCGCATTTAAGATTCGGGTTGGCAGAATATACCGTATATACTGTTTCCGCCACATTCAATCAGAGAGGCATATCATGACCCTCAAGTCTATTCCAGCAGGACCCACAGCAAATCCAAAAAAGGCCACAACCAAGCCCGTAATCAAACCGCAAAAGAAGCATAAAAAGAAATCGGACGCGCTGAAGAATAAAGTCGTGCGTGACAGTTTCACCATGCCGCAAGTTGACTACGCGCTGATCGCGGAACTCAAAGAAAAAGCACTGGCGAGCGGCATCCAGGTCAAGAAAAGCGAGTTGCTGCGAGCCGGTTTGCGCTTGCTTGCCAATACTAGTGCCGCCCAACTAAAAAAGGCCGTCACTGATCTGGAAAAAATCAAAACAGGCCGTCCCAAAAAAGTCTGAGACGCGTTGGAGGATTTTGGGGTGAAGCGGATTTTAACCTTCGTCACCCGAAGACAGAGCTTGCCCCAGCGTTTGCATCAATTCGCTTTGCGCACAAATTTGCGGTTTGCTCGCGGGTGTTTTGCGATGCCAGAAACCGTTACAGTCCATTTCCCAGGCTTGGCAGTTGTCCTGTAGATAGATTTTTAAGCCTTCATCCAACACGCGTTTTTTCAAGCGTTTGTCGAGCAAAGGAAAACACGCCTCGATACGCCGGAAAAAATTCCGGTCCATCCAGTCGGCACTGGCCAGATAGACATCGTGCTGCAAATCATTGCGGAAATAGAAGATGCGCGTGTGTTCCAGGAAACGCCCGATGATGGAGCGCACGCGAATGTTCTCCGACAAACCCGGAACACCCGGTCGCAGTGCGCACACACCGCGCACGATAAGATCGATCTTGACCCCCGCTTGTGAGGCCTCGTACAGCGCCATGATGGTTTCCGGTTCGAGCAGCGCATTCATCTTGGCGATGAGGTGTCCGCGTTTCCCCGATTTGGCCAATTTTGTCTCGTTACGGATCGATTCCAGCACTTTGGTGTGTAGCGTGAAGGGCGACTGCCACAGGTGATGCAACTTGTTCGCCTTGCCCAAGCCGGTGAGCTGAACAAAGATCTCGTTGACATCGGCGCACATTTCTTCGTTGCAGGTGAACAAGCCGAAATCGGTGTAGAGCTTGGCAGTGCGCGGGTGGTAGTTGCCGGTTCCCAGATGCACGTAGCGGCGCAGCTTGCCCTCTTCGCGCCGCACCACCATCAGCATCTTGGCATGCGTCTTGTGGCCAACCACGCCGTACACCACATGTGCGCCCACCTCCTCCAGGCGGCTCGCCCAGTTGATGTTGGCTTCTTCATCGAAACGCGCCAGCAATTCCACCACGACGGTGACTTCCTTGCCGCGCTGTGCCGCATTGATGAGCGCTTCCATCAGCTCCGAATCGGCTCCGGTGCGGTATACCGTCTGTTTGATGGCAACTACGTTCGGGTCGTTGGCCGATTGCTTGATGAAATCCAGCACCGGTTTGAATGACTGATAGGGATGATGCAGCAACACATCCCCTTTGCGGATTGCCTTGAACATGTCCGCGCCTTTTTTTTGCAGCAAGGCGGGCACGCCCGGCACGAAGGCCGGAAACTTCAGATCGTCGCGCGGTACCTGATTCGGGATGCGCATCAGGCGTACCAGATTGACCGGGCCGTGTACCCGGAACAGATCCTCTGCCTTGAGCTCGAATTGCTGCAACAGAAAGTCGGCCATTTCCTGCGTGCAGTTGTCGGCCACTTCCAGCCGTACGGCATCACCGAAGTGGCGTTGCGGTAATTCACCCTGCAAACTGACACGCAGATTCTTGACCTCTTCCTCATCGACGAACAGATCGCTGTTGCGTGTCACCCGGAACTGGAAACATCCCAGTACTTCCATACCGGCAAACAACTCGCCCACATGTGCATGCAGGATGGACGACAGGAAGACAAAACCGTGCGCACACCCGGCGATCTCGGGCGGCATCGGGATGGCACGCGGCAATACGCGCGGTGCCTGCACAATGGCTTTGGCGGAATTGCGGCCGAACGCATCTTTGCCCTGCAGCTCAACCGCAAAGTTCAAGCTCTTGTTGACCACGCGCGGGAAGGGGTGCGACGGGTCAAGGCCGATGGGCGTCAGCACGGGCATTACTTCGCGCAGGAAGAAATCTTTTACCCAGGCTTGTTGCACAGCATTCCAATGTGTACGGCGAATGAATTTGATGCCCTGCGCAGCCAGCGCGGGTACCAACTCCTTGTTGAATAATTCGTATTGTCGCGCGATGAGTTGATGCGTCGGCGAAAACAGGCGCTTGTAAATCTGCGAAGCCTCCAGCCCGTCGGGGCCGGCTGCCAGTCCGCCCAATTTAATCTGCTCTTTTAGCCCGGCGACGCGTATCTCGAAAAACTCGTCCAGGTTGCTGCTGACGATGCACAAATATTTGAGGCGTTCCAGTAAAGGAACATTGGAATCTTCCGCCTGGGCCAGCACGCGCCGGTTGAATTCCAGCAGGCCGAGCTCGCGGTTGAGAAAATTCTGGGCGGGATAATTTTTAGCCAAGATCAGTTTTTCGGCGGGACATAACCGTTAGGCATCTGCGTTCCCGCGCCAAAGAAATAGTTCTCCATCTGCTCGGCCAAATATTTTCGCGCTTTGGCGTCGGCCAGGTTGAGCCGGTTCTCGTTCACCAGCATGGTCTGGAATTTGATCCAGCCTTGCCAGGCTTCTTTTGAGACGTTTTCAAAGATGCGCTGTCCCAACACTCCCGGATAAGGCAGGCGATCCAGACCTTCCGCCTCGCGACCCAATTTCACACACTGCACCATTCTTGTCATTCCGATTCTCCACAACTGATAAATTTTAAAGGGATTTTGTTACAGTTTTTTTTAAACACTTCGACTTTCTACAATTCTTTAACAAACACTTTGGAGCGCCGCTGATAGTTGTACAGCGCCTTTTTTTCCTTGGGCAACTGGTTTACATCCACTTCTTTGAAATCACGCTCGATGAACCAGTGCGCCGTGCGCGTGGTTAACACGAACAGTTTTTTCATACCTTGTAACCTCGCCAAATTACTCATGTGTTTCATGATCGCATCGCCGTAGCCACGGTCTCGACTCTGACTTTCCACCGCCAGACAGGCGAGCTCGGCGGAAGATTCGTTCGGGAAAGGATACAGCGCAGCGCAACCGATGATGCGGTGGTCGTGTTCCAACACCACGAAACGCTCAATCTCGCATTCCAGCAATTCGCGCGAACGACGCACCAGGATGCCGTCGGCTTCCAATGGACGCAGCAACTGCAAGATCCCACCCACGTCCTCGATGGTCGCCGCGCGCAGGGTATTGAGCGAGGACTCGACCACCATGGTGCCAATTCCCTCGTCGCTGAACAACTCTTGCAACAATGCGCCGTCAGTATGGCGGCTGATCAAATGTGTACGCGCAACCCCGGCTTCGCAGGCGCGCACCGCACAGGGCAAATACATCGCCACATCGTCCGGCAGCTTGCGCTTTTTGCCCAGCACGGCCTGCGCCTGCTCAATCGTCAGGTATTTTTCGAGTTGGCCTTTCTTGTCCAACACGCCATCGGTGTCCATCAGGAAAACCAGTTTGTCGGCATCCAGCGCGATGGCGGTCGCGGTGGCGATTTCTTCCAAAGTGAGATTGAAGACTTCGCCGGTGGGCGAATAACCCAACGTGGAAAGTAACACCACCTCACCGAACTCCATGCGGTCGCGCAAGGCCGCAACGTCCACCTTGCGCACGGTTCCCGTGTGTTGCAAATCCACGCCGTTGATGATGCCGATCGGGCGCGCCGTGATGAAATTTCCGCCCGCCACGCGAATGTCCGCGTTTGCCATCGGCGAATTTGCCAAACCCATCGACAGCAAGGCCTCGATCTCCACACGCACACGCCCGACCGCCTCCTTTACGCATTGCATGGTCTCGGCATCGGTGAGCCGAATGCCGAAGTGGTAGGTATCGCCCAGATTGTTCTTTGACAGATGTTGCTCGATCTGCGGCCGCGCACCATGCACCAGTACCAGCCGGATGCCCAGCGCGGCAAGCAGATTGAAATCATGCGTCAGCTCGACGAACTTGCCATCCGCCACCACTTCGCCGCCAAACGCGACCACAAAAGTTTTGCCGCGAAACGCGTTGATGTAGGGTGCGACAGAACGGAACCAGGCGACAAAATCCACAGGGGCAGCAACAGCAGGCATGATTTTCCTTTCAGACGGATACGCTATCTTACCGGCTATTCTTGATCCAGCAACTTGCCGGCGATGGCCCAATTTTCGTCGGGCAGTTCATCAAGCGCGATATAAGTATACGACTTGGGTTTGAGCGCGACACGCTCCAGCGTGTCAGTGATCTCTTCGGCGATCCTGGCTTTCTGTTCGCGGCTTAATGTGCCGGCGATACGGATATTCACATAAGGCATTCCTGACCCCTTCTTTTGCATTGATTATTGAAAATCTCCCCACAGCGTCTGTATGGCGGCGATGCCCGTGATCGCTGCGGTCTCGGTACGCAGCACGCGCGGGCCGAGACGGATGGATATGAAACCCGCGTGTTGCGCCATCAGTGCTTCATCGGGGGTAAAGCCGCCTTCCGGTCCGATCAGCAACACGACATCCTTGCCTATTCCAGTTTGCTCATTCAACGCTCCGGCTCCCTCGGGGTGCAGGATGAACTTCTTATGAGAATTACCGCGCTGTGTTTCCAGCCATGTTGCCAACTCCAAAGGTGCATCGGTGACCGGCAACGTGTTGCGTCCGCTTTGCTCGCAGGCAGCCACTGCCACAGCGTGCCAATGTCCGCCGCGTTTCTCGGCGCGTGACTCGGACAACTTGGCCACGCTGCGTTGTGTCTGTACCGGCTGGATGCGGCTTGCACCCAATTCCGTGGCTTTTTGTACGACCCAATCCATCTTTTCACTGCTGCACAAAGCTTGAGCCAGATGGATATTCAAATTTGACGAGCTGGTATCCAGCACAGTCTGCAGGTTACCCAGAAATACGTGCTTGCCGGTGATGGCGTGGATGGTGGCATCCAGCGCATTGCCTTGGCCGTCAAATAGTTGCACCGCATCTCCCACGCGCAGTCGCAGCACACGACTGGCGTGATGCGCCGCGTCACGTGGAAGTTCGGCATTGCTACTCAGGGGTAACGGGGGCGGGCAATAAAATCTTGGAGCGGACATGGTCAACGATTGGGTTCAATTCGGCCGTGATAATATATCGGACAGAAAAATAACGCAGTATTTTGGGAGGAAAAATCAATGGTCAGTCTGCAACCGCCTTTGTGTGATTTCGGCTGGAAAGCACGCCCGTTTGATTTGTTGGGTGTGGACGGCAAGCGCCACACATTGGAAAGTTCACGCGGCAAAAACGGTTTGCTGGTGATGTTCATCTGCAACCATTGCCCTTACGTCAAATCCATCCGCGAGCGCATCATCCGCGATACTCTCGAATTACAGCAGCACGGCATCAATAGCATCGCCGTGATGTCCAACGATCCATCCGAATACGACGAGGACTCGTTCGACAACATGAAACTCATTTCGCAGCAACATCATTATCCGTTCCCTTATGTCTGGGACGAAACGCAGCAGATTGCCAAGGATTATGGCGCGATATGCACGCCGGATTTCTTCGGCTTCAATGCGGATGGGGAGCTGCAATACCGCGGACGGCTGGACGCCTCGCGCAAAGAATCTGTTGCGGATGCGGCGCGCGATCTTTTTAACGCCATGTTGCAAGTGGCCAAGACGGGCCACGGCCCGCGTGATCAAATCGCCAGTATGGGTTGCTCGATTAAATGGAAGGAAACACCTTGAGGATTCTGATTTTGGGTGCGGGCCAAGTCGGCTCGACGGTTGCGGAAAGCCTGGTGAATGAAGCCAACGACATCACGGTGGTGGACTCGGATGCGGAGAAGTTGCAACTGTTGCAGGATCGCCTGGATTTGCGAACGGTCCTTGGCAACGCGGCCCACCCCTCTATCCTGGAACAAGCGGGTATTGCGGATGCCGATATGTTATTGGCGGTAACACAAAGCGATGAAGTAAATCTGGTCGCCTGTAAATTGGCCGCCTCGCTTTACAACACACCGACACGCATCGCGCGCATCCGCTCCACCGAATATCTCAATCGCGAAGAAGTCTTCAGCGCGGACAACTTCTGCGTCAACTTCTCCATCTGCCCCGAGCAGATCCTGACCGAATACATCGCCAAGCTGATCGAATTCCCCGAAGCTTTGCAGGTGCTGGAGTTCGCCCAGGGCAAAGTGTCACTGGTCGCGGTGCGCGCCTTCGAGGGCGGCCCGCTGGTCGGGCAACCGCTGCGTTTCCTGCGCACCCACATGCCCCATGTGGATGCCCGTGTCGCCGCGATCTTCCGCAAAGACCGGCCTTTGTTCCCCGAAGGTAGCACCGTCATCGAGGATGGTGACGAGATCTTTTTCATCGCCGCGACCGAGAATATCCGCAGCGTCCTGAAAGAAATGCGCCGCATGGACAAGCCAGCCAAGCGGATCATGATCGTGGGGGGCGGCAACATCGGCAAAAGATTGGCCAAAACGTTGGAGGACAACTATCAGGTCAAGTTGATCGAATTCAACAAAAAATCTTGTGAACGTCTGGCCAGCCAGTTGAGCAAGACTTTGGTGTTGCATGGCGATTGCACCGACGAGAAGTTGCTGCAACAAGAACACGTCGAAGACGTGG
>CAZRZH010000080.1:0-12454 GCA_964604485.1 uncultured Sideroxydans sp.
CCTCCTGCATACGAGGGTTCGATCCCCTTCACCCGCTCCAAGTAATCGCGCCCAATTAAAGCCCAATATCCCCTCAATTTTTATTCATGCTGTTTTTGACATATGTCAATTCGGCGCTCACCAATATTTCCTAATATCTGGAACGCTTCGGTCAAGTCATCCCGACAAATTTAGTATGGTATGGCATGAACGGAACTAGTTTTGACTTTACTTGTCGGCGAAGCACTGCGACAATTTGCCGCGCTGTAGGAATGTAGTGTTCTATGCCGTAGGAATGTGTTTATACGTGCAGTGGGAAAGTAGCAATAAAAAGGGTGCGTCCGGCACGACAGAATCTTGGGGTGCTTGGCGCATTGGTTTTTTAACTTAGCTCTGGGGAGGAGATTACTGTGGCAGCTACTCAAGCGACACCAGTAAAGTATGACATGGAGGTTGTGCGTTGGTTTACCATCGCCGCCGCCATTTATGCAGTAGTAGGTACACTCGTCGGTGTGTATGTGGCATCCGAATTGGCGTGGCCTTTTTTGAACTTTGACCTTGAATGGATCACATTTGGTCGTTTGCGTCCTCTGCATACCAATGCAGTGATCTTTGCATTCGGCGGCTGTGCTCTGATGGCCACAGGCTTTTACATCGTGCAACGCACGGGTTCGACCGCCTTGTGGAGCAACAAGCTGGCATGGGCTACATTCATCGGCTGGAATCTGATCATCGTTTCCGCAGTGGTTACCCTGCCTTTGGGCTGGACTTCCGGCAAGGAATACGCCGAGCTGGAATGGCCGATCGATATCGCGATCGCGGTCGTTTGGCTGATGTACGGTTTCAACTACATCATGACCATCGGCATCCGCAAGACGTCGCATATCTACGTGTCGAACTGGTTCACCATGGGTATGATCGTAATGATCACGTACCTGCACGTTGTGAACAGCATGGCGATCCCTGTCAGCTTGACGAACTCCTTCTCCATCTATTCTGGCGTTCAAGACGCCATGATTCAATGGTGGTGGGGACACAATGCGGTGGGTTTCTACTTGACTGGCGGCTTCCTGGCCATCATGTATTACTTCGTTCCTAAGCAAGCGGGTAAACCAGTGTTCTCGTATCGTTTGTCTGTGTTGCACTTCTGGGCACTGTCTTTCGGCTACGTTTGGCTGGGCGCTCACCACTTGCAATACACAGCATTGCCTGACTGGACTGGCTCCCTGGGCGCCGCAGTTTCTCTGGCGATGATCATCCCGTCATGGGGTGGTGCGATGAACGGTATGATGACTTTGTCCGGTGCTTGGGACAAATTGCGTACCGACTACATCCTGCGTTTCCTGGTTGTGGCGTTGGCGTTTTACGCGATGTCTACCTTCGAAGGTCCGGTGATGTCGATCAAGACGGTGAATGCCTTGTCTCACTACACTGACTGGACAGTGGGTCACGTGCACTCTGGCGCGTTGGGCTGGATGGCGATGGTTGCCTACGGCGCGATGTACCACATGATCAAAAAGCTGTGGGGCGTAGAGAAGATGTACTCCGAAAGTCTGGTGAACGTCCACTTCTGGTTGGCGACTATCGGTACCGTTATCTATGTTGTTGCGATGTGGGTCTCTGGCATTATGCAGGGTCTGATGTGGCGCGACTATGACGAATACGGCACACTGACCTATACCTTCGTTGAATCGGTTTCCGCCATGCATCCGTACTACGCGATGCGTGCTATCGGCGGCCTGATCTTCAACATCGGTACGTGGATCGCTCTCTACAACATCGTGATGACTGTGCGCACCGCAAGTGCCGCGCGCAGTGCTAACGCTGTTCCAGCCAACGCATAAGGAGTGACAACATGTCTGATCACGACACACTTTATTCGACAAAATTTCAGGACAAGATCGAACGCAGCACGCTCCTGATGTTTGTTATGACCGCGATCGCAGTGGCGATCGGCGGTATCGTGGAAATCGTTCCGCTGTTCTATCTGCCTAACACGGCGATGTGCCAGAACGATCCCACTTGTAACAACACGCAACACAAAGATGCCAATGGCAATGTAATCCCGATGGACAAGATCATCTGGAATCCAGAGACTTCAGCACACAAGACGCTGAATGACTGGGCTCCCGGTGATGGCGTGCGTCCTTACACAGCGCTGGAAACTGCAGGACGCAACGTTTATATCCGCGAAGGTTGCTTCTTGTGCCACTCGCAGATGATTCGTCCGTTCCGTGATGAGAAGGATCGTTATGGTCACTACTCGATCGCTGAAGAGTCGATGTACGACCACACTTACCAGTGGGGTTCCAAACGTACCGGACCTGATTTGGCTCGCCTTGGCGGAAAATATTCGGATGAGTGGCATCGCCGCCATCTGAAATATCCACGCGATGTAGTGCCCGAGTCCGTCATGCCAAACTATTTCTGGCTTGAAGGTAAATCAGTGGATGTTGCGGAGACCGTGCAAACGCTCAAAGTCATGACGATGATGCCGTTCAATCCAGTACCGAAGACCATCTACACCGACGAGTACATCGCCGGCGCGTCTGCGCAACTGGAAGGCAAGACCGACATGGACGCGTTGATCGTGTATTTGCAAGGTTTGGGCAATCACGTTAAGTTCGAAGAAGGCGTGAACTACCGTGACTAAGCTGTTGGAATACCTGGGCATGGATACGCAGGCCATGACAACGAACGACTGGCTGGGAGTGTTCTTTCTCCTGGTTGCGGCGTTCGGGATGGTGGCGACCTATGTCATGGTGTTCCGGCCGTCCAACAAGGAACGATTCGAATCCCAGGCCGCGATGGCGCTGGATGACGAAGACCCTATCAAATCGGGAGAAAAAAGATGAGTGATAAACATAGTGCAGGTGACGTGCCAACCACTGGCCACGTTTGGGATGACGATTTGGGCGACTATATCAACCAGCCGCCCAAGTGGTGGATGTTGGGTTTGACGGCCAGCGCGATTTGGGTCGTTGTATATTGGATATTCTATCCATCCGTCCCATTATCGAACGGCGGCACCTTCTTCAAAGGTGTTGGTGGCTGGACAGCGATCAAAGAGATGGAAGCCGACAAAAGTGTGGTGGACGAAGTGCGCGGCAAATATGAAGCCAAGCTCAAGGATATGACACCCGCCGCAATCTTGGCTGACAGCGAATTGACGGAATACGTTACTCGCTCCGGTAAGGTTCTGTTCGGTGACAACTGCGCAGCCTGTCACGGTACGAATGGCGTGGGCACACATGACAAACAAGGTCTGTTCGCACCTGTACTGAACGACGATGACTGGCTGTTCGGTGGCAAGATCGACGACATCCATACGACTATCGTTGGTGGTCGCCAAGGCATGATGATGGCGCACAAGGACATGTTGTCCGAAGCAGAAGTCGATACCTTGGCTAATGCAGTTGCTGAAGGCAAACCAACTTCAACTCCGTTGTTCACGGAGAAGGGTTGCGTGGCTTGCCACGGTGCTGACGGCAAGGGCATGCAAGCCATGGGTTCTGCTAATCTGACTGACAGCGTATGGCGTTTCGACAGCTCGGTTGAAGGTATCAAGTACACCATCAAGAACGGTGTCAATGCAGGCACACCTGAGACTCGCGTGGCAGTGATGCCAGCGTTCAAAGGTGCGAAGTTGTCTGATGCCGAGATCAAGAAGCTGGCAGTTTATGTTTACAAGTTCGGTGGCGGTCAGGCTGACGCTCCTGCGGCTAAGTAAGATGTATAAGTCTGCGCGGGTTCGCCCGCGCAGCCCTTCAGAATCTGAACAAGGAGTGTAAAGATGAATTCCATCAATAATGATGCGGTATTGTGGGGAGTGATTATTTGCGTTGCTCTGTCATTCTTGGTTCCAGTGTGGTTGCTTTTCAAGGCAGTTCGCAATGCTAAGCAAGCTGAAGCCGAAAAAGCACAAAAATAAGAATTAGTATCGGGGAAAGGAGGAGAGTTCGCTCTCCTCCTTTTTCATTCAGTGTGAAAATGTTGCTGTAGCGGTTTTCCGGAAAGTAGAATCGCTTCAATGATGTTTTGGAATTCGGCATTAAGACCGGGTGTTTCTTTTACTACTTAGGAGTGTGAGCGTGAACAAAGAAGTTGAAAAGAAAGAAGTCGGCGAAGTCACCACGATCTACAACGAATTTGAAGTTTGGACAGTCAATGTCGGCGATAAGACAATCCATGCCAAGCGTATGCCCGGATTCTTTCGTACTTTCAAAGATCGTGCTCAGTTGGCTTTGTGGCTTCCCTTTTTCTTCGTTCCCTATCTTCGATGGAACGACAAACAGGCGATTCTGTTCGACATTGACCACAACCAGTTTCGATTTTTCAATCTCACTGTTTTGCCGCAAGACATCTGGATGTTGTCGTTGATTTTGTTAGTTGCCGCGATGACCCTGTTTGCGGTGACATCGGTGGCTTCACGCGTATGGTGTGGTTATTTCTGTTTCCAGACCGCTTGGACAGACTGGTTCACATGGTTGGAAGAGAAATTCGAAGGCAACCCGACAGCACGACGCAAATTGGATGCGGCCCCATGGGATCTCGATAAGATCAAGAAGAAAGGCCTCAAACATCTTTCTTGGGGGATTCTGGCATTATTCACTGGAATCAGTTTCTCGATTTGGTTCGTCGATGCATTCGATTACTGGAACAAGCTCATTTACTTCCAGCTCCCGATGGTGGGATGGGTGACTTTAACGGCTTTCTTTGTGGGCACGTACTTATTGGCCGGATTCCTGCGTGAGCAGACCTGCTTCTGGCTATGCCCTTATGCGCGTATCCAGGCTGTAATGAACGACTCGCAGACCATTCTGCCGACCTACGATTACACGCGCGGAGAGCCACGCTCAAAGATCCGCAGAGGATCAGAAGTGGTCGCGCCACAGGGTGACTGCATTGACTGTTTCCAATGTGTGCAAGTGTGTCCGACCGGGGTGGATATTCGCAATGGGCAACAACTGGGCTGCATCACCTGCGGATTGTGTATCGACGCGTGTGATTCCATCATGGACAAGATCGGCAAACCCAGAGGCCTCATTCGTTATGCATCTCTGGATGAACTTTCAGGGAAACCCGCGAAGAAGATGTATCAGCATCCGCGCACACTTGTTTATATTGGCATCATTCTAGTGGCGCTGGGAGGCATCGTTTGGGGCTTGACGCATCTGGGTTCGATGACGTTGAAAATCATGCATGAACGTCAACCACTCTATGTGAGCATGAGCGACGGTTCTATACAAAATAAATATGATTTCAAGTTGCTGAATAAGACAGATAAAGACTTCCAAGTGAAAGTGACAGCGGAAGGCGGCGTAAAAGACCAAATAATCATTGGTGCTGAAAATAATCCGACGATTCACCACGGCAGAGGCACGTCGTTTACGATATTCGTCAAGGCACCCGGTAAATACGCCAATAAGGATGTGACGCCGATTCAATTTAGAGTTGAGAGTGTGGAAGATCCGATGGTTTTTGCCGAATACACGAGTCAATTCTATGCTCCTAAGAAATAAGGATATGCACGATGATTTCACAAGACCATAAATCCGGATTTCGTAACCCGTGGATGCTGGGTTTAATCGGCCTGATCTTGCTGGTGTTGGCGGTCAACGCCACATTTATCTGGTTCGCGACACACAATAAATCGATGCTGGTGGATCGTGAATACAAGACGAAAGATCGAAAAACCAACACCCAGATATTGAGCGAATTGGGCGCACAGCAAGCACTGGCTTGGCAAACCACGATCAAGAAGCCGAAAGCAATCGTGCTGAACCAGCCCACGATGTACGAGATCAGTGTGTTGGATAAAGAAGGCAAGCCCGTGAGCGGAGTGATGGAGGTCGAGGCTTACCGCGCCGCTGACGCCAGCAAAGATTTCACCACGTCATTTAAGGAAGTGTCAGCCGGAAATTATCAGGGTTACGTCACTTTCCCGCTGAAGGGGTATTGGGAATTGCATATCCACCTCAAACGCGGTGCCGACGAATTCACGGTGGACACAGATCGTTTCAAAGTCGCAGAATCTTCCTGACCAGTAGCGGCACGTAAAGATGACGCGAGCAAGCACACAAGCGTTGCCGGATTGTTTTCATTGCGGATTGCCGATTGCGGAAGAGGCACATTTTCAATCTGTAGTGGAGCAACGGGAACGGCAGTTCTGCTGTTTCGGTTGCCAGTCAGTCTGCGCGGCCATCTACGAATCTGGCCTGCAGGGTTATTACCAGCGAACGCCTGAAGGTGTGTTGCTGGGGCCGCCTCCCGAACTCCCCAAGGACATCGAGATCTACGACTTCGATGAAGTGCAGCAGGAATTCACCACCTGCTCCGGCGAGATCCGCGATATTCATCTTCTGGTTGAAGGCATCCATTGTGCTGCATGTGTATGGCTGATCGAGCGCGGCTTGAAGCGAGCACCCGGCGTACAGAAAGTGGAAGTTAATCTGGCCGGCAAGCGCCTGCATCTGCGTTGGGACAACAGTCAAAGCAAACTTTCTGACCTGATCCGCGCCTTGGCGCGAATCGGTTACTCCGCCGTTCCTTACGATCCGGAAAGCGCGGAAGGGGCGATCAAGAAGACCAATCGTGCCATGTTGTTCCGCCTGTTTTTCGCGGGATTTGCAGCGATGAATATGATGTGGATTGCGATTGCACTTTACAGTGGCGCCAATCAGGATGAGTTCCGCAGTTTCTTTCACTGGATGGGTCTGCTGTTGGCAACCCCGACATTGCTGTATTCGGGCTATCCATTCTTCCGTGGCGCCCTGGGCGGTATACGCGCAGGCCATCTCACCATGGATATGCCGATTGCTTTGGGTCTGAGTGTTACCTACGCCTATTCCGTTTATGTCACGCTCACCAACAACCAGCATGGCGAAGTGTATTTCGATACGGTGACGAATCTGACTTTCGTCATTCTGATCGGACGCTATCTGGAGGGCATGTTTCGCCACCAGGCCGTCTCCGCAACCAAACGACTCATGGAGTTGCAACCACGCGTGGCTTTGGTGATGCTAGAGGGTATCGAGAAGATGACACCGATACGCGGCGTCAAGCCGGGCGACCATGTGCTCATCAAGCCCGGCTACACAGTGCCCGTCGATGGTGTGGTGCTTGAGGGACAGAGTGCCGTGGACGAATCCATGTTGAGTGGTGAGTCACTCCCGGTGAGCAAGCGAATCGGCGCGAGTGTCTCAGCAGGCACGCTGAACACCAGCGGCGCCCTGCTGGTTGAAGTGAGGAGCCAACTGCAGGACACCACGCTGTCGAAGATCATCAAATTGGTAGAGGAGGCGCAGTCGTCCAAAGCACCGATCCAGCGACTGGCTGACAGCATCGTGCCGTGGTTTGTGCTGGTGACGATGTTATGCGCCACGGCCACTTTCTTTATTTGGAACAGCCAGGACTTCGAGATCGCGCTGATGGCGGCGACCTCCGTTTTGATCATCACGTGTCCGTGCGCATTGGGAATGGCGACACCGATGTCGATCGCAGTCGCATCCGGCCTAGGGGCCAAATACGGAATACTGGTCAAGAACGGATTGGTGCTGGAGACTTTATCCAAAGTGGATCACTTCGTGTTCGACAAGACGGGGACACTGACCCAGGGTGTGATGAGCGTCGCGCAAGTGCAGTTCGCGTCTGGCATAAATTCTGATGAGGTGATGCGCTACGCCGCCGCCGCTGAACGCTACAGCGAGCATGGTGTGGCACGTGCCATCATCCGCTTTGCGGAAGAGAGGCATTACGCGTACCGCGACATCGTAGTGGACGGATTCCACGCAACATCAGGATTGGGTGTGGCGGCGAATGTCTCGGATCAGAGTTTGCTGTTGGGGAGTGCGAACTGGCTACTGCAAGGCGGGGCGACACTGGATGCTGCATTGCAAGCGCAGGTGACTGGCATGGAAGCGGAAGCGATGAGCTGCGTCTATGTGGCAATAAACGGGAGGCATGTAGCTGTGATCGCGCTGGCGGATAGATTGCGCAGTGATGCTCAACAAATGGTAGACGAGTTAAGGGCCAGCGGTATCAAAATGACGTTATTGAGCGGAGATCGGCGGCCTGTCGCGGAGGCCATAGCGAGACAATTGGGCGGGATGGAAGTCATTGCCGAAGTGTTGCCGCAAGACAAGGATCGAGTCATTCAGGAATTACAGCAAGCGGGCGCAGTGGTGGCGATGGTCGGGGACGGGGTGAATGACGCGCCCGCGTTAATACGTGCCGATGTGGGAATCGCCCTGGGATCGGGTACGGATGTCTCGGTGGAAAGTGCGGATATCGTGCTGATGCATAACGAACTCAACAAGGTGCTGCAAGCCACCCGACTGTCGCGCCGAACACTGCGTACCATCAAGCAGAACATCGGCCTTTCCTTCGTGTATAACTTGATCATGGTGCCGCTGGCGATGATGGCAAAAGTAAGTCCTCTGGTCGCGGCAATCACCATGCCGATCAGTTCGCTCATCGTGATCGGCAATGCGGCGCGAATTCGATCCCTGTTCAAAAACGATGTTAAACGCGCAGCATAAAGGGAGAAAAAACGATGGAAGTAATCTACAGTTTGATACCGGGCATGATGTTCTTTGGCGTGATATTGGTGGTCGTGCTGATCTTCTCGGTGAAAAAAGGTCAGTACGAAGACATGGAAGGCAGTGGCAACCGAATTTTGATGGACGATGATGAGGACATGATGCCTCACCCGACGAAAAGGCCGGGCGAGGACAGAAAAACTACTGAGTAATCACTGCGCCGTTGGCCTGTAAAGGTTTAACCAAAGTTTCAAATGCCAAGGGCGAGACATATTGCAATACCGGCTTTTCCCCGCCGCCCAATGTTAAGTCGAGGCCATTTTGGGGATACAACCAGTGCGTCGCACCCGTCTTGGTTTCCTTGATGATTTGCGCAGGCTTGCCAAATCGCTTTAAGAACAGCGTTTCTTCGACGCGCACTCCCGGCATATAAGTCAGGCTACTGATCGGTAAGGTACGAATCCTCTCCACGTCTTCTGGAGTCAACGTGATCTTTTTTCCGCCTCCGGTGGCCGCCATACGTAAACCGCGTTCATACATGGTGTGCAACTCTTCCTCTGGAACGGCCACGGTTAGCACGACTCTGGAGCGCAATCCGGCCAGATTGATCTGCTCAAAAAAAACCTCCATCCCCATCTTTCCATCCGGAGACTTGAAAAGACTGGGTTCGGCTTTTTCTTTGAAACGTCGTTCAGCCTCGGCCGTGGTGGAAACACCAATCGTCAATCCGAAAACCTTGACCGATTCGGGAGTGGGGTGTTCGATATGCCATGGCAAGTCATCCCTGTCGGGACGGTCTCCGGGGATAAGGAACGAGCCGATGATAACGACGACGGAAAACAGACCAACGCCCCAGTAGATTTTGCTTTCAGTAGACATGAATGGACCGTGAAAAATTATGAAACTGTTTCAGTTGCAGGAATTTCTAGGCCCCTGGGCATCTTGCTATGACGTGCCTGATACATGGAATCATTTCCAAGCACAATCAAAACAAGCAAAGAAACCATAAAAGGCAACAGGCCCACTCCGCCCAGTAAGGCGATCGTGGCTATCTTGGACCAGCCCATCAGTTTGGAAAACCAGAAGCCGCCACCAATAACCACACAAGTGATGGTGAGCAACCACATGAAGTGTGTGTTGCGCTTGTTGGCAACGACCCAATGTGCCTTTACAAACACAGTCTCATTGCCGGCAGCCACCTGTTTCGCCTTGAACAAAATATAGCCCGTAATGGCAAACGAGGTAATTGGAACCACCAATACCATCAACGGGAAAGTGCTAAAAACACCAAAGGTAGAAGCAAAAACCAAGATGTGGTTAAAAACCAGATTGATCAGGAATATCTCATGTGGCCATTTGGCTCTAACCATCTCTTCCAGAGTGGCTTTATAAGGTTGTGTCATGTCTCTCCCCTTTGTTGTAGTCGAATCGCGGTGCGCAGGATACGCATTCTTGACAAAAATTGGAATGATTCTGTAGTTGAATCATTACTTTCCGACCAGAGCACGCAATTTCTGGATATCCAATAATTCGACTGCGCGAGCCTTGACTCGAATCATCCCGTCTTCCTGAAAATGGGAAAAAGCACGGCTGACCGTCTCCAACTTCAGTCCCAGATAACTGCCGATCTCCAAACGCGACATACGCAACATCAACTTGGTGGCCGACAATCCGTGAGCTGAGTTGCGTTTGGAGAGATTGAGAAGGAAAGCGGCCAACCGTTCCTCGGCACGCATCGAACCCAGCAGCATCATGATGCCTTGGTCACGCACGATCTCCCGGCTCATGATCTTGTGCAGATGACGCTGCAGACTGGGTATGTCGCGGCTCAATTCTTCGAGTTGGTCGAAGGGCAACTCGCATACTTCGCTGTCCTCCATTGCCACCGCTTCGCAGGTATGAAAATCGGTACTGATCGCGTCAAGACCGATGATCTCGCCCGCCATCAGAAATCCGGTCACCTGCTCGCGTCCGTCCTCGTGCAAAACACGAGTTTTGAAAGATCCGCCGCGTATGGCGTGCAAGGACTTAAAACGGTCGCCAGTGCGGAAAAGATAATCTCCCGTGGCGAAAGTGCGTTTTTTGTTGCTCAAATGCTCCAAGCGACTCATCTCGTGGTCTGTCAGGTCGACGGGCAGACACAGCTCGCGCAAATTGCAATTCGAGCAGGCTATTTTCAGTCGGGTTGTGTTGAGAGGTGCCAATAGATTTCTTTCAAATCCGCATTTTGTAGAGGGGCAAGTGCGCCGATATTTTGACATATATCAAGACGGTCAGTCAGCGAACTGGCATAGTGCGCACCTGTTTGAAGGAGGGTAAGCATGAATGAGGCAGTAAATCAGCTGGTGGTGGATTTGGAATTGATACGCAGGCTGGACAAGAACGGGCCGCGTTACACGTCTTATCCCACTGCGGATCGTTTCGTCGAAGCTTTCAATGCTGAAAGTTATAGTCAATGGGTCACCAAAAGAGAAATCGGCGGGGTTGGACGGCCACTGTCGTTGTATATCCATATTCCCTTTTGCAATACGCTGTGCTTCTACTGTGCCTGCAACAAAGTGATTACCAAAGATCGAAGCAAGTCGGCAGAATATGTGCGCTACCTGAAAAAGGAAATGGCCATGCAAGCCAAGCTTCTGGGGCCTAACCAGGTGGTGGAACAACTGCACTTTGGTGGTGGCACGCCGACCTTCATGAGCGACGATGAGATTCGTGACGTGATGGCCGCGATCGGCCAGTACTTCAAGTTGGTGGAGGACGGGGAATATTCTATCGAGATCGATCCCCGCAAGGTCAGCGATGAGACCATCGCATTACTCGGTCAGACCGGATTCAACCGCATCAGCGTTGGCGTGCAGGACTTTGATGATGACGTGCAAAAAGCGGTGAATCGCATCCAAAGTGAAGAGGAGACTCTGCGCGTCATCAACGCGGCGCGCGCCAACGGCTTCAAATCCGTGAGTATCGACCTGATTTACGGACTGCCCCGGCAAACACTGGAAGGATTCGGCCGTACCCTGGATCGCGTGATTGCGGCCAATCCCGACAGGTTGTCCATTTACAACTACGCACACATGCCGACTCTCTTCAAACCGCAGCGGCGTATCCATGAAGCAGAGTTGCCGGCGGCGCAAACCAAGTTGGATATCCTGAGCATGGCCGTGAACAAGCTAACCGGTGCCGGATATGTGTATATCGGAATGGATCATTTCGCCAAACCGGAGGATGAGTTGGCAGTGGCTCAAAGGCAGGGCAGACTCCACAGGAATTTCCAGGGTTATTCGACCCACTCAGACTGCGACCTGGTTGCGCTGGGGGTGAGTGCAATTGGCAAGATCGGACCGACCTACAGTCAGAATTACCGCGAACTTGAGGATTATTATGACGCTCTCGATCGCGACCAATTGCCCATCATGCGGGGTCTGGAGCTGAATGCAGATGACCTGGTGCGCCGCGCCATCATCCAGGCACTGATGTGCCACTTCGAGATTTCCAAAGAATCGTTCAACATTGCACACCTGATCGAATTCGACAATTACTTTGCAACCGAGATGGGCGAGCTGGCAGAATATGAAAAGGAAGGTTTGCTTGAGTTGACTCCGCAATGGATCACCGTTACGCCAAAAGGTCGCATGTTGATCCGCAATATTTGCATGGTCTTCGACAAATATCTGCGTACCCGACAAGAACACGCGCGCTATTCCAAGGTAATATAGTGCACAAATTACAAGTTGCTCGATCAGGGTGACGCTATAACATTCAGCCTAGGTGAGGAGGCCCCGTGATTTCGGGGTGGGGATATGACAAAAAAAGTAGATGACTTTCGGCTGAAGTTCGGTAAACACGAATTGGTTCCAATCATGATCGGCGGTATGGGGGTGGATATCTCCACGGCGGATTTGGCATTGGAGGCGGCACGTCTGGGCGGTGTCGGG
>CAZRZH010000081.1:0-12251 GCA_964604485.1 uncultured Sideroxydans sp.
CCGCCTGTGAAAGTTGCGCGGGTAATTTGTCCATCAGCGCGGACATGCCGCCCATATTTCTCATCTGCACGATCTGCATCTTGAAGTCGTTGAGGTCGAAGCCTTTGCCGGTTTGTAATTTCTTCGCCAGCTTGGCCGCTTCGCCGTGGTCGACGTTGCGCTGTGCTTCTTCCAGCAGCGACAACACATCACCCATGCCGAGGATGCGCTGCGCCATACGCTCGGGGTGAAAGGCTTCGAGGCCGTTGGGTTTTTCGCTGACACCGACAAACTTGATCGGCTTGCCGGTGATCTGGCGCACCGAGAGTGCCGCACCGCCGCGTGCGTCGCCGTCCAGTTTGGTGAGGATGATGCCGGTGAGCGGTAGCGCATCGCCGAAAGCCTTGGCGGTATTTACCGCATCCTGTCCGGTCATCGCATCCACCACGAACAAGGTTTCGATAGGATTCAGCGCGGCGTGCAGATCTTTGATTTCCGCCATCATCGCCGCATCCACCGCAAGGCGACCGGCGGTGTCGACGATTAATACCTCATGGTGGTGTTTGCGCGCGAAGTCCAAAGCGGCGAGGCCAATATCCAGAGGCTTCTGGCTGATATCGGAAGGGAAGAAATCGACGCCGAGTTGCTGTGCAAGGATGCGCAGTTGCTCTATGGCTGCGGGGCGATACACGTCGCAACTCACCAGCAAAACCTTCTTTTTATTCTGTTCGCGCAGCAGCTTGGCCAGCTTGCCACTGCTGGTGGTTTTACCGGCGCCCTGCAAACCGGCCATCAGAATCACGGCGGGCGGAACGGCGGCGAGGTTGAGCGCGTCGTTGTGTTCGCCCATCAATTTGGTCAACTCGCGGTTCACTACACCGATCAGCGCCTGTCCCGGTTGCAGGTTGCCGATGACTTCCTGCCCCAGAGCCGCTTCCTTCACCTTGGCGATAAAATCCTTCACCACGGGTAACGCCACATCCGCTTCCAGCAAGGCGAGACGCACTTCTCTGAGCGCGTCCTGAATGTTGCTTTCGGTTAATCGCGCTTGGCCGCGCAGATTTTTGACGATGCCCTGAAAACGTTGTGTAAGGTTGTCTAACATGGTCTGTTCCTAATCTGATTTTGTAGGAGCGGCTTCAGCCGCGAATGCCTATCGCCAGCAAGCTGGCTCCTACAGGGCTATCGAGCGCCTGAGAAATCTTGCGGCTCTTCCTGTAGAATTCGCGCAGTCTAAAACATCTGCACTCCCCATGTCGAACCCAGCATTACATCTACTCACGTTTGGCCTGTATGCCGTCCTGGCCATTTTGTTCTGGCGCGCGCAGGCGTCGGGCAATGCCGAACAGCAAAATCGCGGCATGCTGGGACTGGCCGTGGTTGTTCCCCTTTCGTTACACGGCTGGTTACTGTACGACACCTTATTTGTATGGGGTGCGTTGAATCTGGGGCTGGTGTATGCCCTGTCGCTTATCCTGTGGCTGACGGTTTTGGTGTATTGGCTGGCGCGTTCTTTTTATCCGCTGTCCAGCTTGCAGACGCTGGTGCTGCCGCTCGCCGCGATTTGCACGGCCCTGCCGGCCATTTTTCCGGAGGCGCATATTCTGTCGCAACCCGCTTCCGGACTGTTCGATACCCACGTGTTCATGGCCATGATGGCCTACAGTTTGTTCACGATCGCCGCCTTGCATGCCGCGCTGATGTCGCTTGTTGAAAAACGCCTGCACCATGCCAAGCTCCCCAAAGTGCTGCAAAATCTGCCGCCGCTGATGACGATGGAGTCGCTTCTGTTCCGCGTCATCGGTGTGGGGTTTGTGTTGCTGACCATCACGGTTGTCTCAGGAATGTTGTTTTCGGAGAAGATCTTCGGACATCCTTTACAATTTAGTCACATGGTTTTATTTGGGTTTTTGTCCTGGATCGTGTTCGCGGTGCTGTTGCTGGGGCGTCATTTCAAAGGCTGGCGCGGCCATACCGCGGTACGCGGAACGCTGATCGGCTTCGCCTTCCTTATATTGTCGTATCTGGGTACGCGTTTCGTTCTCGAAATCTTCCTGAACCGCTGATTTTTCCCTTGCGAATTCTGCCCTTGCCAGGAAACGGGTAGGTGTCGTAGAATTCGCGCCCTTTGGCTTTTGCCAAATCTTAATTATTGGGTAATCACTATGGTAGTCATTCGTCTTTCTCGTGGCGGTTCGAAGAATCGTCCTTTCTTCAACGTGGTGGTGGCGGATTCCCGCAACCGTCGTGACGGCCGTTTCATCGAGCGCGTTGGTTTCTACAATCCGTTGGCCGCCGAAGGCGCCGAAGGTCTGCGCATCCAGTTGGATCGTGTGACTCATTGGCAAGACAAAGGTGCGCAATTGAGCGATACCGTGAGCCGTTTGGTCAAAAAAGCCGTTGCAGCAGCAAGCATCTGATCAATCTAGCCCCATGGTTGTAATGGGGAAGGTGGTCGCGGCACAGGGTCTACAAGGTTGGGTAAAGGTGCAGACCTTTACCGAATATCTGGACAGTTTGCTCGACTTTGACACTTGGCACGTGGGGCAAGAACAGGCTTGGCGACCGTTGCAGGTGCTGGAAGCGAATGTGCACGGCAAAGTGCTGGTGGCCAAGCTGGAAGGCATCACCGATCGCACCGCAGCGGAGAAATGTAAAGGCCTGTTGATCGCGGTTCCGCGCGACAGTTTGCCCGAGCAAAAGGAAGGCGAATATTACTGGTCCGACCTGATCGGATTGTCCGTTGAGAATTTGGCGGGCGAGAAGTTTGGGATCGTCGATTCGCTGCTGGAAACGGGTGCGAACGATGTGCTGGTCGTCAAAGGTGAACACGGCGAGAAGCTCATTCCATTCCTTGCCAGTGTGATTCAGCAAGTGGATTTGAAACAGAAATTGATCCGCGTGGATTGGCAGGCGGATTACCTCAAATGAGGTTTGATGTCGTCACGCTGTTCCCCGAGATGTTTGATGCAGTTACCCGCTACGGTGTGACACGCAAAGCGGTCGAACAAGGCAAGTTTCAGTTGCAGACGTGGAATCCGCGCGATTTTACGACCGACAACTACCGCACTATCGACGACCGTCCCTACGGCGGCGGCCCCGGGATGGTGATGTTGGCGGAGCCGCTGGAAAAAGCGATCAGCGCAGCGAAAGCAGCGCAGGCGCAAAGCGGGGCGAAAAAGAGTTGTGTGATCCACCTCTCGCCGCAGGGCAGGCAGCTCAAGCATGAAGTGGTGATGGAACTGCTGGCGCGGGACGAAGGATTGATTTTGCTGGCGAGTCGGTACGAGGGCGTGGATGAGCGCCTGTTACGCCAGCAAGTGGATGAAGAGCTTTCCATCGGTGATTATGTGTTGTCCGGTGGCGAGTTGGCAGCGATGGTGGTGATGGATAGTCTGGTGCGGCAGATCCCGGGGGTATTGGGCGATGAGGCATCGGCGCAGCAAGATTCTTTCGTAAAAGGATTGCTGGATTGCCCCCACTACACGCGGCCCGAGGTTTATAACGGCGAGGCGATACCGGATGTATTGATGTCCGGACACCACGCCGAGATAGAGAAGTGGCGATTGAAGCAGTCGTTAGGTCGTACTGCGGAACGTCGCCCGGATTTGCTGGCAACACGCCAGTTAACAAAACAGGAAGCTCGGCTACTGGCAGAGTACCAGCAGGAACAAGCTTCCGTAAAAGAAAAGGAAACAAAATGAATCTGATCGGCATTCTTGAAAAAGAAGAAATCGCGCGTCTGAACAAGACCATCCCCAATTTCGCACCCGGCGACACCGTTGTGGTCGGCGTAAACGTGGTCGAAGGCGAAAAGAAACGTACCCAAGCTTTTGAAGGTGTTGTTATTGCCAAGCGCAACAAGGGGCTGAATTCCAGCTTCATCGTGCGTAAAGTGTCTTCGGGCGAAGGTGTTGAACGTACCTTCCAAACGTATTCACCTTCTATCGCCAGCATCGAAATCAAACGTCGCGGTGATGTGCGCCGCGCCAAGCTGTATTACCTGCGTGACCGCTCCGGCAAGTCCGCACGTATCAAGGAAAAATTGCCGGCACGCAAGACTGCAGTATAAGCAGCAGTTTTGTAGGGCAAAAGAAACGGGAGCTGCGGCTCCCGTTTTGCATTTCAGCTATCATGCTCGCATGAAATTCCAGGCCATCATTTCCGCCCCCTTCGGCAAACTCGGTATCCGTTGCTCGGACACGGTTCTACTGGGTATTGAATTCCTGCCCGCGCAAACAAAAGCACAGCCGCCGCTGGGCGGAATGGCGAAAACAGTGTGTGCGGAACTGGAAGCCTATCTGGCCGATGCCAAACATGAAATCGACCTGCCTTTCGAGCTCGACGGTACGCATCATCAGTGTAATGTCTGGCAGGCGATGCTGGATATTCCCTGCGGGCAGACAGTGAGCTATGGCGAACTCGCGAAAAAGATCGGCTCAAGTGCGCAGGCGGTGGGACAGGCCTGCGGCAGCAATCCGATCCCCATCGTTATTCCTTGCCATCGTGTGGTAGGTAAATCGGGATTGGGCGGATTTATGAAGCAGGCTGAAGGTGAATCGCTCGACATCAAGCGCTGGTTGCTGGCCCATGAGCGACGCTGAATTACTGGACGAATTCAGCGACGCACTCTGGCTCGAAGACGGCCTCTCCCGCAACACCCTTGAAAGCTACCGCCGTGACCTGAACAAATTCTCGAACTGGTTGGCACAGCAGCGGCCCGATGGATTGACCTCCACCACCCATGCGGACATTCAGGGATTTTTGGCGCATCTTGTGACGGGGCAAAAAGCCAAAGCGACATCAACCTCGCGCAGCATCTCTAGCCTTAAGCGCTTGTTCCAATATTTGCTGCGGCAAAACAAAATTTCGACCGATCCCACCCTGAAGATTGCCACACCGAAGTTGCCGCGCAGCTTGCCCAAGAGCCTCACCGAAGCCGATGTCGAATTGCTGCTCAACGCGCCGAATGTACAGACGTTACTCGGCAAACGCGACCGCACCATGCTGGAAGTGTTGTATGCCAGCGGATTACGCGTATCGGAATTGGTCGGCTTGAGCGTGGGTCAAGTCAGCCTCGATATGGGCGTGACTCGGGTGATGGGCAAAGGCAGCAAAGAGCGGTTGGTGCCGCTGGGCGAAGAGGCGCTGGACTGGGTCAAGCGGTATCTGTCGGAAGCGCGCCCCGGTCTGCTGGCAGGTAAATCCAGTCACGCATTATTCGTTACCCAGCGCGGCGAAGGCATGACGCGCCAGATGTTCTGGTACCTCATCAAGAAACATGCGAAACACGGCGGGCTGCATAAACCGTTGTCACCGCACACCTTGCGCCATGCCTTTGCCACCCACCTGATCAACCACGGCGCGGACCTGCGCGTGGTGCAAATGTTGCTGGGGCATTCGGATATTTCGACCACGCAGATTTACACCCACGTGGCGCGTGAAAGACTGAAGGCGTTACACGCAACCCATCATCCGCGCGGTTAGGGCTTGCGCGAAAGTCGTTCCTGCTTCACGCCTTTGCTTCGCCCAACACCGCCGCCGGCTTTGTTACCTTTCGCCAGAAGAAAAAGCCCCGGCAGCTTGGGCTACCGGGGCTCTGGAAGAAATCCAGCCAGGTGAAAATTTATTGCATGGCGGGCAAACCACCGAGATAACCGACTTCTGCTTTCATCGGGTTGATTAACGGCAGGATACGGGCATGCACGGCCGGGGTGGTGCCGTTCAGGTCGCCGGCATGCTGGTAATTGCTCATGATGTAGGCGTGGCCGTTCATGTTGTCCACGATCTGCAAGCCGGTGGATTCGGCACCCATCGGCAACGAGAGGATGCGCACCAGACTGCCGGTGTCGACGTGATACGCCCACAGGTAGTTGTTGACGTGATTCGCAGAATCTTCACCGATGAACAACACGCGCATGCGATCCGAAAACCACAGATTATCCGGGGCGGAAATCGCGTTCAGGTCGGATGCATTTCCATCCGCATCTTTGGCGATGTCCTTGCCGACAACAATCGCTTTCATTGAGACCGGTACAAAATCGCTGTTGATCACGACACCCAATGAGTCACCCTGGTTGGGTTTGAGCGACATTTCATACACGCCGCCGGACAGGTTCTTCTTGATGCGGATGTGGTCGACCGGATCGGCTGCGCCGACTTCCATGCCTTTCGACATGCGGGCAAACGCGGTGTAAGCCTTGTTCTCCTTGGCGTTGTAAGCCACCCCCTCGTATTTCTCGAACTCGGTCGTTGCGCCCATGAGTGCGGCATAACGGCGGGTTTCGAGGAAGGCAGCCAGCGTCGCGATTGGGGTTGGGGTTGTAGCCACACCGAACGTGCCCGTTTTCAGTTGCAGATATTCGACCTTCGCAACTTCATGCCCAGTTTTCACGGCGGTGAATCCAACAGCTGCCGTGGCCGATGTCAGGAACAGGTCGTTGAACGTCACACCCGCATCGACCGCCGCCTTGATTTCGGCATGGGTGGTATGGCCCAGTTTGATCCAAGACAGATTGGCCTCGCCGCCGTCCGTGCCATTGGGCGACATCTGGTTCCATTTCGCTGCATACAAACTGCCTGCGGACAGGTCGCCCGCGCTGTCGGCCACGAAGAGGGTCAGGCTGGTGTAGGTACCGTCATCGCCCTGAATTGCGGTGCGCGAATCGCCGAACATCTGCACTTTCTCGCGCGAGATGCGGCCCAGTGTGTACCACTTTTCCACGGTGCTGCTGCCGTTGGCGGCAACCGTCACTTCCGGCACGCGGCCATAGTGGTAGGGCGATGCAGTGCCTTCGCCGTAGGCGACGCGGAAGGCGTTCATACGTGCGGTGTATTCCATGGCGAGGCACGAACCGCCGACGATGGCGGCATAGGTCGCATCAACTTCGCAACGTGCATCCGGCTCATATTCTTCGGAACCCAGGTGGGTGTTCCAGGGCGAGCGGCTGCCTGCGCAGGGGATCCACAATCCGTTGACGCCTGAAAAATCAACCTGCTTGACAGAAGCCACACTGAATTTGCCATCGGTGCTGCTCTGGTTGAGCTTGGCCACAGTCATCAGCATCGGTTGTTTGCCGTACCAGTTGGTACCGGCGCTATCGTTGTTCGCGTATTCGAAATGTGTCACCAGATACGGCGTACCGCCGATATCCATGAGCGAATTGGCATCCGGCGTTTGCGGTATATAGGCGCTGCCGTTGACTTCGTTCAGGACCGTGCCGGTCTTATTCTTCACGGCTGCGGCGGCGGTGCCATCCGCAGTCTTGGTGGTGTCGGTGTTGTTGAACAAATTCACAAACGACAACGGGTAGTTTTTCTTGCTGCCATCCGCGTAGGTGATGTCCACGCTAGAGGTGGTGTAAACCTTGGCGCGGTTCGCATCGGACAAACCGGCAATGTCCGTCGGGGTGAAGGTGACCTTGCTTACTTTCGCCGGCGCATTCAACAAATGCTGGGTGACGTTGGCGAGCGAAGTGGGTGTCATTCCGGCGCCGGCCAAAATCGTGCCGGCATTGGCGAGGGAAGTAACGCTACCAGCCGTAGCCAGTCTTGCGGCATTCGGGGTGACGTCGATATGCGTCGCGGTGGTGGTCGCTGCGGCTACAGTCTGGATGACTTGGGCGATTGCCAAGGCTTTCTGATCCGTTTCGTCGGTTACACCGGCGAGATCCTTGGGGCGCACGACTTTGTTGCCGCTCAGGTCGCCCAGAGCCGCACTGCCCATGCTGACGGAGCCCAAACTGACTTGGCCGATCTTGAAGCTGACGGTGTCGCCCGTTTTGTAGGTGAATTCACCGTTGGTGTTGGTCACACCCGACGCGCCGGTGGACGTGGAATAGGTCACGCCTTTGACGTAGGCATCGGACAAAACGCCGGTGATGGTGGTCGGGGCGTTATTGGCTACTACGCTGCTGCCACCCGAGCCGCAGCCCGAGAGCGCAAAGGTTGAAACCACGGCCAAGTAAATCACTTTCATTCGCATATCCATCTGAAACCTCCAAGTAATTAACGAAACGGAAGGAACAGACTAGTTTGTCAAGGTAACAATCGAATGAATTTTTCGTTGCGGTTTGGTGTCGTTGTGATGAATAACAATCCGGGTTGTCCGATTGTTTACCTGAACAACTTGAAGAGCGGATAACGCCTTGCTCATTGCTGCGGATTCAAACAGCCAACCACGCTTTGATTTGTTGCGCTACCCAGACGCCATCATCCAAAGGCAAATCATGCCCTGCCGTGGCATGCAGGCGAATTGCACAGTTCCAGCGTGCGGCCAGTGAAAGCGAACATTTCACATCGACCAGACGGTCGTGTCGTGCGGCGAGTAATAACACGGGAACAGGTGGCGCGTGCGGTGGAGCACGGTACGTGAGAGCGGCGCGCAGTTGGCGAAAAATGTTGACGCGAGTGACGGGAAATTGTCGTGCGTAGTGTGTCCATTGTTGTAACAACCTCCCTTGTTGAAGTTGGGTACGTATTTGGTTACTGGTTAGACGCAGTATCAATTCTTCACGCTGAGCCAGCGAGCCACAGAGCAGAGATCGCAACAAGGCAAAATAATTTGCCGGGCGCAGCCGGTGGTAGAAAGGGTTATGCGGTGCCAGGCTGGTATTGATCAGCACCAATTTTTCGATATCAGTCGGATAGTGTTCACTCCATTCCACTGCCACCATCGCCCCCAATGACAGGGCGAGCACACGATAGGGCGGTGCATATCCCTGTTGCCGAAGGTGCGTGTGGCAGTAAAACGCCATTGCCGTCACGCGGGTGGCACTTTGCAGTTCATGCAAGTCGCCGTTACCGGGAAAATCCAAGGTCACCAGATGCTTCACTCCCAACACGCTCTGAAATTGCCCGGGGAATTCACCCCAATGGCGCGTTTCGCGCATCAAGCCCCGCAACAAAACCCAGGTGGTCATTGCCGGTACCAGCGTTCCACAGCGCGTTCTTGCAAACGCTGCCGAGTGGGGCCTGTCGCCATCCAATTTTCGTGACCACTGGCGGCGCGCATCAGAAAGTCCAACCACACAGAATGGCGGCGCAAAACTCGGTGCAGACGGTGCTCGACCGAGGGGTTGAACAGGCCGTGCCGTGAAAAGAATTGCAGTGGATTTTTCCTGACCCATAACCAGGAACCCATTTCCAGTGTCAACGGTAGAAATGTTTTGTGCCGATCTTGTTGTGCCTGCAGATACAGATGGTCCCAGATGTCGCCGTGGGTTCGATATTGCACACTTTGCGGTTCGAACAGGTAGCGGTTGTTGGGGTGGGTTTGCCGAAATAATTCTTCCAGTCTGACAATGTCGGCCAAGTGTTGGATAGGGTGCACGCTGTGTGCGTGTGGAAACCATACCCGGTCACGCGAGCCAAATCCGGAATGACAATCCACCGCGATACTGAAAGGGTGTGTCAGCAATTCCTCGGTCACAGTGCGGCACAGCGCGAGGTTCTCAACTTCCATCCCTGCGCCCGCCTCACCGCGATACCAGGGCAAATAAGGGCTGATGCGGTGGCCGCCCAACAGGAATGGAACATCGCCGGCAGCATCAATCGGCGCATTGCGCATCAAATCTACCCCCTGCGGGTTACAACGCGTTGACTGCCACATGCCTCCCGGATTGATCAGCGGCATGAAGACCAGAGACACGTCCCGCAGCAGATGATGCAGACTTTTGTCCCACGCTAATCGGGCAAGCAAACTGCGCAAAAAATACAGCAAGACATGAGTCCCGATTCGTTCCAAGCCGTGAATGCCGCCAAAGAATCCGATGGCGGGTAATTTTGGATCGGGATTGCCCAAGTTGAGTTGGTATACCGGGAAGCGCCGTGAACCTGCGCTGACTTCACAGACAACACGTGAGACCAAATGTCCCCGACCCAGCTCCAGAATGTTTTCAAGGTCGGTGAGTTCGGGCAGTGTGGACATGGAGGGGCAGGCTTGAACTTTGGGTTATCAATAATTTGGGCGATAAGAACCGTGCAGTAAATTCCAAACCACTTTCTGAACACAAATCCGAGTCGTCATCTGTTACAGCGGAGCGCAATATTCCCGGCCAGTGTCTGTCATCGTCGCGAAATATTGATGGCATATAACAGGACATTATGAAAAAGCTAATCTTGACAGGACTCTTACTGGTTTTCACCAATGCATCCGGAAAGGATTCGCATTACCCCGGGTTACAGGTTGACGTGAAACGCAGCGGTGAACAATTTACCTTCAATGCCAGTTTTGATACCCCGTTAACGCAATGCGCCGCCTATCAATACCTGACAGATTATGAATCCGCTGCCGCCATGCCGGGCGTGGTCGAGTCTTCCTCCGTTCGGCAATCCGCGCATAAGGTCAGAGTTGAGCGCACGGCTGTTGAACACGTCCTGTTCTTTCAGGTGCGCCTGCATTCGGTGATCGAATACAACGAAAATCCCGTGGATGAAATTTCATTCAAGCAAATTTCGGGCGACTCGAAAATTTTCAGCGGCACCTGGCATATCCAGCCGAACCGGCAAGGCAGTACGCTCAAATTCCACGGCTTATGGGAACCCGACACCCTGATCCCCCTGTTTATCATCGATCACTTTGCGAAGAATGGCCTCGTGGATAAATTCACCGCGATTGCCCAGTTGGCGGAGAAACGCCAGAATAAGATCGCGCCCGGCTGTTTGGAATAATGGGCGTCTCTGAAAATTCATATTTCGTCGCTCCCGTGCAGGCGGGAACCCAGTCAAATCAACACGCTGGATTCCCGCCTGCCCGCTGGGCAGTTTATCCTGAGCCTGACGAAGGGCGGGAATGACGAGTTTTTAGGGGCGCCCTTTAGAAAATACACGCCCTCCGATTCGGTATGGCCCATCAGATTTTAGGTGTTACTTTTTGGCTTCAACCTTGACTTTGGCGACTACCTTGGGTTTGGCGGGTGTCGTGGTTTTTGCGGCGGGTTTTGCCTTGGCGGTAGTTTTTGCTTTGGCAGGCGCTGCGGAATTTTTCTCGGGTGATTTTGTTTCCTGCTTGGTTTTGGCTTGTGCCTTGGCATCATCCTTCTGCTTTAACAGCCGCATGTTGTTGCGCCATTCTTCAAGCTGTTCATCTTCCAGTTCCATTTGGATCGCCAGAGCTTCTTGCTTGTTCAACTTTTCTTTCGCGAGCCTCTTGGGAAGCTTGCCGGACATCCGGGATAACAAACGCTCAGTTTCATCTTTGCTCAAGTTTTGGACTTTGGCCAGATATTCCGGGGTGCATATTTTTGGCATCACATCTCTCCTGTTGTTATTAACTGAAATTGCGGGTACGAAGATCAATACTTGAAATGGCAACGAACAAAAAATTATCCGAGGCGCAGACTAACTTATCTGGTGTGCGTATCGCAATTGTAATATTCCGTAATTAAGCTCTCCGCAAAATCGGAGAGAACACACCGACCTTCGGACCGATTATTTTGAATGATCAGCCTGTGTCGAAAAAACTCTGCTGTAACAATCCTGTCACAAACGCTCTGCATAATCCTGCCACCGCATCCCCTGCCACGCGTAGATGGATAAGGGAAGAAATTTATTAACCACTAGGAGTTATTATGAAGAAGAAAATCATCGCACTGGCAGTTGCAACTGTATTCTCGGCACCCGCATTCGCGGATAACGCCAACGTAACGATTTACGGCAAAGCATTCCTGACGTTCGATCAAGCAGGTACAAATGCAACCACCGGTGTTAGTCACATGCGCGTCAACACCAATGCTTCTCGCTTTGGTGTGAAGGGCAGTGAAGATTTGGGTGGCGACATGAAGGCCGTTTACCAGTTCGAAGTTGAAATGGATGCGGATGGAAGCACAGGAGCGGGCTTGGGTAAGACTCGTAACAGTGCCGCCGGTATCGAAACTGGTTTCGGCAAAGTGATGCTGGGTATCTGGGATACACCGTTCAAGGTCGCCCACAACAAGATCGAACTGTTCGACAACACTTCTAATTGGTCTGCAACTAAAACGATCGGCTTTAACGCTGGTGTGGATTACAACACTCGCCAAAAGAACATGGTGCAATACTGGTCTCCAAAGTTCAGCGACGTGCAATTGGCTGTGATGTACAGCCCGGATGAAGCCAAGACAGCTACTGTCAACAAGAGCAACTTGTCCATGTCCGCCACGTACGACTTTGAAAATATCTACGCGTCGGTTGCTTATGAAAGCCGTAGTGATGCAACGACAACCACGAAGACAGACAGCGTACAGTGGACCCATCCGTCAAGACAGAAATCAGTCTAGTTTAAGCTGGTGTAA
>CAZRZH010000082.1:0-12172 GCA_964604485.1 uncultured Sideroxydans sp.
GCCCAGTGAAACGGCCGCGCTGCTTGAAAACATGCGCTCCCAATTGTCTGCTGCAGACGAATCCTGGGAACATTGTGTTGCCGGAGATACCGCATCCTGCAAACGCTTCGTCGATCAAAGCGAGCAGTTGTACCAGATGGCCGATCAGCTCGACCGCAACACATTGCAGTTCTTGTGCAAACAAATCCACAACATCGCCGTAAATTCGGATGATCCGGAACGGGCACAACGCGTCTCCATGGATATGGCGATGGCGCTGTTGCTGCTCAGCAGCGGTATCGAGCACTATCAGAACCTGGGCAACGGCTTCCATGAACAGGCGCGTATCCTGAGCCTGCGCCTGCAAGAAGGCATGATGCGACTGCCGGAGGACGTGACCAAGCTGGAAAGTCTGGTTTCACTCTATTGCGAGATGGAGCAGCGCGAAGTGATATCGCCCCTGGCCATCGAGATGCAGAACAATCTGCAACACATCGAACAGTATTTGAATGCGATATTCTCCGACCGGATCAAACGCCCCGAACTCACCCAGATCAACCGATTGCTGAGCCAGGTACAGGGTGGTTTGCACATTTTGTCGCTGGATGTCGCGGAGCATTTACTTTCAACCCTGCGCCAGGTCACCGAGCGCTATCACAATGGTGAATTACCCTCAGCCAAGGAGATGCGCACGGTCGCCGATGCCATCAGCATTCTGGGCGACTATGTCCACGGCCTGACCTTGGGACAGAAGCCGGATCCACTGGCATTGAGCAAGGTGTTGCATGATCTGGAAGATGCCTTCGCCAGCGCGGGTCACTCCGATGCCGGCATTCCCGAAGAAGTTATCGTTCCACCAGGCGTTTCGATCCGATCGGGTGACGAGGACGCGGAACTGCTGGAAGTTTTTCTCGAAGAGGCGCAAGAAGTCATGGAAACTCTGCGCGCCAATCTGGATATCTCGCGGCTGCATCTGGATAGCCGTGAACCCTGGGTGACCATACGGCGCGCATTTCATACGCTGAAAGGCAGCGGACGCATGGTGGGGCTGACCGACCTGGGTGAGGTTGCCTGGGCGGTCGAACGTGCGATGAACAAATGGCTGGCGGAGAACAAGCAAACCACGCCCGCGATTCTGGAGATGGTTGGCGATGCCGAGGTGTTGTTCCAACACTGGGTTGACATGCTCAGAAGCGGCAGCACGACCGCGCATATCGACACCACGCATCTGCTCACGTTGGCAGACCACATCGAGAACGGCTCTGCGCTTCCCCTGCCCGCTGCGGCGGATACGGCCACCTCTGAGCAAGCCGAAAGCCCTGCGGAAGAAGCGCTGTTGCAAATCGGCTCGGTCAGCATCGAACCCTTGCTGTTCCGCATCGCTTCTGAAGAGGCCGCGCAACTCGTCCGTACCTTACAGCACCACCTTGCCGATCTGCAGGAAGCAGAGGCTGCCGTGGTCACGTTCGATTTCATGCGCACGGCGCATACATTGGCCGGCGTCAATCGCAACATGGGTTTCTGGTCGACTGCCGAGCTTGCCTATGCGCTTGAACAATGGCTTGGCGCCCGCATCGACAAGAGTGGCTGCCTGAATTCGACGCAAATTGAACTGATCAAAGTAGTCATCCGCAAACTGGATGAGTTGTGTGAAGCGATCCGCAACCACAGAGAACCCCTGCCGCAGCCCGAACTCATCGCCAGGCTGCATAACGACAATGAAGTCGTCGCCAATCTTGAAGCGATTGCTGTTCAAACAATTGGAAATGAACACGTTCCAGCCATCACTCTGCTGCCGGCTAAAACGGAATCCACTTCTGTCGCGCGCCAGGAAGTAGAACGACCTACAGACGAACCGCTGGCAGATATTGTTTCCGCCCGCAAAAAACAGCGTGTTGTTAACGATGAGGTGGATGCACAGTTATTGCCCATCTTTTTGGATGAAGCCAACGAGCTCTATCCTCAGATCGGCAGCACTTTGCGTGCCTGGCGCGAAAATCCCGGCGACGCACAGCTGGGGCGCAACCTGCAGCGCAGTTTGCACACGCTCAAGGGCAGTGCGCGTATGGCGGGCGCGATGCGGTTGGGTGAATTGACGCACCGCGTTGAAGATCGCGTGAGCAAATCCATTGTCCGCAACACACTGGACGACGCGTTGTGGACTGAGTTGGAAAGTTATCTTGATCGCATCGCCAGCGCCATTGATCACCTGCATGTTCCGCAGGAAGACGGATTAGCCGAGGACGAAGCACTCCCCGGCACCGTGACAGCCGCATCCCGTGTCTCCCTTCCCGCAACTGGGCCGGTCTTGGAGGTCGGTGCCGAACGCGCGATGCAGGCGGCTTTGTTGCGTGTACGTTCCGACACAGTGGACAGGCTGGTCAACGAGGCTGGCGAGATCAGCGTGGCCCGTTCGCGCGTCGAGGCCGAGCTGCGCGAATTCAAGATTAGCGTGTTGGAGTTGTCAGACAGTATCAACCGACTGCGCAAGCAGCTGCGCGAGGTGGAGATACAAGCCGAAGGCCAGATGCAGGCGCGTGTCACGACAAGCGGTGATAGCGCGCAACAATTTGACCCGCTGGAATTCGACCGCTTTACCCGTCTCCAAGAATTGACACGGTTCATGAACGAAAGCGTGCATGACGTGCAAACAGTGCAGCAGTCGTTGCTGAACAATCTGGATGAGACGACCGCCGCACTGAGCTCCCAAGCGCAACTCAATCGTGATCTGCAACAAGGTTTGATGTCGATTCGCATGGTGCCCTTCGGTAGTATCGGCGAGCGCCTTTATCGTGTCGTGCGCCAGACGGGTAAAGATACGGGCAAAAGAGCCAACCTTGAGTTGTCGGGAACCGAGATCGAGCTCGACCGCAGTGTGCTGGAGAAGATGACGGCACCCTTTGAACACCTGTTACGTAATTCCATTTCGCACGGACTTGAAACACCGGAGCAACGCGCCCAATCCGGCAAGGCACCCATCGGAGAGATCAGGCTATCCCTGCACCACGACAGCAATGAGGTCGTATTCGAATGTAGCGATGATGGCGGCGGCTTGGATATTTCCGGTATCCGCCGGAAGGCGCTGGAGAACGGAATCATCAATGAAGGCGAGTCCTTCAGCGACGAGCAAGTGATGCAGCTGATTTTCACTGCCGGTTTATCTACTGCCAACGAGGTCACCGAAATCTCGGGTCGGGGCGTCGGTTTGGATGTGGTGCGCAGTGAGATATCCTCGTTGGGGGGCCGCATCGATGTGTCCTCCGAGTCCGGTGTTGGTGTGCGCTTCAGCATTCATCTACCGTTGACACTCGCGGTCACGAAAACATTGCTGGTTCGGTCAGGGCATAACACCTATGCCGTTCCTTCGACCATGGTGGAGCACGTACAACAGCTCAAATCCGGGGAAATCGCAGCGATTTATCGGCAGAATTTTGTAGATTGGCAAAGTCACCACTATGGACTTTACTACCTGCCCCGAATGCTGGGTGATGAAGAAGCCGAGATCGTTAGTCAACCTCACAACCCTGTGTTGTTACTTCGCAGCGGCGAGCATCGCATCGCCTTGCATGTTGACACGTTGTTGGGTAACCAGGAAGTGGTGGTGAAGAACATCGGGCCCCAGCTCGCCCGCCTGCCCGGCATCGCGGGTGCTACGGTATCCAGCAATGGTCAGGTGGTACTCATCATCAATCCGGTCGCTTTCGCCCAACGCATCGCGGTCACGCGCAAGGTAACCCGAACAGTGTCTGCAGAAGCAGTACGCAGAATACCTCTGGTGATGGTGGTGGACGATTCACTCACCGTGCGCAAGATCACCAGCCGTTTGCTGGAACGTGCCGGATATCAGGTCGTCACAGCCAAAGATGGCATCGATGCTCTGGAACAGTTAACCGCGATTACCCCGAACGTCATGTTGCTGGATATCGAGATGCCGCGTATGGACGGATTCGAATTGGTCAGACGTTTGCGTCTGGACAAAAGGACCCATACGCTGCCAATCATTTTCATCACCTCGCGTACAGCCGACAAACACCGCAACTATGCTTTGGAATTAGGCGCGAACGAATATATGGGTAAGCCCTTCCAGGAAGTCGAGTTACTGCAACACATCGCGCATTTCATCAATGAAACCAAACTGTGAAGAGCAAAATATGCGCAGTTTCACCGTTCTAGCCTGATTGACCATTTAGTACAACGTATGACCCCTGGGAGGGCAAATGGGTATTTTCGATTGGTTTACAGCCATGTCGCGGGGCGATGAAAAAACTGCGCAGACAATTCCTTCTTCCCAGCCAGGTGGCATCCGCGATGAAGCCGTCATTAAAGGATTGGATTTTGTAGCCGCCATCGAAGCACATCGCAAGTGGAAACAACGTCTCACTGCATACGCCGAAGGCACGTCTACCGAGAGCCTCGATCACGCGGTCATTTGCCGGGATGACCAATGTGCCCTGGGTAAATGGATTTATGGACAGGGCGCCACGTACACCGGACACCTGCCTTTGTTCCATCAGCTAAAAGCCAAGCATGCACAATTCCACATCAGCGCCTCTCAGGTTGTCGACCTTGTGCAACATGCACAAAAAGAGGCTGCTATGGATCTCATCCTGAACGGCGAATTCTCAAAAAATTCGCGGGAAGTTCAGACTTTGATCTCCAAGTTATTTGTGGAAATGAAAGAGTAGTCGCCCTGTTCCAGTGCACGGTGCCTTACACAATTGTGAAGGCGAGAACGGAAAGCTACAATGCCGACATGTCCGAAATGAATCTTACCAATCACTTCCTCATCGCCATGCCGGCAATGACCGACCCCTTCTTCACCAAATCACTTACCTACGTTTGTGAGCACAACGACGAGGGAGCAATGGGAATCGTGGTGAACCGGCCGATCAGCCTGACCCTGAGCGAGCTCTTTGCCCAGATCAACCTGCCACTCAAACAATCCGAACTTAACGATCTACCAATCCATTTCGGTGGTCCGGTGCAGACTGATCGTGGCTTTGTTCTGCACGAAGCCGGTGGCAACTGGCAATCCACCCTGCAAGTCAACGACAAGATCGAACTCACCACTTCAAAGGATATATTGCAGGCGGTAGGTGAAGGGTTTGGCCCGCATCACCTGCTGGTCACATTGGGTTACGCGGGATGGTCACAAGGGCAACTCGAGCAGGAACTCGCCGCCAATGCGTGGCTGAGCGTGCCCGCGAACGAGCACATCCTGTTCGGTCTTCCCGCCGAAGAGCGCCTTCCGGCTGCAATGGCGTTACTCGGTGTTAATTACGCCACGTTATGTGATGAAGCGGGCCATGCGTAATTTCGCGACGCTCTCCTTACGATCTATTGAGCGTTACAACCCACTTTTTCGCAGTTGCGGAATTTCAAGCCAAGGTTTTCAAGCATGAACAGTGGCCTTCACCAAGGCACACTTTTCGCATTCGATTTCGGCACCAAACGCATCGGTATTGCCGTCGGCAATTCTGTAGCGTGTACAACACAACCGCTGACCACCATCAACGATGAGAAAAACGATGCGCGCTTCGCAATCATCGCGGCGCTGCTCGCGGAATGGCAACCGGCCGCTTTAGTAGTCGGCTTGCCGTTCAACGACGACGGCACGCCGCATGAAATGACGGCACTGTGCCGACGCTTCGCCAACCGCCTCAAAGGACGCTTCGATTTGCCGACGATTCTGGTCGATGAGCGGTATACTTCCGCCGCCGCGAGTACCGCTCTTGATGCAGCAGGGATACATGGCCGCAAGCAGAAATCCCTGATCGATCAGTATGCCGCGCAGCAGATACTGCAAGCGTATTTCGATGAACCCAGCGCAGGAATCTACGCATGAACAACCCACAACTGAATAAGAACGGTGAACTTCAACATCTGTTGAGCACCGAAGGTCTTCCCGCGCGTATCCTGCGCGACATCCTGGATAAAGCCGCCGGTTTCGTCAACATCAGCGAGGGTGGTGAGATCAAGAAAGTGCCGCTGCTTCACGGCAAGTCCATCTTCAACATCTTCTTCGAGAACAGCACACGCACACGCACCACCTTCGAAATCGCGGCGAAGAAACTCTCCGCCGACGTGGTCAATCTCAACATCGGCTCATCCAGCACCAGCAAGGGTGAGACGTTGTTGGATACGGTGGACAACCTGTGTGCGATGCACGCCGACATGTTCGTGGTGCGCCACTCTTCCAGCGGCGCGGCTCATCTCATTGCGCAACACGTCGCGCCGGACATCCATGTCATCAACGCCGGCGATGGTCGCCATGCACATCCGACGCAAGCACTATTGGACATGTTCACCATCCGCCACTACAAGAAAGAGTTCCATAACCTGAAGGTCGCCATCGTGGGTGACGTGTTGCACTCGCGCGTCGCGCGTTCGCAGATCCATGCGCTGACCACGCTGGGCGTGCCGGAAGTGCGCGTCGTCGCACCCAAGACGCTGTTGCCGACCCATGTCGAGAAACTGGGCGTGCAGGTCTATCACGACATGGAACAAGGCCTGAAAGATGTGGATGTGGTGATGATGCTGCGCCTGCAGAACGAACGCATGCAGGGCGCACTGCTGCCCTCGGCGCAGGAATATTTCAAATACTACGGCCTCACCCAAGAGCGCTTGGCGGCTGCGAAAGGCGACGCCATCGTGATGCACCCCGGCCCGATGAATCGCGGCGTGGAGATCGACTCCAGCGTGGCGGATGGTGCGCAATCGGTCATCCTGCCTCAGGTCACTTTTGGTATCGCGGTACGCATGGCGGTGATGAGCACGCTAGCGGGAGCGAAACAATGAATATTCACATCAAGAATGGTCGCCTGATCGACCCCAAGAACAAACTCGATACAAAGCAGGACGTGTTCATCTCGAATCGCCGTATCGCCGCCGTCGGTACAGCACCGCTAGGTTTCGTCGCCGAGCAGGTGATCGATGCCAGTGGTTTGATCGTGATACCGGGTCTGACGGATGTCGCCGCGCGTCTGCGCGAACCCGGGTACGAATATCGCGCCACCTTGGAATCGGAGATGTCCGCCGCCGTCGCGGGGGGCGTCACTTCCCTCTCCTGCCCGCCTGATACCGATCCGCCGCTGGATGAACCGGGGTTGGTGGAGATGCTCAAACATCGCGCACGCAACCTCAACCAATGTCGCGTGTTCCCGCAAGGTGCGCTGACCTATGGATTGAAAGGCGCTGAACTCACCGAGATGATCGAGCTGACCGAAGCGGGTTGCAAAGCCTTCAGCCAAGCCGATGTGCCGCTCACCGACACCCGCGTGTTGATGCGTGCCATGCAGTACGCCGCCACCTTCGGCTACCGCGTGTGGTTGCGTCCGCAAGATAGCTTCCTCGCCAAGAACGGTGTGGCACACGACGGCGAAGTTGCCACCCGCTTGGGTCTGCCGCCTATCCCTGTCGTAGCCGAGACCGTCGCCTTGTCCACCGCGCTACAGCTCGCACGCGAGACCGGTGTCCAGCTACACATCTGCCGCGTTTCCAGCGGCGCTGGTGTCGAGATGATCCGCGCCGCGAAACGTGAAGGGCTGAAAGTCACCTGCGACGTTTCGATGAACCACGTGCATCTCACCGAGATGGACATCGGCTACTTCGATTCCAACTGCCACCTCGTGCCGCCCCTGCGCAGTCTGCGTGACCGCGACGCGCTACGTGCCGGACTGCGCGACGGCACCATCGACGCCATCTGCTCCAACCATTCACCCGTGGATGAAGATGCCAAGCAGATGCCTTTCGCCGAAGCGGAAGATGGCGCCACAGGTTTGGAACTGTTGTTGCCGCTGGTGTTGAAATGGGCCGAGCAAGACAAGATCCCGTTGCTGGATGCGCTCTCGCGCATCACCATCAACCCAGCCCAACTGCTGGGTGTAAAGATGGGGCACCTGAGTATCGGCGCACATGCCGCCCTCTGCGTGTTCGACCCCAAGGCGGCATGGAAGGTAGAACCCGCCGCCCTCAAGAGCCAAGGCAAGAACACGCCCTTCAACGGCTACGAGATGCAAGGTCGCGTGCGTTATACCTTGCTTGATGGGCAGCTCGTTTTTCAACAATAATTTGATTTGAACCGCGCCCTCTTTCGAGGGCGCTTCGTAATTTCAGGATGCTATGAACCCACTACTCGACTTCTCCGGTCTCCCCCGTTTTGCTGAGATCAAACCCGAACACGTCGCACCCGCCATCGAGCGGTTGCTGGATGAGAACCGCGCGCTGATCTCCCGTCTGTTGGAGGATGACGCGCTGCCCACTTGGGAAGCTTTTGTGCGCCCGATGGAAGATGCGAATGAACGTCTAGGTCGCGCATGGGGGCCGGTGGGGCATTTGAACGCGGTGATGAACTCGCCCGAGTTGCGCGATGCCTACAACTCGACCCTGCCGAAGATCACAGCCTACTACGCGGAGCTGGGGCAGAACCTCGCGCTGTTCCAAAAGTTCAAGGCACTGCGCAACAGCCCCGAGTTCGCTGGATTGAGTGCGGCACGCAAGAAGATCATCGAGAACGAACTGCGCGATTTCCGCTTGGGCGGTGCCGAGTTGCCCGATGACAAGAAGACACGCTCCCTCGCGGTGCAGGAACGCCAATCCGAACTGTCCTCACGCTTCTCCGACAACATCCTCGATGCGACCAACGAATACACCTTGGTCATCGAGAATCGCGGCGAGTTGGATGGTCTGCCGGAAGATGTGTTGCAGACCGCGCGAGAAGCCGCACAGGCTGCCGAGAAGACGGGCTGGTTATTCACGCTAAAAGCGCCGTCTTATCTGCCTGTGATGCAGTTCGCCGACAACCGTGACCTGCGCGAGAAGATGTATCGCGCCTATGCCACACGCGCTTCCGAATTCGGTAAGCCTGAGTTGGACAACACGCCCTTGATGGACGAGATCGTCACGCTGCGTGCGGAGGAAGCGCAGTTGCTCGGCTTTGCTAATTTCGGTGAGCTCTCTCTCGCCGCCAAGATGGCGGAGACTCCACAACAGGTGGTGGACTTCATGCGCGAGCTGGCACAACGTGCGCGGCCTTTTGCGGAAAAAGACTTGGTCGAACTGCGTGAGTTCGCCAAGACGAAACTCGGCCTCGACGATATGCGCTCGTGGGATGTGGCCTACGCCAGCGAGAAACTGCGCGAGCAACGCTACGCCTTCTCTGAGCAGGAAGTGAAGCAATATTTCCCCGAGGATGCCGTGTTGGCTGGCTTGTTCAAACTAGTAGAGACGCTATTCGGTTTGCAGATCAAGCCCGCTCAAGCGCCTGTGTGGCACGAGACTGTGCGCTTCTTCGACATCCGCGATGCGAAGGATAATTTGGTCGGCCAGTTCTACTTTGACCTCTACGCGCGCAACAGCAAACGCGGTGGTGCGTGGATGGATGATGTCATCACGCGCCGTCGCTTGGACAACGGTACGATCCAAACTCCCGTCGCCTATTTGAATTGCAATTTCTCTGCTCCGGTTGGCGGCAAACCGGCTGTCTTTACGCACGACGAAGTGCAGACGCTGTTCCACGAGTTCGGTCACGGCTTGCATCATCTGCTCACCGAGGTGGAAGACCTTGGCGTGTCCGGCATCAACGGTGTGGAGTGGGATGCGGTGGAGTTGCCTAGCCAGTTCATGGAGAACTTCTGCTGGGAGTGGGACGTGCTGCAAGGCATGACGCGCCACGCAGACACCAACGAGAAATTGCCACGCGCCCTGTTCGACAAGATGCTCGCCGCGAAGAACTTCCAGAGCGGTCTGGCCACATTGCGCCAGATCGAGTTCGCCGTGTTCGACATGCTGATGCACAGCAACTTCAATGTGGGTCAGGGCAAAACCATCCTTCAATTGCTGGACGAAGTGCGCGCCGAAGTCGCAGTGCTCATTCCGCCCGAGTTCAACCGTTTTCCGCAGAGCTTCTCGCACATCTTCTCCGGCGGATATTCCGCTGGCTATTACAGCTACAAGTGGGCAGAGGTGTTGTCGGCGGATGCGTACAGCTTGTTCGAAGAGCATGGCGTGCTCAACCCAGAGATCGGCGCGCGCTTCCGCACCGAGATTTTAGCCAAGGGCGGCGCGCGCCCCGCGATGGAATCGTTCACCGCCTTCCGTGGCCGCGCCCCTTCCATCGACGCGTTGTTGCGGCATAATGGGCTCATCGAAGGTTAAGGAGTTTGCTATGCGATCGCTGCTTTTACTGTGTGCAATGGTGTTTCTTTCTTGCGCTCACGCGGGTGTCCTCTACCGTTACATAGACAACAACGGCCATGTGTTATACAGCGACAAACCCACTCAAGATGCGGAACGTCTGAAGTTGGGAAAGCAACCTGTGATAGAAGAAACTCTCCCCTACGAGACGCAGAAGGCGAAGCAGTACTTCCCCGTTACGTTGTTCACATTTGAAGAATGCGGCAAACCGTGTAGTGACGCAAAACTCTTATTAACGACTCGCGGAATTCCGTTCACCGAAAAGAATCTGGCCACTACACAAGACTTGGATGAATACCGCAAAGCTTCCGGAACTGACAAAGCGCCCGCGATGAGTCTGGGCAAAACCTGGGTCAAAGGTTTTCACGCCGAACAATGGCACAAGGAACTCGACTTCGCGGGCTATCCCAAAACTGCGCCGTACCGCTTCAAACCGGTTACCGCACCATGAAGATCGCCACCTGGAATGTGAATTCCCTCAAGGTGCGCCTGCCGCACCTGTTGGATTGGTTAGCGGCGAACCCTATCGACGTGGTGTGCCTGCAAGAGACCAAGACCGAGGATAAGAACTTCCCGCTGGCAGAGATCGAAGCGGCAGGTTATCACGTCGCATTCAGCGGACAGAAGACCTACAACGGCGTCGCCATCCTGAGCCGCGCTGACATCAGCGATGTGCAGTTCGGCATCCCCAATTTTGAAGATGAACAGAAGCGCGTCATCGCCGCCACCATCAACGGTGTGCGCATCGTGTGTGTGTATATCCCCAACGGGCAGAGCCTCGACTCGGACAAATACCAATACAAACTCAAATGGCTAGCCGCGTTGAAGTTGTGGCTGAAAGACGAGTTAGCGAAGTACCCCAAGCTGGCACTGCTGGGCGATTACAACATCGCCCCCGAAGACAGCGACTGCCACGATCCCGTGGCATGGCAAGGCAATGTGCTGGTGAGCGAACCGGAGCGCGATGCGTTCAAAGGTTTAGTCGCGTTAGGACTGCGCGACTCCTTCCGCCTGTTCGAACAAGCCGAGAAAAGCTACTCGTGGTGGGACTACCGCATGATGGGTTTTCGCCGCAACCTAGGCATGCGCATCGACCACATCCTCATCAGCTCTGACTTGCAGTGCAGCGGATGTCTCATCGACAAAGCCCCGCGCAAATTGGAACGGCCATCGGATCACACGCCGGTGATTGCGGAGGTGAATTGATGAAGATTTTGAAATTATTTTTTCAGGTTATTCTGCAATTTCAGTGTCTGTTTTACTCTAGGGCTTTCCTTTCTTCCCATACCAAGGAATTTATATGAAAACTGAATATTCGTACACAGTATCCAGATGGAACGTGGGTCTGTGGTGGGTCTCACACTGGTGCTCATCAAAATCCAAACGGGAAATGGGTATGTGCTTAGTCGATTTGCATATCCTCCAACCTCGTACCAATCTGTTTCTGGACGCTGCGCGATAAAGCTGCTCTGCGCCTGTTAACCCTACGTTGGGTGTCACGATATGACCGTTGTTGAATCTGGATCGGCATTGATTGCATGGTGGGGTGCAGGTCTTTCCACTTTGCTGGCAATCATCAAGATTTTTGAGCTCTGGCGAGATCGTTTTCGAGCTGAGGTTATTCACAACTTCACTGGAAGTGAAAGCATTGGCAATGAAGTTCTTATTCGCAACCTCTCAAATCGCCCTGTTATCCTCACGCACTGGGAGCTTCACTATTGTTCCGGTCATTGGCCAAAAAACAGTTTCGAAACACTTGCGACCGCTGACTTCGATTCTGGCGATATTCGAATTGAGCCATATTCCACACATACGCTACATTTCGCAGACGCGAACTATTTTTCTTGGAATAACAAGTCATTAAACGGGCGGAGAATTTTTATTTTGTTGTATATCGCTGGTCGAAAACCGGCTCGCAAACTGGTGTACGCACCATGATGCCAAACCTATAGTGGCCCCCGAATATAAGACAGTAGATTAAGCTGTTGTCCGAGACGAG
>CAZRZH010000083.1:0-12134 GCA_964604485.1 uncultured Sideroxydans sp.
TAAAACGTTGGCAGCACTGAATTCGAAATGGCCGATGGCATTGGTACCTGCCTTCATCAAAATTTGGGCGGCTGCATTAAGCATCACGCCGACAAAGATGAGCATAAAACTGACCAGACTCATATTTTTTTCACCACCACATACAGTTCGTCACGATAGATCTCCTGCATGTTTATCGTCTGTGCCTGAAGCTCCGTAAAACGTGTTTGCGGGATGATCGCCAAGGCTTCACTCTGATCTTTCCAGGCGGCCACAAAAGCCGCCATATCCGGAATCCAGCGTTGCGGCTCCTGTCGAATTCCAAACGCCATCTCGTCCTGATAATTCACCAGCAACAGGGTGTGCTTGATATAAAAAGGCAGCGTCTGCTCATACATATAAATCGAGTAGAACGGCACTTCGGGTTTAACGTGGGGCTTGATCACTTCGGCCATCTGATACGCGGAACGGTTGCGTGCCAGTTCGTTGTAACCGGTGATGCCGATCTGCGCCGCCAACAACGATGCGATTGCCAGCACGATTAAGCCGCGCGGTTTATCGTTTCGCCACAACCTCCACAGTGAAACAACGATTCCCAGCAACCAGATCAGCATCGAAGCAACCAGCCACCAAGCGTAACGGCCAAACATTTCCTGCTCCAGTGCGTTGCCCGCAAGACGATCCGTGAAGGGCAACAAAACCAAAAAGAGCATCACGACAAACAGTACTGGAAACACCAACCAAAATACCCGTCGCGCGGAAATTGTCGTCAGATGTTGGCCGATGAGCAACGCCAGGGGCGGCACCATCGGCAGCAGATAGGACGCGAGTTTGGAACCGGAGGCTGTGAAGAAAAGATAGATGAAAAGAACCCACACCAGCAGGAATCGCTGCGCACTAAACAACTTTGCCGCACCGCTTTGCCAAGCTTTTGCCACGGCTGTGAACATCAGCAGCGTCCAAGGAAGCATACCCAGCAATAAAATCGGCACGAAGTAATGCCAAGGTTGGTAACGACCATGAACTTTGCTGGTGAAGCGTTGCAAATGCTCGTGGATAAAAAAGAAGTCGAAGAATTCCGGATTGGCTCGCATCACCAGCACGAACCAGGGCGCGGCGAACAACAGGAACACAACAATGCCGCTGACCCAATGCATGCGTTTCCAAATCGTAAGGTCGCGGTTGAAGATTGAATACAGGAAAAGCGCGGCACCGGGCAGGATCAAACCCATCAGCCCTTTGCTCAAAACGGCCAAAGCCATTCCCGCCCACGCCAACCACATCCAATTGCGCCGCTGTGCGGGCTGTTGCTCTTTCTGCGCGATGAGCAGGGAGAAGATACCCAGCGTGATGAAGAAGGTCACGCCCATATCCAGCGTGTTGATATGCCCCATCAGAACATAAAGCATGCTGCTGGCACTAATCAGCGCGGCATAAGCACCGGCTTCGCGCCCGAACAATCTGCTACCGGCGAACCAGGTCAACAAGATGCCCGCAAATCCGGTCAGCGCCGTCCATAAGCGCGACGTCCATTGCTGTTCCCCAAACACTTCGTAGGCCAATGCTGTGGCCCAATATTGCAGCGGAGGTTTCTCGAAATATTTAAAGTCATTCAGGCGCGGTGTCACCCAGTCTCCGCTGGCCACCATCTCGCGCGGAATCTCGGCGTAGCGCCCTTCGTCGGTCTGCACCAGTTTCCGGTATTCCAGATTGCCAAACCAGATGACCAGAACTGCCAGCACAATCAGTAAAAACGAACGTCGGGAGATAGGAAAATTCATCGTTGCGAAACACTATCAGAGAGGTGAACAGGCGCGGATTTTAGCTCAATCCGAACTTTGGCCGCGTATTTCCTGCACCACGACCGCCACTCCGCCTTGGGCGAAAGTGACATCCAGCGTGGCTCCCGACTGGATCTTCTCGCTACTTTTCACGATGTTGCCTTGAGCATCGCGCACCAGGCTGTAACCGCGTGTTAGCACTTGTTGCGGGTCAAGATGGTGCAAGTGTTGTTGCAATGAAAGCAAACGTGTCTGTTGTATCTCCAGCTCCCGCCGCTTTGCCCCGTGCAATTGGCGGGACAGATTCGAATGTTTAATCTGCATTTGGGTAACATTCGGGTGCGCCCCGCGCAACCTCTGCCAAAGCACTTCACCGCGCAATTGTTGCTCGCCCATGCGGCGTGTTTTGGCAAAACGCAAACGTAACTGCCAGGCATTCAGAAGTTCACTGTGTTGCCGCAGTCGCTGCGCAGGATGCACCAATCGCCGCTGCACAAGATCCACGCGCTGCATCGACAACTCGGCACGGTGTGACAAAGCGCGAGACAACCGTTGCAACTGCAACGCGAACCGTTGACGCATCTCCTGTTGGTCCGGAACCACGGCCTGTGCGGCGGCAGTGGGTGTCGCGGCGCGTTGATCGGCCACAAAATCGGCAATGGTGAAATCGGTTTCGTGGCCCACACCGCTCATGATCGGAATGTGGCTGGCTGCGATGGCGCGCGCCACAACCTCCTCATTGAATGACCACAAGTCTTCAATGCTGCCACCGCCGCGACATAGGATGAGCACATCGCACTCGCCGCGCCGGTTTGCCACCTTGATGGCCTGTGCGATCTTTTGCGCTGCCCCTTCGCCCTGCACCGGCGTCGGATACAGCACCACCGGCACATTGGGCATGCGAATCGACAAGGTACGCAACACGTCGCGCAACGCGGCGGCTTGCGGCGAGGTCACCAGACCGATCTGCCCGGGCAGGAATGGCAAGTCGCGCTTGCGGCCCGCATCGAACAGCCCTTCGCTTTCCAGTTTTGATTTCAGTCGCTCGAACGCTTCAAACAGTGCCCCCAATCCGGCCGGGCGCATCTTTTCCAGCGTCAATTGAAAATCGCCGCGCGCTTCGTACAACGACGCCAGCGCCAGCACTTCCACCTGTGAGCCGTTGCCCGGTTTGAAATCCAGATACTGGCTCTTGTGGCGGAACATCACACAGCGCACTTGTGCCTGTTCGTCTTTGAGGGAGAAATACCAGTGCCCGGAAGCGGCGCGCACGAAATTGGAAATTTCGCCGCGCACCCACAGCAAAGGCAATCCGTTCTCGATCAACTGTTTCGCCGCGAGATTCAACTCGCGCACGCTGATCACTTGATTATTTTCAAAAGCCACGGCCATCGTTTTCCAAAAATAAAAACGGCACGATCAGATCGACTCGTGCCGTTAACACTCAACAAAACAATCCAGGGAGATGCTGATTTATTCGGTTCCGTCATTCCCGCGAAGGCGGGAATCCAGTCAAATTAAGGCGCTGGATCCCCGCCTTCGCGGGGATGACGAAAAAATCATCGGCTCCCTAGAACTGAACTTGTACTTCGTAACGGCGGTTCTTGGCTTTCTTGGCCGGCGTATCGTCCAGCTTGACAAGCAATTGCTCCGAGCCCTTACCCACCGCCTGTATGTCTTCCGCGTTGACGCCTTGTGATACAAGCTCCTTAACCATCACTTGCGCACGGCGTGCAGACAACTCCTTGTTCTTGGCGGCGTCACCGGAGGAATCGGTATGGCCGGAGACAATAAATTTGAAGCCGGTTTGTCCCTGTGATTGCAGCGATTTCTTCACATCGATGATAATCGTCGCCAGTTTTTTGGATTTGTTGCCGCACCCTTTTTCCAGTTCATCGCTGCCACTTTTGAACGAACACTGGTTCTTTCGCGCCTCGCTGAGCAATTTTTTGTTGACTTGCACCGCGATCTTTTCGTTACCTTTGGCCTTGGCTTTTTCTCTGGCCTGATCGGCCACCTTGGCACCCAGGTCACCTTCTTTGGCTTTGTTCAGATCGTCCATCAATCCCGCCTGGGCGGCACTTGCAAAAATGCTCAACAGCATTGCCGGTATAAATCTTCGCAACATTTGATATCCCCCGATTCTTGGTATGAGTGAAATAAACATGGATCGCATACGACTGCGTATGCTCTTCGAATATTGCGCTTTGGTCAATACAACGCGACCTTTCTATGGCAATGCAATACGAACTCTCGACGCACCGAACGCTCCAGTTGCAACTTCTAAAAAGCCTCTCGCCTGGCATCAACAGCTGGGAAGCAGGTGCATTGCTGTCTTCACCGTTCTGAGTTGTACCCCACCCCGAACAAGCTCACATATACCTCAAACAGAAACCTTCACTACCACGCCCAAGCGTCGGATGCGTGTTGCAAAACCTTCGAGATTTTCCGTCGGTAAAGCAGAGAGTCGCGCAGCTTCCACCTGCAACGAAGGCCTCGCCAGACCATAAAGCAGCACGCCGCCGGGTTTGATACCCTCGTTCAATAGGCCGCCCAGAAAAATCAGGTAGTCGTCCTCGTCCTGTTGGCTAGGCGCAACACCATCCAGCGCGAACCAGCAGGTCTGTAGCCAGGTATTCGCACAGCAAGAAATGGCCGTTGCGAGATTTTGACGCACTTTCTCCAGTGACAATTTCGTGTCGTTGATCAGCGCCATACCTGCTTCGCTGGCGCGATCCAACTTGAACCAAACCTCGCCATTCTGTTGCGCCATCAGACGCAAACCTTGCTGCACGTTATCGCGATACATAAGACTGCCATTGGTGATGAGCAGCAATTTGAGACCTGCCGGTTTGAGTTGGGCGATAAGTTCGATGACCCCGGCAAACTCCTGCGCACTGGTGGGTTCACCGTTTCCCGAAAGTGCGATGTCATTGATACGCCGTGTTTCGACCGGGATCTGTTGCATGAAATCGCCGTGATGCAATTCATGCAGGAAACCGCCCAGTTCTTTTTCCAACAATCCAAGATCAATTTGCGGCGCACTACCGCGCGTCAAATCGGGCACCTGGCAATAGATACATCTCCAATTGCAGGCATTGTTGGGATTGAGATTGATGCCGATGGACACCCCACCCGCGCGCCGCGAAACCACCGGATAAACATAACGTAATCCGGCGCTGTCACGGCTGTGGTCGGTAATGCTTAACGTGTTCCGGGTCAAGATTTTACGAGGGGCAAATATTTTGCCGGATCAACCGGTTTGCCGAATTTGCGGATCTCAAAGTGCAACTTGACTTGCTCGGCATCGCTGTTGCCCATCTCTGCAATCTTCTGCCCTTTGCCGACACTCTGCCCTTCTTTCACCACTATTTGATCGTTGTGCGCGTAGGCGCTGAGGAAGGTCTTGTTGTGTTTGATGATGATGAGCTTGCCGTAACCGCGCAAACCGTTGCCGCTGTACACCACCTTTCCCGAAGCACTCGCCAGGATCGCCTGCCCGTGTTTGCCGACAATATCGACACCTTTGCGATTGGCGCTTTCGGAAAAATCCGCGATGACTTTTCCACTGGTGGGCATGCTCCACTCCAGGGCGTCTTCTGTAACATCCGCTTTTTCGGCAATGCTCACACGGGGTGGTTCACCCGCCACGTTCGCCACTGTCGGCGCTGAATCCTCCTGCATACGCTCGGCCTGCGCCAGTGCTTTCTCGTTATAGATGAGCCGTCCGACTTTCGGCTGGTTCTTGATATCACCCATTTTGAACACGGGTGTTGTGGCAAGCGCTTTGACTTCCACTTTTGGCAGCGTTTCAGTCTTGACGTCAGGCTCCTCGACGGCCACATTCAAACGCAGAAGCTGGCCAATTTTGATTGCGGCGGGGTCTTTCAAATTATTCAGTTCGGCCACTTCGCGGTAATCCACACCGTTTAGAAAAGCGATGCTGTACAGCGTATCGCCTTTCTGAACTACATAACTCTTGCTGGTCGTCCGGATGACCGGGGCGGCGAATTTCTTGGGGGTGGCGGGAGTCGTCTTGATCACCGAGCTTTGATCTTCCGCACCGTATTCTTCTATGGGAGCTCTTCTGCCGCTCGGTGCCGGTGCATTGCACGCGACCAATAACAAAACAGTCAGCATCAGCAGGAATGCTATTTTTGGCTTGGATGAATCCCGCGAGATTTGAACGTCTGTCATACTTTCCCCAGCAATAGCGGTACGAATTTCACGGCTTCCAAACGCGTCTCACGAAATCCGGATTCAAGGCGTTCGATCAAATACAGGAACTGATCTTGTGTCCCCATCGGCAAAACCATTCTACCACCCACCGCCAGTTGCTCTTTCAGTGTGGCCGACAGCGCAGGCGCGGCACACGCCATGATGATGGCGTCGAACGGTGCGCCTTCGCTCAATCCCGATGTGCCGTCGGCATACCGCACCACCACATTGCGTATTTTTAAATCGCGCAATTGTGCCTTGGCCCGCTCGTACAGGGGTTGGATGCGTTCCACGGTATAGACCTGCCTGGCAACCTGCGCCAACACCGCAGCCTGATAACCGCCGCCTGTACCGACCTCCAACACGCGCCCCAGTGGATTGCCGTTGCGCAGAATCTCGATCATGCGTGCGACGATGTAAGGCTGCGAGATCGTCTGCCCGTGCCCGATAGGGAGCGACACATCGTCGTAGGCCCGCGAGGCCAGTGCCTCGTCCAGAAACAGATGGCGCGGCACACTGTTCATCGCGGCCAATACCGTTTCGTCCCTGATACCTTCCGCGCGTAAACGTTCGATGAGCCGGCCACGCGTGCGCGCCGACGTCATGCCGATGCCGGCGTGTAACACGTTCAACGGGCAGTCCCCAGCCAGTTTCGCACGGCGTCCAATTGGCTATATTGGGTGAGGTCAATTTGTAACGGAGTGACGGAGACCCTCCCTTGAGCGATGGCGTAAAAGTCGGTGCCCTCGCCCGCGTCCTGTGCTTTGCCGGCAGCGCCAACCCAATACACCGGTTGGCCGTGCGGATTGCTACTTTTGACGACCGGTTCGGCCTTGTGGCGTTTTCCCAATCGGGTCACTTGAATGCCCTGCAATTGTGCGTAAGGGATGTCCGGCACATTGACATTGAGCAGCCACGGTTGTGAATGTTGCTCGGCTTGGAAACGTTGCACCAATTCAACCACCACGCGCGCTGCGGTCTCGTAATTCACCTGCTCATGTCCGGTCAGCGAAACGGCGATAGAGGGGATGCCCAACAAAAAACCCTCGGTCGCGGCAGCCACCGTGCCGGAATAAATCGTGTCGTCGCCCATGTTGGCACCCGAGTTGATGCCGGACACCACCATGTCCGGCTGCGTATCCAACATGCCGGTGACGGCCAGGTGAACGCAGTCGGTGGGCGTGCCATCCACATAATAAAAGCCGCTGGGAGCGCGCCGCAGATTGAGAGGTCGGCTGAGGGTGAGTGAATTGCTGGCACCGCTGCGGTCGCGTTCCGGCGCCACCACCACCACATCCGCCACAGCGGAAAGGTGCTGTGCCAAACAGGCCAGTCCCGGCGAAAAGTAGCCGTCGTCGTTGCTGATTAATATTTGCATCAGGTGTTCTGCACCACAATTTTGGGGAAAGCCGCACTGTGATCCTGCGCCATGTCGGCGACTTTCACCGCCACGCGGCGTGCAATCTGTTTGTAAGCTTTTGCCAGACTGCCTGACGGATCGGCTACCACCGTGGGGGTACCGGAGTCGGCCTGTTCGCGGATACGGATGTCCAGCGGCAGCCCGCCCAAAAATTCCACGCTGTAGTCAGCACACATCTTCTCGCCGCCGCCCGAGCCGAAGATATGCTCCTCGTGTCCGCATTGGGAACAGATATGTGTGCTCATGTTCTCGACGATGCCGATGATTTTCACATCCACTTTCTCGAACATCTTGAGTCCTTTGCGCGCATCCATCAGCGCGATGTCCTGCGGCGTGGTGACGATGACTGCACCGGTAATAGGTACTTTCTGCGACAGGGAAAGATGGATATCCCCGGTGCCCGGCGGCAGATCGATCACCAGATAATCCAGGTTGTCCCACAAAGTTTGGCGCAACAATTGATCAAGTGCCTGAGTGGCCATCGGGCCGCGCCAGATCATCGGCGTGTCCGCGTCGATGAGGAAGCCGATGGACATAACTTGCAAGCCATGATTGGTCATCGGTTTCATGGTTTTGCCGTCCTCCGAATCGGGTTGTCCGACAATGCCCAGCATGGTGGGTTGTGAGGGGCCGTAAATATCGGCATCCAGCATGCCGACACGTGCGCCCTCCGCCGCCAAGGCCAGTGCCAGGTTGACCGCCGTGGTGCTCTTGCCCACACCACCTTTGCCGCTGGCGATGGCGATAATGTTTTTGACGCCGTCGACCAGTTTCACCCCGCGTTGTACGGCATGTGGCACCACTTTGCTGCTGACGTTGGCTTTGACGCTAGCCACGCCCGGCAGTGTTGTCTTGAGATGACCTTCGACCAAAACCTGTATCTCGCTCCACACACTCTTGGCGGGGTAACCCAGCAAGATGTCCAATGACACATCGTTGCCATTCACCTTGATGTTCTTCACGGATTTACCGGAGACGAAATCTTTTTGGGTGTTGGGGTCGATCAGATTTTTCAACGCGGTTAACACGTCAACATCGGTAAAACTCATGTTCGGCTCCAGTTAGTTTGGGTTGCGATTTTACTTGAGATGCCCGGTTCGCGGGTTGCAGCATCGGATTTTTCCGGCACATTCCTTTACAGCGGCGGGCATCGTACCGTAAATTCCGCCCATGAAAAAATTGTTCGCCCTAGTGACGGTTGTGGTGCTTGTCGGTTGCGCGTCGGCACCTGAAAAACACGAAGCAGACGCCAAGATGAACGATCTGGTGATGTATGCCTTGAGTCTGGCAGAGACCCCGTATTCTTATGGCGGGAACAACCCGGATCGGGGATTTGATTGCAGCGGTTACGTGGGGCACGTGTACCGGCACGAGTTGAACATTTCACTGCCGCGCACCAGCAAAGGAATCAGTCGCGTCGGTCAACCGGTGAGCAAAAACGAACTGCGTTTGGGCGACCTGGTCTTCTACAACACGCTACGTGATCCGTTCTCGCACGTGGGAATCTATATCGGCGAAGGCAAGTTCGTGCATTCCCCCAAGAGCGGCGACCGCATCCGCGTCGAACACATGGACTTGCGGTATTGGCAGACACGCTACAACGGCGCAAGGCGCATCCGCTGAATACCCGGTGAAGCACTGTTTTATTTGCTTGGTTTTTGTAGGTCGGGTTTTAACCCGACGGTGTTTGTTGATTCTGGACGGGTTGTCGGGTTAAAACCCGACCTACAAAAGTCGGTGAAGCAATTGATCAGCATTTCCCTAGCGTCTTGCCGCCTTCAATGCCACCGCCAACTGATGCACACTCATCGCGTAGAAACTGCTGGTGTTGTACCGCATGATGACGTTGAAGTTATCGAACACCAGCCAGTATTCTTTGCCCTGTTCCATTGTCAGATCGAGCAACCATGCGGGCGGCAAGAAGGCGGGCATTTTACCGGTGGGTGTTACCCCCGCATCCACCCGCCAAGCCAAGACCGGGCGCATTTCGCTCAAACTGCCCAAACGTTTGTCGTCGTCGACCTTGGCCAACATCGCCACCGGTTCGCCAGTGCGCCAGCCGTAGTGTTTGAAATAATTGGCAACACTGCCGATGGCATCTTCCGCTTCGTTGAGAATGTCCACCTTGCCGTTGCCGTTGTAGTCGAGCGCGTATTTGCGGAAGTTGCTGGGCATGAATTGCGGAATACCCAATGCACCGGCATACGATGACTGTACCGACAACAGGTCAAATCCCTGTTGCCGCGCCAGGATCAAATATTGCACCAGCTCGTTGCGGAAGAATTCCTCGCGGCGCGGGTAATCGAATGCCAGCGTGGTCAGTGCATCGAGGGTGCGGAATCTGCCCGCATTGCGCCCATATAACGTTTCAACGCCGATGATGGCGAGTATGTATTCCTGCGGCACACCGAACTGTTTTTCCGCCCGGCGCAATGCTTTGGGGTAACGCTTCCAGTAATTCAGTCCGCCTTCAATACGTGCAACATTCAGGAAGGTCGCCCGGTATTCGGGCCAGGGTTTGAGCGTGGCGGGTTTGCTGATCGCCTCGATGATGTCTGGCCGGTGCTCGGCACGTTTGAATACCAGTTCCAATTCCTCGCGTTTGAACTGGTGTTGCGCCACCATCTCATCGATAAACGCCGGGATGCCCGGCAATTCGGCGGCCTGCGCCAGCATTTGGAAAAGTAACAGGGTAATGAACAGGGTGGTTTTCATGGCGCGCGCATTTTACTCGACAGCGCAGCGCACCACTGTTAAATTTCGCCACCTTCAAACACCCCAACAGCCCCGCATTCATCATGGAAAAAACAACACAACACCACCGCCTGCTCATCCTGGGTTCGGGTCCTGCCGGCTACACCGCCGCCGTATATGCCGCACGCGCCAACCTGAATCCCGTGCTGATCACCGGCATCGCGCAAGGCGGACAATTGATGACCACCACCGATGTGGATAACTGGCCTGCGGATGTGAATGGCGTACAAGGACCGGAACTCATGCAACGCTTCCAGCAACACGCCGAACGTTTCAATACCGAGATTGTGTTCGACCACATCCATACTGCCCAACTGCAACAAAAACCGTTCACGCTGATCGGTGATGCCGCAACCTACACCTGTGATGCGCTCATCATCTGCACCGGTGCATCGGCGCAATATCTGGGATTACCTTCGGAAGAAGCGTTCATGGGCAAAGGTGTCTCCGGTTGCGCCACCTGCGACGGATTTTTCTACCGCAACAAACCGGTCGCCGTGGTAGGCGGCGGAAACACGGCGGTGGAAGAAGCGCTGTATCTCGCCAATATCGCCAGCCATGTCACGCTCATCCACCGCCGCGATACCTTCCGCGCCGAACGCATCATGATTGACCACCTGATGGACAAAGTGAAGGAAGGCAAAATCACGTTGCAATTGCACCAGACTCTGGACGAAGTGTTGGGCGACGACAGCGGCGTCACCGGCGCGCGCCTCAAAAACGTGCAGAGCGGCAGCACACAGGACATCAAAGCCGATGGTGTGTTCATCGCCATCGGCCACAAACCCAACACCGATATCTTCGCCGGACAACTGGACATGGAGAACGGCTACCTCGTCACGCAGGGGGGGCGAAACGGCAATGCCACACAGACCAGCATTGCGGGCATTTTTGCCGCAGGTGATGTGCAAGATCACGTCTATCGCCAAGCGTGTACCAGTGCGGCAACGGGCTGTATGGCCGCGCTGGATGCGGACAAATACCTGGCATCATTGGGGTAAGCCGTGAAAGAAAAACCGGAACAAGACACAGACTTGTTCCGGCAAGCGCTGGAAGGCGTGACTCCGCTTAGCCCTCCGGATCGCATTACTCCAAATCCAAAACCGCGCAAAGTACCTTTCCGTTCCAATCCAATTCCCACAGAAGTTGCAGACCCCTTATCCGATCACGGTGCGGGTGACATTGCCATCACCGAATACCTGAGCAACGGCCTGAACCGCATGACGCTGCGCAAATTGCGCCGGGGCGATTGGCCGCCGCAAGACGAACTCGATTTGCACGGACTCAAAAATGATGAGGCCAGAAAATTATTGGTGACCTTCCTGTTTCACGCCACCCAAAACGGTTTGCGTTGCGTTAACGTGATACACGGTAAAGGCTGGCGCAGCGAAGGACGCGACGGGATACTCAAGGTACACACCCGCCACTGGCTGGTCCAACATGCGAATGTTCTGGCGTTCTGCGAAGCGCCGCTTAATGCCGGAGGCGGCGGTGTTGTGTGGGTGTTGTTAAGAACTTAACTTTTGAAATACCGCAGAGGTAGATAGGCTCAGTTGTCAAAGCTATCTGCTTAGCTCTAAAAGAAATGTCGCCAGCTTCTTTGCCTTACAGGTGACTTATTCCACCCACTCGACTCAAAACTGGCGACACAAAAAATAACTTCAATTCCAGAAACAAACCGATGCCCGCATCACTGGCATCGGCTACACAATTACCGAGCGACTACCGGATTTGGTGTTGCAACTACATATGCAGAGTTACCTACTACTCCGTTTGCTCTGACTTGATAACGGTAGCTGCGACCGGTCGTCAGGCGAGTATTGTTGAACGTTGTCGCATTGGCTGCGGTGGTACCAACTGTAGCAAAGGCACTCCAAACACCTGCAACCAACTGGCTGCGTTGAATAGTAAATCCAGTCTCGTTGTTAGAAGCATCCGTCCAGTTCACCCTGATTGCCCTTGATCCAACGGCTCCAACAACA
>CAZRZH010000084.1:0-12073 GCA_964604485.1 uncultured Sideroxydans sp.
TCCAGTTATAAAACATGTACCGCGCAGCGGACAAAGCCAAACAACATATTGAATGACAGCACTGGATTCCGGCCTGCGCCGGAATGACGGCTTTATTTTTGCGGCACGTTCGCCGAAATAAACGCCTTCAGCTTCACCACATCCGCATCCATCACTTCGCAACGCTGCGGCAGGTCTTCGATACCTTCCAGCGCTTGCGGACGTTCCGGTAAACGGCCCAACGCTTCTTGAATCGTCTCGGCGAATTTGGCGGGTAATGCGGTCTCCAGGCAGATCAGCGGCAAGCTGGGGCGGCGTTGCTCCAGCCCCACTTTCAAGCCGTCGGCGGTGTGGGTGTCGATCATCACACCGTATTCTTCCCACACTTCGCGGATGGTGTTGAGACGGTTTTGATGGGTGCTCTTGCCGGAGACGATGCCGAACTTGTTCAGCGCATCCCAGTAAGGCGTGCCCTTGATGTCGAACGCTGCGGCGTCGGGTGTTGTGCCCGCATCCACCTTGCTCCAGAACTCGCGCACCTTGGCCCCATCGCGCCCGACCAAGTCGAACACGAAACGTTCGAAGTTGGACGCCTTGGAAATATCCATCGACGGACTGCTGGTCTCGTAAGTGTGTGCCGTGCCGCGCGGGCGATACACGCCGGTGCGGAAGAACTCGTCCAGCACGTCGTTCTCGTTGGTCGCCAGAATCAGCTGGCCAATCGGCAGGCCCATCATGCGCGCGATGTGGCCCGCGCAGATGTTGCCGAAATTGCCGGAGGGAACCGAGAACGCGACTTGATCGTCGTTCGATTTTGTCGCGGCGAAATAGCCTTTGAAGTAATACACAATCTGCGCCGACACGCGTCCCCAGTTGATGGAATTCACCGTGCCAATCTTGTGCGCCGCTTTGTAAGCATGGTCATTGGACACTGCCTTTACCATGTCCTGCGCGTCGTCAAACATGCCGTTGACGGCAATGTTGAAGATGTTCGGATCTTGCAGCGAATACATCTGCGCGCGTTGGAAACCGGACATCTTGCCGTTCGGCGACAGCATGAACACACGGATGCCGCGCTTGCCGCGCATCGCGTATTCCGCCGCAGAGCCGGTGTCACCCGAGGTCGCCCCAAGGATGTTCAATTCGGCATGGTCTTTCGCCAAAGCGTATTCGAACAAATTGCCCAGCAACTGCATCGCCATGTCTTTGAACGCCAGCGTCGGACCGTTGGAAAGTTCTTGCAGATACACACCTTCACTCAACTTGCGCAAGGGTGTGATCTGCTTCGCGCCGCTATCAATACGACCATTGCTGTACACCTCGGCGGTGTAGGTTTTGTCGATGATGGCTTTAAGATCGGCGGCAGGAATGTCGGTCGCGAACTTGGACAGCACGGCAAATGCAAGATCTGCGTAGGACAGATTACGCCACACATCCAACTCGGCACGTGTCACCTGCGGATAGTGCTCCGGCAGATACAAACCGCCATCCGGCGCGAGTCCGCCCAATAGGATTTCGGTGAATGTTTTGGCGGGCGCATTGCCGCGTGTGGAGATGTATTTCATTTGCTACTCGCTTTATCGTCCATCCCGGCGCATGAAAATCATACATTCCGAAATCAATTACTATAAGTTGTGGTATTCGTACCAATTCACTACCGAAGTAGCTACAGCCCTCTGTTCAGAATAACCCTCTTTAACCAAATCCTCGGCTCGCAGGCAAATTGGAGATAGCTCCCGCTCTATAGCCTTTGAAACTTCATCAAAAGTCGAGTTTTCATTTAGCGCATGATTATTCGTCACAAGAGTTTTAAAAAGATGCCAGTATTTAAATGCTTCCTCCTCAGACTTTATTAAACCCTCTAATTTGGCCAAGTTGGTTATCTGCACCATTGTGTCAACGATTATGAATTCTTGGAACCCACTGTTAGCAGCCAACTCTGGTGGAATAAGTTTCTTCATCTGGTTAAATGCATCTGCATCTTTATGTTTTTTAAACCACTCCACAACAGCTACGCTTAATGCCATCCCTTCCGTTTTTCCTGCTTTTATTAGCTCTTCTGCACGTTCACAAATAGGACTCAATTCGCTTTGTGATGCTGACCGAACTTCTTCATAAGTTGATGCTTTATTTAACAGATGCCTTTCCTTCACCAACGATTTAAACAGCTCCCAGTATTGAATCGCTTCTTCGTTCGTGGAAATAAGTCCATGTAAGCTAGCCGCATCGGTTATCTGTTTAATTGAGTTTACAATAACAAAATCCTGCATCCCACCGCTGGCTACCAATTCTGGTGGGACAGGATTCATAAGTTTATCCAAAGCCATCACATCTACGCGAATAAGTTCAGTCTCAACCTTTTTCGGCATTAAGAAAATAAGCATTAAAATAAAAAAAGTAATGCCCACTATGAAACTGAGAATTTCCATATCGCAACCCCTTTACTTCATAAGCACTGCGCACCAAGCTGCCGCAGCACTTAATGCCGACGCAACAGAGGCAATTACAGAAATTATCCACAATCGTCGTGACAACAAATGTTGCTCCGCTCCGACAACTCGTTTTTGAAGCTCAGCCTCAGAGACCATTTCGCGAAAGATCGAATTAACACCTTTCGGTTCATTTGGATCATCTCGATAAATCACAACACCGAGTTCCTCTGCCCTTTTTCGCAAATCTTTGCCAACAGGTAATGGTCGCATGATAAACCCCCATTCTAAATTCCCGCCTTCTCAGGCAAAGCATAATTAACTTGGAGTTTTAATTCGAAAATTGCTACGCTAAAACTGGTAAACATCATTTCCGTATGCAGTCAAATCGCCCAATCAATGACTCATACTCTTCGTGGGGCACCTTTGGAAGACGCAATCATAGAATCAATAAGGGCGTTACCACTATTGTAGACCACGATGTGAATACAAAGCCGAACTCTTCTAGTTAACCAACTTTGCCCCTGCTAACCGCACCAACAATGTTTTTTGCTAAATCAAACAGTCCCATTACGAACCTCTCAATTCAGTCTGTTCCCTAATATTTAGAGCCTAACAAAAATCTAACGTTTATTTACCCAACTCTTCCAACCGCAGCTTGTTCACTTTCCCCGCCACCACGCCCAACGCTTCAATCTTCACAATCGCCGCATTTATGCGTTTCTCGCGTGTCAGGTGCGTCAGCATAATGAGGTCAGTTTGTTCTTCGCCTTCTTCCGGCTCTTTCTGGATCACAGCATTAATCGAGATTTGTTCGTCCGCCAGGATGCGTGTGATGTCGGCCAGCACGCCGGGTTTGTCCAACACACGCAGACGCAGGTAGTAGCTGGTCTGCACTTCGTCCATCGGCAATATCTTCAGGTCGGCCATGGCGTTTGGTTGGAATGCCAGATGCGGTACGCGATTTTCCGGATCGGCGGTGTGCATACGCGTGACATCCACCAGATCGGCGATCACAGCGCTGGCAGTGGGTTCGGCACCGGCGCCCTTGCCGTAATACAACGTCGCACCCACGGCGTCGCCATGAACGAGAACCGCGTTCATCGCACCTTCCACGTTGGCGATGAGTCGCTTGGACGGGATCAGTGTCGGATGCACGCGTAGTTCCACCCCTTCCGCTGTGCGTTTGGTGATACCCAATAATTTGATGCGGTAGCCGAGTTGTTCGGCGTATTTGATGTCCACCGCATCCAGCTTGGAAATGCCTTCGATAAAAGCTTTGTCGAACTGCATCGGGATACCGAATGCCAGCGCAGACAGGATAGTGATTTTGTGCGCGGCATCCACGCCTTCGATATCGAAGGTGGGGTCGGCTTCGGCGTAGCCCAGACGCTGCGCTTCTTTCAGCACGGTGTCGAAGCTCAGCCCCTTGTCACGCATCTCGGACAGGATGAAGTTGGTGGTGCCGTTGATGATGCCGGCGATCCACTCGATACGGTTCGCAGTGAGACCTTCGCGCACCGCCTTGATGATGGGGATACCACCCGCGACTGCCGCCTCGAACGCGACCATCACTCCCTTGTCCTGAGCGGCTTTGAATATCTCGTTGCCGTGTGTCGCCAGCAGCGCCTTGTTGGCGGTGACCACGTGTTTGCCGTTGGCGATGGCTTTCAGTACCAGTTCTTTCGCCACGCCGTAGCCGCCGATGAGTTCGATGACGATATCCACTTCCGGGTCACTCACCACCGCAAACGCATCGTTCGTTACGCGGCAGGCGCCGCTCGTGACTTGCTTTGCCAGTTCCACATTTTTGTCCGCCACCACTGTAATGCGTATGGGACGACCGGCACGGCGCGTGATTTCTTCCGCGTTACGCTGCAACACGGTGAAGGTGCCGCCGCCGACGGTGCCGATACCAAGAAGTCCTACGTTAATGGGTTTATTGCTCATTGCTTGATTACCTTTTCGCTTATGCCGTCATTCCCGCGAAGGCGGGAATCCAGCGATTTATTTGAAATGCTTTTTGTTTTCGTCCCGCTTGCGCGGGGATACTTTTTCAACTGGATTCCCGCTTTCGCGGGAATGACGTGCGCTAATTGGTGCCGTGTTTCTTGCGGTAGTTTTCCAGAAAACGCGCGATGCGCCCGATTGCATCGGTCAGGTCGTCGGCATTCGGCAGGAACACCACGCGGATGTGATCGGGGTGTTTCCAGTTGAAACCGCTGCCCTGCACCACCAGCACTTTTTCCGTCTCCAATAATTCCAGAATGAATTTCTGGTCATCTTTGATCGGATAAATCTTGGGATCGAAGCGCGGGAACAAATACAGTGCCGCTTTGGGTTTGACGCAGGTGACGCCGGGGATCTCGGTGAGCAGTTTGTAGGCAAGATCGCGCTGTTTGCACAGTCGCCCGGTGGGTGCGACCAGATCGACAATACTTTGATAACCCCCCAGCGCAGTCTGGATCGCGAATTGCCCCGGCACGTTGGAACACAGCCGCATGGAAGCCAGAATGGTCAGGCCGTTGATGTAATCCTGCGCGTGTTTCTTTTCGCCGGAGAGCACCATCCAACCGGCACGATAACCGCAGGCGCGATAATTTTTCGACAAACCGTTCATAGTGACGAACAACACATCATCCGCCAGCGAAGCCATCGAGGTGTGCGTCGCGCCGTCGTACAACATTTTGTCGTAGATTTCGTCGGCAAAAATAATCAGCTCGTTTTCGCGCGCGACCTGGATGATCTCTTGCAGAATCGCGTCCGAATACAACGCGCCGGTCGGGTTGTTCGGATTGATGACCACGATGGCGCGTGTGTTGGGTGTGATCTTGCTGCGGATATCGGCCAGATCGGGATTCCATTCGTTGGCCTCGTCGCAGATATAGTGGCGCGGCGTACCGCCTGCCAGTGTCACCGCAGCCGTCCACAGCGGATAGTCGGGCGCGGGCACCAGCACTTCGTCGCCGGTGTTGAGCAAGCCCTGCATCGCCATCACGATCAGTTCCGACGCACCGTTGCCGATGTAAATATCGTCCAGTCCCACGCCCATAATTTTCTTCGACTGGCAGTAATGCATGATGGCTTTGCGCGGCGCAAACATGCCTTTGGAATCGGAATAACCGGATGAATTCGGCAGATTCAGGATCACATCCTGCTGGATTTCTTCCGGCGCTTCGAAGCCGAACGGCGCCAAATTGCCGATGTTCAGTTTGATGATGCGCTGGCCTTCTTCTTCCATCTGCTTGGCGCGTTCCATCACCGGGCCGCGAATGTCGTAGCACACGTTGGAAAGCTTGGTCGATTTTGAAATGGGTTTCACAATAACTCGCTCAGTTGTCAGGGATATCACCCGCGTCGCCGATGGTAGAATCCGGCGCAAACGCGTGACTTCCGCAAGGGGCGGGATTTTAACCGCGCAGCCCCCGCTGCGGCAAACTATTGGAGAATGTTTTGGCACTACATTTACTCAAAAACACCCACCTGAAAACCTTCACCGGACACGGCGAGGGTTACGTTGCCGTCAACGGGCAACGCTATCAACAGCCGCTGGTGGTTCTGCCCGAAGAAGTCCGCAGCGACTGGTCGGCCACGAATTTCGCCATGCTGGAAACGGGGCATTTTGACTATTTCCTCGCTCTGAAACCGGAAGTGTTGCTGCTGGGAACCGGCGCGCGCCAGCAGTTCGCCCACCCCGACCTGTACCGCGAACTCATCCGCGCCCGTATCAGCGTTGAATTCATGGACACTCCGGCCGCCTGTCGCACGTATAACATCCTGGTCGCCGAAGACCGCAAAGTGGTCGCGGCCGTATTGCTATGAGCATCGAACTGACCAAACCAGACCGCACGCAGGCCATCGCCTCGATAGAACGCTATTTCAAGGAGAACCTTGAGCAATACATGGATCAAAAGCTGGGCAATATCGCTGCCGAAGCCTTGCTCGACTTCTTCCTGCAAGAGATCGGCTCCTCGGTCTACAACAAGGCCATCGCCGATGCGCAAGAGAAACTCCAAGCCCGCGTGATGGAATTGGACATCGAGATTCACGAAGAAGCGTTCCAATATTGGAAGACCAACAGTCGCACAACCCGCCGCAAATAATTTGAAAAAAACACCACCAACAGCCTTATCCAGTACCACTATCCGTTCGTCCCGAGTGCCGCGCTTGCGCGGTGTATCGAGGGATATTAAAAAGAGGGACGCCCGTGACTTTCTGGGTCTACATCTTGCGTTGCAGTGATGCCTCCTACTACGCAGGTCACACCGACAACCTGGAAAATCGCATTGGCGAGCATCAGTCTGGCATGGGGCACAGCTATACTTCCAGCCGCCGCCCAGTCGAATTGGCATGGTCGCAGGAATGTACAAATCGCGATGAAGCACTCGCTGCCGAAATGCAAATCAAGGGTTGGGGACGTAAAAAGAAAGAAGCGCTGATGCGCGGCGACTGGCGTGATGTGTCACGTTTCGCTAAAAAGGATTTTTCAAAATGAGACCGAATAGCTTTGCGGAATGGTTCGATACATTTTTGATCCGTGCTCACACGAATCAAAAACACTCACCACGAACGGTGTGGTGGTGTTCAACAAAAACTCGTTTTCAATCCCCCTCCAATCCGTTCGTCCCGAGTGCCGCGCAAAGCGCGGTGTATCGAGGGATGACTTACTAAAACCTCAAAAACACCATGACCAACCCACTGCACAACGTCATCACCCAGACCAAACAGGTTATCCTCGGTAAGCCGCACCAGATCAGGTTGGCGCTCACGTGTTTGCTGGCGCGCGGGCATCTGCTCATCGAAGATCTGCCCGGTGTGGGCAAGACCACGCTGGCACACGTGCTGGCAAAAACGCTCGGCTTGCAGTTCCAGCGCATCCAGTTCACCAGCGACATGTTGCCCGCCGACATCCTCGGTGTTTCGATCTTCCAGCGCGACAGTGGCGAATTCAAATTCCATGCGGGGCCGATCTTCGCGCAGATGATTCTGGCCGACGAAGTGAACCGCGCCACGCCCAAGACACAAAGCGCACTCTTGGAAGCGATGGAAGAACAGCAAGTCACCAGTGAAGGCGAGACGCGCCCCCTTCCCGTGCCATTTTTCGTCATCGCCACACAAAATCCGACCAACCAGATTGGCACCTTCCCGCTACCCGAATCGCAACTTGACCGTTTTCTGATGCGTATCCGGCTGGGGTATCCCGATGCACAAGCGGAACGCGGCTTGCTCTCCGGCGTGGACAGGCGCGACATTCTCGCCAAACTCACCCCGCAGATGCAGACCGCCGAATTGATGGCGATGCAACAGCAGGCCCGGCAAATATTTGTTTCGTCCGCCCTGCTCGATTATGTGCAGGCCATCATCCGCCACAGCCGCGAATCCGCGAGGTATGTGCATGGTTTATCGCCGCGCGCCGGACTGTCCCTGCTGGCCGCAGCGCGTGCCTGGGCCTTGCTCGACGGACGTTCTGCCGTTTTACCGGAAGACATCCAAGCCGTGTTGCCCGGCGTCGCCAGCCACCGTCTGCAATCCGTGTTAGACACGCAAACTTCGGACGGCGAGCAACTGGCGCGCGAACTGATCGAGGCGGTCGCCATCCCCTGACGTGTTGCGTTTCTTCAAACAAAAATTCCGTAACTGGGCATTCCGCCGCACCGTCGAAACCGGCACGGTGGTGCTTAACCAGCGCCGCATCTACATCCTCCCGTCCAGACAAGGATTCGGCTTTTCCCTGGTGCTGACGTTGATGTTGCTGGGCGACATCAATTACAACTTGAGCTTGGGTTATGTGCTGACTTTTCTGCTCGCCACCACAGCCGGTCTGAGCATGTTGTATGCCTTCCGCAACCTGGCTCAGCTGTCCATCCATGCGGGATATGTCGAACCGGTATTCGCGGGGGAGCAGGCGCGCTTCGTGTTCCATTTCAACAATCCAAGCAATTTGGCGCGTTACCAAATACACCTGCATGACGATGCGGGGAACGAAACTCTGTTCGATCTGCCACCCCAATGTTCAACCCCTGTAGAAATCGCCATTGCCGCAACCCGGCGCGGTTGGCTGGATAGCGGGAGATTGTCGCTCTACACCCATTTCCCGCTCGGGTTGTTCCATGCCTGGACCTACATCCACTTCGATGTGCGTGTCCTGGTTTATCCCAAGCCTGCGACACCCCAGCCCTTGCCCGCCGCCTCAACACAGAACGGAACGGGCAAGATGATGGCAAAAGGTGACGATGATTTCTCGGGGCTGCGCAATTACGTATCCGGGGATGCTCTACCCCGCATCGCCTGGAAAGCCTTGGCGCGCGAACAGGGGCTGCAAGTGAAACAATTCTCCGCACCACAGGGACATTCACTGTGGCTCGATTGGTCGCAACTTCCCGACATAGCGACCGAACGCAAATTGGAATTGCTCACGCGCTGGGTATTGGATGCCGATGCACAGGGCTTGCTGTACGGGCTGCGCTTGCCGGAGGGTGAAGTTTTGCAACAACACGGCACGGCGCATCGAGCGGAGTGTCTGCGCCGGTTGGCTTTGTTTGGGATGAGTGAACATGCCGGGGGTGTTCCCCCTTCCCAACCCTTCCCCCGGTGGGAGAAGGGCTCGTCTGTCTTCCCTCTCCCCTCGGGGGAGGGACTGAGGGAGGGGGAAGCGCCATGAATCGGCCGCTCATCTACGGCCTCATCGCCATCATCCTGCTGGTGAGCGCGCCGCATGTCGAGCATTTGCCGCTGTGGGTCAGCACGGTTTGTGTCGCACTTCTGGCTTGGCGCGTTTACCTTACGTATAGCGGCAATACGCTGCCTGCGCGCTGGTTGTTGCTTGGCATTTCTGTCGCCTGCGTATTGGCGATTGCGCTTTCTTACCGCACGTTGTTCGGACGCGAGGTCGGCGTCACGTTGCTCATCCTGCTCGCTTCACTCAAGTTGCTGGAACTACGCGCGTTACGCGACGCCACGGTGGTGATCTACCTTTCCTGCTTCATCATCATCACCAATTTCTTTTATTCACAGAGCATTCCCACCGCACTCTTCATGCTGCTCACGCTGGTGGTGATTATGACGACCTGGGTGCATTTACAAACCGGTTCACTCGCGCTCAAACCGCGTTTGCGCATCGCCGGAATTATGCTGCTGCAAGCCATTCCGCTTTCACTCCTCATCTTCGTGTTATTTCCGCGTGTGCAGGGACCGTTGTGGGGCATGCCGCAGGATGCCTACGCCAGCAGCGGTTTGTCCGACAGCATGGCGCCGGGCAGTATGAGCAAATTGTCACTTTCCGACGCCGTGGCCTTTCGCGTCACGTTCATCGACTCGGCGCCAATGCGCGAGCAGTTGTATTGGCGCGGGCCGGTGTTGTGGGATTTTGACGGCACGACCTGGACGCGCGGACGCAATGCCACTTTGCGCAAACCCACGCTGGACGATATTTCCCGGGCGGTGGACTACAGCGTCACCCTGGAGCCGCACAACAAGCCCTGGCTGTTCACACTGGAAATGGCGACGCAACTTTCCATCCCCGCCGAGTTCGCGCCCGATTTCCAGTTGTTAAGCCGACGGCCGGTGACTTCGCGTTTGCGTTACAGCGCACGTTCCTACCTCTCCTATTACGCCAACCTGAATGAACCACCGCAGCAAATGCAACGCGCACTCGCCCTGCCGCGCGGCTACAACCCCCAGTCTCTTCAGCTTGCGGCAACATGGCGGGCGCAGAACAACAACGACAACGCAATCGTCAGGACAGCGCTCCTCTACTTCAATCGTGGCGGCTTTGAATACACGTTGGAGCCGCCGTTACTGGGCGCGAACAGCGTGGATGATTTTCTATTCAGCAGCAAAAAAGGATTCTGCGAACACTACGCCGGAAGCTTTGTGTTCCTGATGCGTGCGGCCGGTGTTCCGGCGCGCGTGGTGACCGGTTATCAGGGGGGCGAATATAACGAATTGGGCGACTACTACATCCTGCGCCAATACGATGCCCATGCCTGGGCGGAAGTGTGGTTGCGCGATTTAGGCTGGGTGCGTATTGACCCCACCGCCGCCATCGCACCCAGCCGTATCCAGAATGGATTGAATGCGGCGCTGCCGGACAATGCGTCACTGCCCTTTTTCGCCCGCACCCAATCCCAGTTCTTGCTCAAACTGCGCTTCAATCTTGATGCGCTGAACAACCAGTGGAACCAGTGGGTGCTGGGTTACAACACGGAACGCCAGTTCGCCTTCCTCACGCGTTTGGGTATGGAAGACATCACCTGGCAGAAACTGGCGATCAACATGCTGGCGGGTGTTTCACTGCTGGTCGGGATTTTCACGCTGGTGATGCTGCGGCGTCTGGTCACACGACAGACCGATGCGATTCAAGCCAACTATCTTAAATTCTGTCGCAAGCTGGAAAAACGCGGCACGCTGCGCGCGGCACATGAAGGGGCGCAGGACTTCGCCCGACGTGCCGCAAAAATACATGCGCACCACGCTGCACAAATCGCCGACATCACGGCACGCTACGTCGCATTGCGCTACGGCAACCAACAGGATGAGGCTTCACTGCGCGCATTCAGGGATGCCGTCAGAAGGTTCAAGATATAATCCGCGCCACTTTTATTGACGCTCACATCATGCAAATCACCCGCCGCCTGGAATTCGATGCCGGTCACCGCATCCCCAACCACAACAGCCAGTGCAAACATCTGCACGGGCATCGTTACGCGATCGAGATCACTTTGGCAGGCGACATCATCACGACAGAAGGCGTTTCAGAACAGGGCATGGTGATGGATTTCTCGGATGTAAAAAACATCGCCAAGGCGAGCGTTGTCGATGTATGGGATCACGCCTTCCTAGTCTATCGCGATGACAAGGTGGTGCTGGATTTTCTGAACACATTGCCGAACCACAAAACTGTGGTGTTGGACGTCATACCCACTGCCGAGAATCTGGCGAAGGTCGCCTTCGATATACTGAAAGATGCCTACCACGACACCTACGGCAATCATCTGCGACTGGAACGTGTGCGACTGTTTGAGACACCCAATAACTGGGCGGATTATTCGCGTTGACCCGCAGTGAATCAAATCAAGTGGACGTAAAAAAGACGACCGCGTAGTCGTCTTTTTTATGCGCTGAAGTTGCACTGCCCAGTTGATTTTTGCACCACAAACGTTGGGCTTCTTGCATCAGCGCCAACCTACCCCTCAATCCCAAACAATCCTACGTAGGTTGGTGCTGAGCGCAGTGAAGCCCAACGTTCTACCCATCAACCCCAATCAATCATACGTAGGTTGGTGCTGAGTGCAGCGATGCCCAACATCCGGTTACCTGCGCTGACAGTTGTGCGTAGACTGCCTGATCTTGCAACGGAAATTTCCTGCTTCGAATCCGGTACAGGCTGTACAGTCCAGATAACCGTAGAACCTGAGTTCCTTATAACGCCATTCGCCGTTACCCAAAGCCTCGCACTCCCGGTATGCATCATTCTTAGCACCAACTTCTGCCTGTTTCACCGCAATTTCTCTTGCGTGGCAATATGACATATCAGATTCAGCCGTTACTGTTGTAACTTCGGCAGCCAAGGCTTTTTTGCGTGCAATCTCTTCCTGTCGCGCTTTCTCTTTTCTGGCTTCCTCTTCTATTCGCGCCTGCTCTTCACGGCGGGCTTGTTCTTCCCG
>CAZRZH010000085.1:0-2828 GCA_964604485.1 uncultured Sideroxydans sp.
GGTTGTAGCTTTGCAGATCCTTCAAAACCGCGAGCAGAAACCGCAGCGCTAATATGATAGCGAATGCTGCAATAACGACTCGTTCGGGTATTCCGCATTTCGTTTGGAATGCGTAGCCAATAGACCATCTTATTTTTTCTTGGAGGAAGAAATGAAGAAATCGAATCTGTTTAAATTGCTGGCGCTGCTTGTTATGGCAAGCATGGTGCTGGCGGCTTGCGGGGGCGGCGGGGATGCCACCCAGGCTGTTGATAGCGGCCCGAAAGTGGCCTCTTCTGGTTTTACCTGCCCGGAGCCTTCGCCACGTGTGGAGCTTACTTCCACCCAGCTAAACCTCTTTGTGTGGACGGAATATTTCCCTCCCGATATGCTTGAGTGTTTTGAACTGGTGTACGGCATTACGCTCAACCGTGACGAATATTCCAGCAATGAGGAAATGTATGCCAAGGTTTCTGCCGGTGGGACATCCTACGATCTCGTCCAGCCGACCGACTACATCGTTGGTTTGATGATCCGCAACCAGCTCTTGCAGGAATTGGACAAGGCTCAATTGCCGAATATGTCCAGCTTTGACCCGGCCTGGTTGGACAAGCCATTCGACCCAGGCAATGTGTACACCCTGCCATATCTCGCTGGCACCGATGCGATCGTCGTCAACACAGATACGGTTGAAAATGTTCCCCAATCTTGGGCAGACCTGTGGAAGCCTGAGTATGCCGGGCGCATGATCTTCCTTGATGATTCACGCGCTGTCATCGGCCTGACTTTGCTGACCCTCGGATACGATCCCAACACGACCGATCCCGCTCAGCTTGAAGAGGCCAAAGTCAAACTTGCAGAGTTGGTTCCCAGCATCAAGGCTTTTGATAGCGACAGCCCCAAGACCGCTCTGATCGCTGGCGATGTTGACCTCGGCATGGTTTGGACTGGAGAGGCCTTTATCGCCAATCAGGAGAATCCAGCTTTTCAATACGTTTACCCGAGTGAAGGCGCGATCCTCTGGCAGGATAACTGGGTGATGCTCAAAGATGCCCCTCATGCCGATGCTGCCTACGCCTGGCTCAACTACACCATGCAGGGCGATGTCTTCTGGCTGACCATTCGCGACTTTCAATACACAAATCCGAACAAGGCCGCTTTGGATTATGCAAAAGCAAACGAAGTGGATGTTTACAACGCATACATCAATTCGCCGATCACCAATCCGCCGGCTGACGCAGTTGCCAACGGCCACGGAATTGAAGATGTGGGTGAGGCCGCTCCGCTCTTCGATAACATTTGGGTTGAGGTTAAGGGCGGTAACTAGCTCTGAAGTTTGAAGATAGTACATGCCCCGACAGGTAAAGGCCTGTCGGGGTTTTTGTTTAAAGTTCTTCGTGTAGGCACTCGTGACTTTTACCGCATATTATAGATAATACAATAATCACTGAGTTTGCCAGTTTTATTCAAAATCATCATAATTCTATTGACAATAATGCAAAATAGTAATAACATATGGGTGTGGAAAGCGTAATCAGCACGAATCAGCCAGAGAACCTCGACTCTATAGATTTATATATTATCGAGGCGCTGCAAAAAGACGGTCGGGTGGCATTTGCCCAGATCGCTGAGCAGCTCAAAGTCTCGCCAGGCATGATCCGCCAACGCTACAACCGACTCGTTGAGTTGGGATATCTCAAAGTGGTCGCGGTTACTAATCCGCTGATGATGGGTGTCCGCAAAATGGCGATGATCGGCATCCGCACCGATGGCGGCAAACTGATGCAGGTGGCTGAAAAACTTTCCGCGCTCAAGGAAGTTGTCTATCTTGTGATCTTGAGCGGCAGATATGACATCATGATCGAAGTCTTCTGCCGTGACCATGAAGAACTTCTAGGTTTCATGACCGAAAAACTTTCCACAGTGGATGGTGTGCGGGATACGGAATCCTTCATGCATTTGAAGATCGTCAAGGAAATCTATTTCTAGGAAACTCGCTTCAAGCGGACCTTTGGCCTGCTGCGGCTTTCAACAAACTTTGTCTGCGCCCCAAGCATTGAGGATCGCAGAGCCAACCAAAAGGAAAAAATGAAAACGTTAGTTCGTAGGTTTAAAAAAGTGGGGGATGCGTTTGTGAAGGCGTATTTAATGTCTCTTATGATTTCGTTCAATTCAGATAGCCAGGGCAATTTACCAGACCGTTATTAAGAATTAGCTGTCGTTGCGAGGAGCGCTCTTGCTTTTCGCGACGAAGCAATCCCTGTTTATGCAAGGAGATTGCTTCGTCGGACGAACACCTCCTCGCAATGACCTATGTCCAGTAAACTAACTCGCATCGTCGCGGGTTATAAAACCAAACGGAGAATGGATCGTCATGAAAGTCTTGTTAGTTGGTGTGGGCGGAGTTGGTGAAGCAATTGCGGCGATCGCAAAGCCGCGCGCATGGATGGAGCAAATGGTGCTTGCCGATTACAACGTCAAGCGCGCAAAGGAAGTGCAGAAAAAGCTTGGACAAAACAAGCGCTTCCCGGTCGAATTCATTGATGCCAGCAAGAAATCTGAGATCGTAAAACTCGCAAAGAAATACAAGGTGGATATGATCATGAACGCGGTTGATCCGATCTTCAACGAGCAGATCTTCGATGCCGCGTATGCCGCCGGCGTGACCTACATGGACATGGCGATGACCCTGTCCACGCCGCACGCGAAAGACCCGTTCAACAAGTGCGGAGTAAAACTCGGCGACTATCAATTCGCCAAAGCCAAAGACTGGAAAAAGAAGAAACTTCTCGCGCTGGTCGGCATTGGCGTGGAGCCCGGCATGGCGGACGTGTTTGCCCGTTACGTCG
>CAZRZH010000085.1:2838-12026 GCA_964604485.1 uncultured Sideroxydans sp.
GAGTTCTTCGATGAGATCGAAGAACTCGGCATCCGCGACGGCGCGAACATTGCCATTGAAGGCTATGAGTTTGCTCCCAACTTCTCGATCTGGACGACGATCGAAGAATGCCTTAACCCGCCAGTGATCTGGGAAAACGGAAAGTGGTTCACCACTGCGCCATTCTCTGAACCCGAAGTCTTTGACTTTCCCGAGATCGGCCCCGTGGAAATTGTCAACGTGGAGCATGAAGAAGTGTTGCTCATGCCGCGCTGGATTAAGACCAAACGCGCCACGTTCAAGTACGGTCTCGGTGACCAGTTCATCGGTGTGCTCAAGACCCTGCACATGCTCGGGCTGGATAACAAAGAGAAGATTAACGTCAAGGGCGTTCAGGTCGCGCCGCGGGATGTGGTTGCCGCGTGTCTGCCCGACCCCGCTCATCTCGGTGACAAGATGTCCGGCAAGACCTGCGCCGGCACTTGGGTCAAGGGTGTGAAAGACGGAAAACCACGTCAGGTCTATCTGTATCAGGTGGCGGACAACAAAGCCTGCATGGATGCCTGGGGCTGTCAGGCTGTGGTGGCGCAGACCGCTTTCAGCGCAGTGATCGCCATGGATCTGCTCGAACACGGCGTTTGGAAAGGCGTAGGCGTCCTCGGTCCGGAAGCCTTCCCGCCCGATCCGTTCATGGAAAAAATGGCCGATTACGGCTTCCCATACGGGATGAAGGAAATGTAGAAAATGTAAACCTCCGAGTTCTTTGAGAACTCGGAGGTTTTTTATTATGTACCCAATTGTGATTCCCTGAGCGAAAGCGAAGGGTCTCTACTTCTGAAATCAGGGTTCTCACCGCACTGGCGCGCGGCGCAAGTGTCGCTTCGCTCAGAACGACATTTGCAAGGGGTGAATTATTAATTACCGCACGGAGCGACATTGCGCCAATTCAGCACAGTGTCGTTTACGGTTTGAATCCCTGTGGCTCCGTAGCTGAGGGTAAGAATGCGGTTTCCAATTTCACCGCAGGCGCCATCCTTTTCCACGTGATCCCAGTCGCCAAGAGTGTACTTATATTCAATGGCTGTAGACTCTTTTCCGGTGAATGTGATCGTCCAGTTGGTGGCATCCACGCGGGTCAGCACAACGCCGCCGGGATTCCACTGCGGCAGGCCGCCATCCAGACGATCCAGGAAGCCGGCAATGTAAACGGAACGGGCGGTCGCATCCGTTGTGGCGGGGACAGTCAGGTTGATTACCAAAGTGACTGTCCGCAGTTGAGCCGTGCCGGTGACCTCGCCTGAATTGTCCGAGCGGTTGAAAGATTGGTCAAGCGAGCGGACAACGTAATAGTAAGTTGCGCCTTCGCTGACAACTGTATCCATGAAGGAAGCGCCTGTCACGCGCGCGATCATTGTGTACGGACCGCCTGCTGTGGCAGCGCGCAGGACTTCATAGCCATACAGCGAAGCGTCACCGAGTATGGCATCCCATGCCAGTTCAATGCCAGCGGGAGAAGCGGAGAGAACATTCAGCCCGGTCGGGACTGTCGGGGCGGTGGTGTCGCCGCTCGAAGCAACGGTCAACTTCCCAGCTTGGGCGGGATCGTACCCATCGCCAATGCCATTCAAGTCGGCGTAGATCCAGCTTGTGCCGTTGGTGGTTGAATATCGGTAGGCATAGTCAAATGTGCCGACCGATTCAGGAAGCAGGCTGGCGACAAATTCGTCGTTGTTGCCGGCGTTCCCATTGAAGGACGCATCAACCCAACTCCAGGCCGCGTTGCCGTTCGGATCGCTGTTCGAAGGTCCGAAGCCCAATTGCGCGCGCAGGCTGGGAGTCTGTCCGGGCTGATTGGTTGCGTTATCAATCCAGACCTGACCATACACGTTATCGGTGCGGTCGGTTGTGCTGATGGTGTGCGTCATCGTGGGCGGCCATTGCAAATTGGCCCAGCCGATCGCGAGATGCGGCAAGGCGCTGGCTTCATTCGAATATCCGCTTTCGTTGCCGTGATCATCCATCGCGGTGACAACGTAATAATAAAGTTTGGCATTCACCAAACCAGAATCACTGAAGGCGGGAGTCGCAAGAGGCGTGCTGTTAAGTTTGATATATCCGCCGCCGCTGACAGGGCTGCGATAAATGTTGTAGCCAGTTGCGCCAGTCACAGCATTCCATTCAAGGCTGGCCGTCGTATTGCCTTCATTGGTGACGTGCAAACTAGTTGGATTCGATGTCGGTTTAAGATCGACTCTGCCGCTTATGAGAATCAAACCACTTAACGGGTCTATGTTGCCGCTAATGGTACCGTTCGTTACTGTGACTTGAAGCTGGCCGCCAGACCCAACAACATATGCACGCTGTAAGATGACTCCGTCCGGCAGATAGCCTGCGACGGGGATGCTGAACGCCTGCGCCTGCGCTCCGCGATGGATGATAACGACCGCGCCCTGGCTTTCGGTCTTGCGGCCATAGGCGATGATCTGCGAAGCATCATCTGCGAGCAGGATGTTGAAATCACCATTGACCAGCACATCTTGAGTCTTGCGAAGTCTGTTGAGCGTTTGATAATGTTTGAAGAAATTGGTTTTCTTTGACTTATCGAGCGACGGCATGGTGCGGCGGTCGTCGGGATCATCGTCACCGGTCAAGCCAGCTTCATCGCCGTAGTAGACGGTGGGAGCACCGGGCACGGTGAATTGGATCAACGAGGCGAGTTTCTGACGCTGAGTCCCTTCGGCAATATTCGCAGAATTGAGTTCCTTATCAGTAGTGGTTTCCTGACCGGGCGTGAGAGTCCAGCGGATGCGCTCGGTGTCGTGGCTGTCGAGGAGATTCATCAGCGAGTAATATGCCGCATCGGGATAATCCTCTCGAATTGAGTCGAGACGCGCTGCAAACTCTGAGGGCAGGATAATTCGTCCGCTGTCGCCAAAGCCTTTCGAGTCGAAGGGCTGAGGGGCGAGTAATCCCAAAACAGAATCACGCAGGCGGTAGTTCATGGTGGTATCGGCACGATCGCCGCGCAACATGCGCAGGAGCGTGCTGTCTTTTTGCCAGGTCTCGCTGATGATGAGCGCTTTGGGGTCATTGCTCTTGACCTCTGTGCGGAAGGATTCCCAATACCCGGCAGGGAAGGAGGAATCGCCCATCACATCCATACGCCAGCCAGCCGCACCTTTATCGAGCCAGTAATTCGTGACGCTGTTGTTATTGGTGATGAAGTAGGCCTGAACTGCGGGCAGGGATTTATTGACCACTGGAATCGAGTCGAAGCCGAACCAGCCGTCATAGGTGGCGGAGTTCGCGCCTGCGCTGCCGACGCAAGAACCTGTCCCTGCGGGAACATCGTGGAAAGTGAACCAGCTTCGATACGGGGAAGTCAGCGACTCGCAAGCGCCGACCGCTGAATAATGTTGGTAGCGGTCAAAGAAGGCGCTATCCGATGAGAGGTGATTGAAGACGCCGTCCAAAACGATGTTGATGTGTTTTTCGCGGGCGTGCTTCACAAGGCTATCCCAATCTTTTTGTGTGCCAAAGTAGGGATCGATCTTGTAATAGTTCTGCGTGTCGTAGCCGTGATTTGAACCCGAGTCAAAGATTGGGTTGAAGTAGATGGTGGTGATGCCAAGCGACTTGAGATAATCGAGCCCTTCATCCACGCCCTTGAGATCGCCGCCGAAATAATCGCGTCCGCGCGGCTGTTCCTTGGTGAGGCTCCAATCGGGCGGAGTGGTGTCAAAGCGCCACGGACAATTGGTTGCTCCGTCGGCGTAGTTGCGGCAGAAGCCTTCGGGCAATGTGCCCCAATTAAGTTTCAGCACCGGGTCGTCGTAGCGGATGTCGCCGGTCCTCGGCTCGTTGTTGTTACGGCCATTGAAGAAGCGGTCGGGGAAGATCTGGTAGATGCTGGCGCCCTTCGACCAGGCCGGCGAGGTGAAGGTCGGGTCGTAGAACATGAGCGCAAAACTTTGATCCACGACTTCATCGCTGGTGGAGCCGAGTCCGCCATCGAGGGCGGTTGTGTTGTCGGCGTAGAAATCGGTGTCCGTGCCGTCGGTGACGATGAAGCGATACCACAAATTGTTGGGAGTGGATTCGTTGAGCGTAGCCTGCCAATAATCACAAGTGGACGCTTCGAGACCAGCCTGATAGCAGGAATCTGTTGCGACGAGAGTCATCGGCACAATGCGCTGACCGTTCGCGTTGATGTCATACACGCGCATGGCAACGGCGGTCACATCATTGTGGAAGGTGCGGAAGCGAATCAAGACCGGTGTGCCAGCTGTCACTGCGCCGCCCGGAGTGCGATACAAAGAGTCGCGTGAATCGTGGCGAAGGCCATCCCAGAAAACATTGTTATCCTGGCTGGGGCCAAAGCCGACAACGCTGATGTTTGGAACGTTAGTGGCTGAATCGAAACTAAACGTGACGGTTGCTCCACCATCTGGAACAGTGAATGCCAGGTTTGCGCCATTTTGCGCGCCGCCCTGACCATAATTCACATCCCATGATTCGTTGAGCGCAACCTTGCCTTCGTAGCTGCCAGCGGGGATGGCGGTGGTGCTAAAGGTATAGATGCCGTCGCCATCAACATCCTGTAACCACGAGCGCAGGCAATCAGGCTGCCAATCGCCGGGGCATCCCAATTCAGATTGGAAACTGCCCGGCGCGACTGCAATGACCGAGTTGACGTTGTCTGTCACCCAATGGGATTTGTGATCGTAGTAAAACTTGACCGTTGAGCTGGCCCCCAAATTCAATGGAATGTTTGCGCCGCCTGGAGCGGCGTGCAGGCCATAATTTTCATCCCATGAATCGTTGATGGTGGCCTTGAATTCATAACCACCAGCGGGGACAGTCCATGATCCCTGCCAGACATCGTCAGCGGAATCATAGGTGAGGTGACTCGCGGTGCAGGCAGGATCCCAATCGCCCGCGCAGCCAATTTCACTTTGGAGTGAACCGGCTATGGTGACATTGATTGGGTCGGGAGTATGCGAGGCTGATACGGATCGAGGTGTGATGACCCCCGAAACTAAAACCAACAAGCTGAAACAATTAACAAGCAGACGAAAAGAATTCTTTCCTTTGGCATTCATTAATATTTCTCCTTACGGTAATGTTGGGAAATGGAGATAGCTATAGTCTTATTTTACTGATGGCGGTGAATAAGTCAATAAGCAAAATCAAAGAGAGTACTTATGGATTATGCAATACTTTATAAATCGAATAAAGTTATATCCAGACAGGAAACCTTTTTCCCAAGCCCTGATTCAAAAAGCTTAATCTTTTTGGCAGGAAGCAGTAGAATCGCACAAAATCAAACAAGGAGAATCATCATGCTTTCAGTTGAGATCAAGGAAAACGATAAAGTAGTTGGTTTATTGTCGGCTGTGGAAAAACTTTTCAAGACCGGATCAAGGGGATACTTTGGAATGGGCAAGATCCAGATCGGTGAGAAGCGTTATCAGGTTCAGGTGCAGTTGGTGGAGATCGGGTCAAAGCCGAAGCCTGAAGAGCTGGCCTTGAAAGATGAATAATGCCCCTCGAAACAGAATCAGCTTCCAGTTAGGCGTGAAACGGCGCGAGCGGCGCAGGAAAAATCCTGTGGTTGGATCATTCCTGTCACTTTCGGAAATACCAAGTTGTCTTAAGTCCACCCGACCTGTATAATTGAAAAAACAAAGCAGAGAGTGCGTCGCACCTGATTCAACGAGCAGAATCCAATCGAATAGATTCTACTCATTCGTGGCATTAATCCACCCGTCTGGTGCGACGCACCCATATACTCAAAAATGGAGGACGCCATGCCCAACGGTTATAACGGAAAGATATTGCACGTTGATCTCACAAAAGGTTCGCTGACAGTTGAGGAACCGAATGATACCTTCTACCGCAAGTATCTTGGCGGAAGCGCGATGGGGATGCATTATATTTTGCGCGATATGCCCAAAGGCGCGGACGCGCTCAGCCCTGAAAATGTGTTGACGCTCTTTACCGGTGTGACGACGGGTGCGGCGATCTCTGGCCAGAGCCGCTTGAACGCAAATGCCAAATCCCCGATCAGCGGCGGCATCGGCGACTCGCAGAGCGGCGGATTTTTTCCCGCTGAGTTAAAGTTTGCGGGCTTTGACGGAATTGTGGTCAAGGGCAAATCCGAGAAGCCTGTTTATCTGGCGATCATCGAAGGTAAATATGAATTGCGCGATGCGGCGCATTTGATGGGCAAACTCTCCGGTGAAGTGGATGACATCATTCACAAGGAAGTTGACCCGAAGGCTGAAATTTTACAGCATGGCATCGGCGCGGAGAATGGCGTGCTGTTCTCGTCATTGGTGAGCATGTCCAACCGCCATAATGGCCGCACGGGCATGGGACTGGTGATGGCTTCCAAGAATTTGAAGGCGGTTGTGGTGCGCGGCACGAAGAAAATCCAACTTGCCGACCAGAAGGCGCTGGTCGAGTTGAATCGCACTGGCCCGAAGATTCTCCCGGAGAATGGTGACATGGACGGCCTCGCGAAGTTTGGTACAGCAGTAGTTGTTTTGTTCAATAACACGCTCGGCACATTGCCGACCCGCAACTATACCGAAGGTCAATTTGAAACCTGCGAACCGATTAGCGGCGAAAAAATGGCTGAGACCATTTTGAAGGAACGCGATACTTGTTATGCGTGCGTGGTCAAATGCAAGCGCGTGGTTGAAATTAATGATGGACCATATAAAGTGAGTCCGCGTTATGGCGGGCCTGAATACGAAACGCTCGGCACATTCGGTTCCTACTGCGGCATTGACGATCTTGCGGCTGTTTCGCTGGCGAATCAAATCTGCAACGAATACGCAGTGGATACCATTGCGGCTGGCGCGACGATTGCCTTTGCGATGGAATGTTATGAAAAGGGAGTCATCACCAAAGAACAGGCTGGCGGACTTGAACTTAAGTTTGGCAATGCCGAAGCCATGTTGAAGGCGCTTGAAATGATGGTGAAGGGCGAAGGCGAATTTGGTAAGACACTCGGCATGGGTTCAGAGCGCGCCTCCAAAGTTTGGGGCAAGGGTTCCGACGAATTCCTGATCACGGTCAAAGGCGCTGAGTCTCCTGCGCACATGCCGCAAGCCAAGCGCAGTCTCGCGCTCATTTATGCGGTCAATCCATTCGGCGCGGATCATCAATCCAGCGAGCACGATCCCTATTACGAAGACGGCATCGGCGATTTCAATCTGGATCGCTTGAAGGTCATCGGTCTCGGTTCGCCGCAGCCCGCCTACAGCCTCACCGAAGAGAAGGTCCGTTTTGCGTATGAGACCGAAGTCTTTTACTCGATGATGGACTCGGCTGAACTGTGTCAGTTTGTATACGGTCCCACCTGGACTCTCTACGGCCCCAACGAAACCGTCGAGATGATGAAAGCAGTCACCGGCTGGGATCTGACCGTCGAGGAGTTGATGACAGTTGGCCGCCGCCGCCTTGACCTCTTCCGCACGTTTAATGCCCGCGAGGGACTCGGACGCAAGGACGACAAACTGCCAAAGAAATTCTTCAAGGCTTTGGGCGGGACTGGTCCCACCGCGGGCTTCGCTCTGACTCACGAGGAAGTTGATTCTGCCATCGATCATTACTACAAGCTGTCAGGATATACCTCCGATGGCGTGCCGACTCGCGAGACCTTGAAGAAACACGATATCGAATGGGCGGCGGAATATCTGCCCGCCTAGAAATTAACCGCTAAGGCCGCTAAGTACGCCAAGAAAAAATTAGGACACGGATTACGCGGACAACACGGACAAAACATGGATAGAAAGTATTCCGTGCCCGTCTGTGAGATCAGTGTAATCCGTGTGCCTGCCTTAAGAACTCCTTCGCGTGCTTCGCGGTTCAAAATAAGGAAATCATGAATCAATTATTTCAAGACAACGCCCCACACATGACTCCTGCGTGGAGCCGCATTTTCAACTTCGTTGCTGACCATGCCGAAGGTTCATACATCTACACCGACGACGGCAAAAAATTGCTCGACTTCACCAGCGGAATTGGCGTCACCAACACGGGTCACTGCCATCCGAAAGTTGTCGAAGCCATTCGCGAACAGGCTGGGTTATTTCTTCATGCGCAGGCCAACATCGTCATCCACAAGCCGATGCTGCAACTGATCGAAGAACTCCGCAAAATTGTCCCGCCCGCACTGGATAGTTTCTTCTTTGCCAACTCTGGCGCGGAAGCATTGGAGAACGCGGTCAAAATTGCGCGTGCCGCAACCGGCAGACAAAATATCATTGTCTTCAATGGCTCCTTCCACGGACGTACCGCGCAGACCATGGCGTTGACCACATCCAAGACAGGGTATCGCACTGGCTTTGGTCCGCTGCCTGCGGGGATTTATGTGTCACCGTTTCCATATGCTTTTCATTTGGGAATGACAGAAGAAAAAGCATCCGCGTATGCGTTGGAACAACTTGAATATTTGCTTGCTTCACAAACTGCTCCGAAAGATACCGCCGCGATCTTAATTGAATCGGTCATGGGCGAAGGCGGATATATCGTCCCGCCGACATCCTTCATGAAGGGGCTACGTGAGATTTGCGACAAACATGGCATCATGCTTATCTTTGATGAAGTCCAATCTGGATTTGGTCGCACGGGCAAATGGTTTGCGCTCGAACACTTTGATGTAATCCCCGATATCATCACCGCCGCGAAAGGCATTGCTTCAGGTATGCCGCTCTCTGCTGTTTTCAGCCGCACGGATATTATGAAGAAACTCGATGTCGGTTCTATCGGCGGAACATACGGCGGGAACGCAGTCGCTTGTGCGGCAGGCGTGGCAACCATCCGCGCGATGCGAGACGAAAAAATGCTGGAAAATGCCACAGATAAGGGCATCCAGCTCATGACAGGTCTGCGCAAATTGCAGGAGGAATATCCGCAAATTGGTGATGTGCGCGGCAAAGGCTTGATGGTCGGTACCGAATTCATCGTGGATGGCAGCCAGGCGAAGGCAAAACCCCTCGTCAAGGAAGTGATTCACAAAGTTGAGGAAAAGGGCATGCTCTTGCTTTCCTGCGGAACCTACGATAACACCTTGCGCTGGATTCCCCCCTTGAATGTGACGGGCGAACAGATCAATGATGGGTTGAAAATATTTGGCGAAGCGTTGAAGGAATGTATAAAATAAACCAGGATAGAGAAAAAATACTATCAGTTAGACC
>CAZRZH010000086.1:0-11717 GCA_964604485.1 uncultured Sideroxydans sp.
CCGCTCGGCGTCATCGGCATCATCTATGAGTCGCGCCCCAATGTGACGGCGGATGCGGCAGGCTTGTGTTTGAAGTCCGGCAACGCGGCCATTTTGCGCGGTGGTTCCGAGGCTTTACATTCCAACCAAGCCATCGCCGCGTGTGTGCATCAGGGCTTGCGCGAAGCCGGGTTGCCGGGGAACGCCGTGCAAGTCGTGAATACCACCGACCGCGCTGCGGTGGGGGAGTTGATCACGCTGACCGGATTTGTGGATGTGATCGTACCGCGCGGTGGCAAGGAATTGATCGAACGCATCTCGCGAGAAGCACGTATTCCGGTTATCAAGCATTTGCACGGCGTGTGCCATGTGTACATCGACGACGAGGCCGATTTGGTCAAAGCCATCCGTATCGCCGACAATGCCAAGACGCACCGTTACGGTGTATGCAACGCGATGGAAACACTGCTGGTACACGCGGATGTCGCGCAAAAAGTGCTGCCGGAGTTGTGCAAGATCTACCTGAACAAAGGAGTCGAGTTACGCGGTGACAATGTATCGTGCAAACTGGTAGCCGAAATGAAAACGGCAACCGAAGAAGATTGGCACACCGAATATCTCGCGCCCATTCTCAGTATCCGGGTGGTCGCCAACCTGGATGAAGCCATCGGACACATCGACACCTACGGCTCACAACACACGGACAGCATCGTCACCGAGAACTACAGCAAGGCAATGCGTTTCCTGCGTGAAGTGGATTCCAGCAGTGTGATGGTGAATGCCTCGACACGTTTCGCCGACGGCTTCGAATACGGCCTGGGCGCGGAGATTGGGATTTCCACCGACAAAATCCACGCGCGCGGACCCGTCGGTTTGGAAGGATTGACGTCGCAGAAATATATTGTTTTGGGTAGCGGGCAAATAAGGATTTAGGCCGTCATTCCCGCCCTTCGACAAGCTCAGGATAAACTGGCTTGCAGCCGGGCGAGAATCCAGCGGTTTACTTTAATACGCTTAAGTTTTGTCCTCGTTCATGCGAGGGCTTGTTTTAGGACTGGATTCCCGCCTTCGCGGGAATGACATTGGAGAGTGAACAGCATGAGCCAAACCATCGAAATAAAAGTGCCGGACATCGGCGGATTCAAAAACGTCGCCGTGATCGAGATCAGCGTAAAACCCGGCGATCGTGTCGAGCCAGAACAGGCGCTTATCTCACTGGAGACGGACAAAGCGACCGTGGATGTGCCCGCGCCCGTTGCCGGCGTGGTGAAGGAATTGAAGATCAAGGTCGGCGATAAAGTTTCTGAAGGCTCGGTGATTTTGGTGCTTGAAAGCAGTGCCAGCGCATCTGCTCCCGTCGCGGAAAAACCTGCCCCACAACCCGCGCCAACACCTGCTCCCGTTGTCGCCGCCCAAGTCGCACCTTCAACCAAAGTCAGCGTTGCCAAGGGTGACATACACGCCGAAGTGGTCGTGTTGGGGGCCGGCCCCGGCGGATACACCGCCGCCTTCCGTGCCGCCGATTTGGGTAAACAGGTGGTGCTGATCGAGAAGCATGCATCGCTCGGCGGGGTCTGTCTGAACGTGGGCTGCATCCCGTCTAAAGCTTTGCTGCATGTGGCAAAAGTGATCAACGAAGCGGATGAGGTTTCACATCACGGCGTGACGTTTGCCAAACCCAAAATTGACATCAATGCCATCCGCACCTGGAAAGAAAGCGTCATCGGCAAGCTCACCGGCGGCCTCGCCGCACTGGCCAAACAACGCAAGGTGCAAGTGGTGCGCGGCACAGCCAAATTCACTTCTGCCAATACGCTTGCCGTGCAAACTCCCGACGGTGAAAAAGTTATCAGCTTTGATAACGCCATCGTCGCCGCCGGTTCCAGCGTGGCGCGTATCCCCGGCTTTCCGTATGACGATCCGCGCATCATCGACTCCACCGGCGCGCTGGCTTTGCAGGATGTTCCCAAGCGCCTGCTCATTTTGGGCGGCGGAATCATCGGTCTGGAAATGGCCACCGTGTACGATGCGCTCGGCTCGAAGATCTCTGTGGTCGAGTTGATGGATCAACTGATTCCCGGCGCCGACAAAGATCTGGTCAAACCCTTGCATACGCGTATTGCCAAACGTTATGAAGCGATCTACCTGAAGACCAAGGTCACCAAAATCGAGACCCTGAAAGAAGGATTGAAGGTCACCTTCGAAGGCGAACAAGCACCCGAACCGCAACTCTACGACCGCGTGCTGATGGCCGTCGGCCGCCGCCCGAACGGACGCGAGATCGCCGCCGAGGCGGCAGGCTTGATCGTGAACGAGCGCGGTTTCATCCCTGTCGATAAACAGCAACGCACCAACGTGCCGCACATCTACGCCATCGGCGACATCGTCGGCGACCCGATGCTGGCGCACAAAGCGGTGCATGAAGGCAAAGTCGCGGCGGAAAATATTGCCGGTCACAAAGCGTTCTTTGAACCGCTGACTATCCCTTCCGTCGCTTATACCGATCCCGAACTGGCCTGGATGGGGCTCACCGAAACACAAGCCAAAGCACAGGGCATCGCCTACGAAAAAGGCAGCTTCCCTTGGGCAGCTTCCGGCCGTGCGCTGTCCATCGCGCGCGAGGAGGGCGTAACCAAAGTGCTGCTCGATCCAAAATCGCGGCGCATCCTGGGCATGGGCATCGTCGGTGTGAACGCCGGAGAGCTGATCGCAGAAGCCGTGCTGGCGCTGGAAATGGGTGCGGACATGGAAGATATCGGCCTCACCATCCACCCGCACCCGACGTTATCGGAGACGCTGTGTTTCGCCGCTGAAATGGCCGAAGGAACCATCACCGACCTGTTGCCTCCACGTAAGAAATGAAGCGGTTTGTAGTGTTGCTGACGCTGCTTGTGTCGAGTGCGCCCGTCTGTGCGCTCGATCTGAACGGGCTCAAAGCAAAACTGGGTGAACTTTCTGCCCCGCCCGCGCCCGCATCGGCCACTTCGACTGCTGCTTCGGTTCCGTCGCCCTCGGCATCTGTTCTCACGCAATTCACCTTGACGGATCAAGTCGGCAGTCTGAAGCAAGCACTGACACAGGGTGCGGAAGCGGCCGTTACCCAACTCGCCAAAGAGAACGGTTATCTGGGCAATGCAAAAGTCCGCATACCGCTGCCTGAGAATCTGCAAAAAGCCGAGCAAGCGATGCGCAGGGTCGGTCTCGGAAAATATGTCGACGATTTCAACACGGCCATGAACCGCGCTGCCGAGGCTGCCGTGCCGGAAGCCAAAACGCTACTGCTCAACGCGGTAAAAAACATGACGGTGAATGATGCAAAAGACATTCTGCTGGGCAAAGACGATGCCGCCACACACTATTTCCGCCGCAATACCGAAGTCGCTTTGGGTGACCGTTTCAAACCCATCGTCGCCAAGTCCATGCAGAAAGTCAGCCTCGCCCAAGCGTACGAGCGTTTCGCCGGCAAGGGTGTAAAGCTGGGCTTGGTCAAGGAGCGCGACGCACATCTGGATGACTACATCACTCGCAAAGCACTGGATGGTTTGTTCCTCAAAATGGCCGAACAGGAAAAAGAGATTCGTGCCCACCCGCTGCAAGCCACCGGAGATCTGGCAAAAAAGGTTTTTGCCGTTTTGCGCGGGCAATGATGTTGCGCCGTGTCTGATACCGCCGGCCTCGTTTCACTTTTTCTTAGCAGCTTTCTCGGCGCAACCCTGTTACCCGGTGGCTCGGTAGTCGTACTTTTTGCGCTCCTCAAATCGCATCCGGAAAGCGTTTGGTTGGCACTGGCGCTGGCCACGGCGGGTAACACAATGGGTGGCATGGTGAGTTTCGCCATGGGTTGGTTGTTGCCGCAGACCCAGCAGCTCAAACATGTCGAAAAAGTCCGGCGCATGGGTGCTCCGGTTTTGTTGCTCGCCTGGTTGCCCTTCATCGGCGACGCGCTGTGTCTCGCAGCGGGTTGGCTAAGACTGAATCCGTGGCGGGCTGCGCTGTACATGGGCATCGGAAAATTTGCGCGTTACGTGTTGATCGCCGGGGTGGTTTGAGGCTTTTGTTTGTGGCAAATCCTCGGGGCTTCCGAGCTTCAAAAACCAAGCGTTGGTAGTTCGGGATTCATCCCGAACTACGCACTCATGAACCTAAAAAAAGTTGTCTCACGCGGAAACGCGGAGAACAACTACCGTTTTTAGGATGAACTATTTTGGGGTGGCTATTCGTCGCTTGATATCAGACAAGGTTTCCTGTGCAGTCGCATTCAGCGGCCCACCCAAATCGACGGCACGACGCGCCAAGATCAAAGCTTCATCATCCCGCCCCAAGTCAGCCAAGACTTGCGCCAGATTATTCAGGGCAGCGACCGATTCCGGGTGATCTTTGAGGGCTTGTCTGAGAGCGACTTCTGCTTGTGTGAAATCCTGCATACGATAGGCCGTATTTCCCAAGCCCATCAGTGCCCTAAAGTTAGTTGGCCATCGTTGCAATGCGGCTGCATAACTGTCCCGCACCCGAGCCTCATGACCGATCTTTTCTACCGCACTCACTGCCGAGACGAAAGAATGTTCCTCGGCACTTTGCGGAATCTTTCCGGTAAGCATGACTACCATCGCCCAGTTATCGCCGCGAGCCCAAGCTCGCTCGAATGTGCTGACAGGTAACACTTGCCTCTGCTCACGACCTGAACGCAGAAAAATCTCGCCGCGATTTAGATCGTAACCGATCACCACCGCGTAGTGCCAAACCGGAAACCAGCCCAAGCCAAGGTTTTGCAACACAATGACCGGCGTGCCCGCTGCCACTTCCCGCAACAATTCGTTCAGTCCGGGAGCCAATTGATAGGCAACGATGCCATGCCTGCGCGGGGTTGCAAGCATATCGACTTGCAGGCTTCCCTGCCTTCCCGGCAAATACACTTCGGTTTTCAGTACCTCCGGAGTGACTTGCAGACCTGCCGAATGCAGAGCCATCGCCAAGGCTGCCGGCCCGCACTGGTAATCCTCCTGGGGAAAGAAAGGCACATTCAGCAACTCGATGTGACCGAGTAATTGCGGGGTCGTTTCGAGCGTTACACGAGGGTGCGGCGTGACAACACAACCGCCCAACACCAAAAGAAAAGCGCCCACCCAAAGGCGAGCGCCAAACTTGCACACAGCGAATTAGTGTTTGATGGAGCGGGTGAACGGGAACACTTTGGTGAAGCCCAGGATGTCGGTCACCAGCAAAACGATGAATACGGTAAACAACAGGCTGAGTACTTCACCACCAGCCGGAAGTTGATCCAATTTCGCTGAAACCTGAAGTGCTTCGTCGTCTGTCAGAGAATTGACACGCGCCACAGCCTGCTCCGCAGTCACCCCCTTGGATTGCAATTGCTTGCTGATATCGTCCCGCTGGATCAGCGCCATGATCTTCGCGCGCCCCTGATCCGCCAGCGCATGATTCGTTGCGTCATCCGTCGATACCATGCCCGCAAAAGCCGAGACCGGAACAACGAGACTCAACGTACATATCATCAAAAAACGACTTGTCCAGCGCATGAAACCCGATTGTTGATTCATTGAATCACTCCTAATAGAAATTAACTACGCCCCAATTGACCACATGATGCAGTAACAACTTTTCTTACCAATTCAGCGTGTGGATGCTAACAAAGGTTCCCTGGCCAAAGCAACAAAAGAAGTAACCATCGTTATCCCAAAATAAATTCCGCACTTCCCTTACCAGTATGAAGATATCGCTACTTGCCACTCGCTGGCAACATGGCGGTTATAACTGACGCGCAAATCCCAATCGCGTGCAGTGCCAAAGCGACTCTCCCATCCGAGCAGCGGCACACTGGATTTTGCTCCGTTGAAATACACTCGCCTGCTGAACATCAAGCTGGATTTCCAACTGTCGCACGGAGTAGCAAGCAAACCTATCCTTGCGTTTGCTCCCACCGTTCCGGTGTACAGATGGGAAGTTCGTGCAAATGCTTCGGCCATTCCGTATCCGGTTACGCTGTCTGCAACCTTGAGAGCCTTGCCTATTCCTCCAGTCACATGAGCAGTTGTGCAATTGATGCATTGCAGGTCCTCACTCTCAAATCCGAATTTGATGCGCCACGCCCAGCCGCCATCACCCGGAAGCGGTGTTTCCGCCACATTCAAATGCTCGATATTAACCAGATCCAGACTCCTGATTTGCCAGCGATCACTCGCATGAACTGCATTCAGGTCAAATATGGTCAGATTCGCATGCGGAATACGTCCTGCATCCAGCTCCAGGCTATCAAAATAGACCGGCCTGACGCGAAGCGCCACTCCGTTTCCAAGCTTGTTGTTCTGGAGTACGCCCAGCCTGACCATGCCAGGTAACGGACCAACGTGAGGTGGCCGCACATCACTGTTCTGGGTTGCATCATTCAAGCTGCTCAATTCTCGTGTTGCGGGCAGCCCGGCACGCTCCACCAATAATTCGCGCCTGACAAAGCGGTGGGCGGCATTCTCGCGGTCACCCACAATTCGAAATTGGTAGTAGTCAAGCAATGTATCCACGACTGATACTTTTTCAGCTTCGGAAAGCTTTGCATAACCGGTTTGCGCAAAATCAAGCTTGTTCTCAACCAGCTTCACCAGCACTTGCTGCTGCCCCTTGCTCAGGGTCCGATATTGCATGCGAAAACGATTGAGCCTTGACGGGATCAATCCGACCTTGCGCACCAATGGCTTGCCATTGCGCTCAATCGTCACCAAACGATCAAATACATCGACTGGCACAGACCAGGGCAACGACGCTGGCAACAATGGTTCCTTAATCACCAGCGCAAGCAGTTCGGACATGCGATACGCGCAATTCTCGTTGACAAAATAATAGGCAAATCTCACCCTCAACAACTCCCAACTATGAGCGGCAATTTGATCGACTTCATCGGGCGACAGCGCCAACTCATATTCCCACATGTCTCGCAGCTCATCCTCCGCATAAATATGGTTAAGCCGGTAGAACCCTACGCTTGAAAATGCAGCCTCGTATCCGCCAACAATTCCAAACAATACATAGCGCAGAGCATTTTCGTCCTCCGGAACTATGGCTCCAAAATTAACGCTCTCATTCAGCAAATCAGTCTGCGCCACCGCCCTGCCAGTATTGAATTTCAAAAGTATGTGCCCATAAAACGAGGCAGGATTGCTGAAATAGCCGGTGGCAAAAACCATGCTCAACGATGTGATGTGGCCATGTCTGGACCAATCCTCAAATTTTCTGCACGCAACTGCCGGCGGCTTGACCTCTCCCCAATCCAACATCTTGCGCAACCACTTGTAGCGGGCAATGAACCTGCATTGCGCATGTTCGTCCTGCTCTTCACCTGGAATTTGAAAAAAAGCCTTGAGCGTCGCAGCCAATTCACTTTCCGGATCATGGGTACCCTGAGGTGATAGAAAGAAATCCGGCGTAACTACTTCGCTGTTCATGCCGTGCTCGAATCCGGGTAGCGCGTATCGATAGTGCAGCAGAGCCCTCCAATAGGGATCCCGTGCAGTTTGTTTCTCTCGTGCTTGCACAAGCAGGGGAGCGATCGCCTGATCGATATTTTCAGAAGCCCATGTCAGACACGGACTCAACACCAAAACGAACAGCGCAAGAATTCGAGTCATTGAACAAATGCAAAATAATGAAAAAGGCCCGTCGAAGTGTTCAACGGGCCTTTCGTGAAAAACGTCTAACGAAAAATCAAAGGGACTGACATTGAGATGCAAACTCGCCGCTGACCTTTGCCAGGACGACGTTGTAATACGTTTCAGCCTTTGCTTGTGCGGACTTTTCCGAATACGAGACATTTTGCAAGGAACGAGCAAAGTCAGCGCGCACCGACTGGATAATGTCACCCTGCGCTGCAGACTCACAGCTCAAGATGTTCAACATCGCACGTACATGCCGGCCATCCCCCTGAACTGTTTCTTCTTCAAGATTTGCGTAGGTTGTGCCAATAAACAATGCCACTTTGGCATTTTTTCCTCCACAGGTGTTTTTGGACAGTCCAGCCGATGTCACCGCAGTCGTACCCAGATCCCAAATCACATTCGAAATCACAGCCGCAACGGGTGTATCTGTGAAAATCATTGCGCCGATACCGCAGTCGGTCCAAGGATTCAGCTCAGCTGCCTTAACCGGTGCAGAGAAAACCAAGGACAAACTTAATGCTGCCAACATACTGATCATTTTTTTCATGGCAATCCTCTATCGTTAATGGTTAATGATATTCCTGTCAAACATAATAACCAGTTGGCAGGTAGTGGGATTCTATCCCTGCAACTTTGCAAGTCAACAAAAAAAATGGCCTGATATCCCGTCTATACGCCCATGCTCAGGCAGAGATCATACTCAACCCCCAAGCTACTCCAAAGCCCGTCACATCGCTCGCCACGATGCCCAACCCACCTTCACAACGACTGGACGAAAGATCAACATGCAACCAAGGTACATCGTGCTCGACGAAGCGTTTGAGGAAACGCGTGGCAAGAATATGGTCGGCTTCGCCGTCGAGTGTGCATTGCTTGATGTCGGCGACTTTGGAATCCAATGCGGCTTCGTAATCTTCGTCCAGCGGGAAGGCGCACAGGCGTTCGCCGCTTGACTTGCCGAGCTGTACCGCACGTTGCACCAACTCATCACGATTCCCCAGCACGCCGCTGTAACGCGCTCCCAGTGCCATCGCCATACTGCCGGTGAGCGTAGCGAAGTCGATCATCAGATTTGGTTTGGCACGTGAGGCCAGTGTGAGCGTGTCGGCCAGCACCATCCTGCCTTCGGCATCCGTGTGCATGATCTCGATTGTGGTGCCGTTGAGCGCCTTGACGATGTCGTTCTGCTTATAGGCTTTCGGACTGATATGGTTTTGCGCGACCGCCAGCCAGCAGTCGATGTTCACCGCCAGTTTCTGCCGCGAGGCGGCAAGCAGAATCCCCAGCGCGACGGCGGAACCGTTCATGTCCTCGTGCATGTTGTGCATGTAGCGCGAAGGCTTGAGGTTGTGCCCCCCAGTGTCGAAGCAGATACCCTTGCCCACCAGCGCCACCGACTGTTTGGCCTTGGGATGTTTGTACGAAAGATGAACGATGGCTGCGTCTTCCGGATCGCTGCCTTGCGCCACCGCCACAAACGCGCCCGCGCCCATCTTGCGCAGCGCCTTCATGTCGAATTCTTCAAGCGTCCAGTTGTTTTCCTGCGCCAACTTCTTCACACGCTGGCGGTATGTTCCGGGGGTCAATTCGTTGGGAGGCAACACGGTCAGCTCGCGACACAACAAATTGCCTGCGGCTTGCGCTTGCAAAGTGTCGAATAGCTTCTTGTCAGCGAATCCATACAGCCCGATCTTTTGCAGTGTTTTACGCTCGTCTTTCTTCTTGTGCACCGGCAGTAACGCACCGTTCACCCACGCGCCATACACCGCCAATTCCGCCATGCGTTGACGCTGCGTTGCATCTCCGGAAACCGCGATTTCGATACTCTTTGGATGTTCGTCCAACAACAGTTGCAGTGCCTTGCGAATTTGGGTCTGTTGCGCGAAGGTTTCCTTTTCGAAATCCAGCATTGCCCACACCACCAGCGACCCATCCGCCGTATTGGCGACAACCGGCGACTTGGCCAGTTCAACCGCCTTCAAAGCGCGGCGCTTGAGCACAGCTGATAGCAATTCGCCTTGTGGCAAATCTTTGGGAAGCGCTTTCGCTTTGGGCAACAGCACCAGCAAATGCATGGTGGACAAGCTCTTGGGCAGGGCTGGAATCAGGGTCAGGTGTGCTAGCATTGCGTCCTCAAAAAGTCACAAAACGCCGCAATTATACGAGCTTCAACATGCGCCAATACCTGGATTTAATGCAGCACGTCCTCAACACCGGGACGAAAAAATCAGACCGCACCGGAACCGGCACCACCAGTGTGTTCGGCTACCAGATGCGCTTCGATCTCTCACAAGGATTCCCGCTGGTCACCACCAAAAAGTGTCATCTGAAATCCATCGTGCACGAATTGCTTTGGTTCCTGCAGGGCAGCACCAACACCCGTTATCTCAAAGAAAATGGCGTCAGCATCTGGGACGAGTGGGCAGACGAGCACGGAAACCTCGGCCCGGTGTACGGCAAGCAGTGGCGTTCGTGGGAGGCAATCGACGGCCGCGTGATCGACCAGATCAAGATCGCGGTGGACCAGATCAAAAACAACCCGGATTCGCGCCGCATCATCGTCTCGGCTTGGAACGTTGGTGAGCTGGACAAGATGGCACTCGCCCCCTGCCATGCCTTCTTCCAGTTCTATGTGGCTGGTGGAAAATTGTCCTGTCAGTTGTATCAGCGCAGTGCCGACATTTTCCTCGGTGTGCCGTTTAACATCGCCAGTTATGCGTTACTCACCCTGATGATGGCGCAAGTGTGCGGCCTGAAGGCGGGCGACTTCGTGCACACCTTTGGCGATGCGCATTTGTATTCGAACCATATGGAACAAACCCGGTTGCAACTCTCACGTCAACCGCGCCTCTTGCCGAGCATGAAGATCAATCCCGCCGTGAAAGACATCTTCGCTTACAAATTCGAGGACTTCATCCTGGAAGGTTACGATCCTCATCCGGCGATTAAAGCGCCGGTGGCGGTTTGAACTTGTTGAACAATTTTCAGGAATGAATGGAAGATGAAATATTGCGAATTAACGGTTTGGCAACAATCAATGGACTTGGCGACGGATATTTACAGATTAACATCCCGCTTCCCGATCGAAGAGCGTTTGGGACTTTCATTCGAAATTAGAAGCTCGGCAATCTCAATACCTTCGAATATCGCCGACGGTCATGGTCGCAAATCGACCGCAGCCTATTTAAACCACCTTTCCATTTCATACGGCGCCTTGATGGAATTGGAGACGCAACTACAGCTTGCATTCAGGTTGAGTTTTGTGAGCGCGGATGAAGTCTCCAAACTTTTAGCCCAAACCAACGAGGTCGGAAAATTACTCATGGGCATCAAAAAATCTTTAACGACAGATGGACAATAGCGATGTCCGGACAATTCACGGATAACCTGTACGCGCAGCCCGAAACGGGTATTTCCATCATCGTTGCAATGGCGAAGAACCGCGCGATAGGGGTGAACAACACACTTCCTTGGCGTTGTCCGGAAGACCTCAAACGCTTTAAAGCACTGACCATGGGGCATCACATGATCATGGGGCGCAAGACATACGACTCCATTGGCAAACCCTTACCCGGCCGCACCACGGTTGTGGTCACGCGTGACAAGAATCTGAAGCTCGAAGGTTGTCTCATCGCTTTTTCGCTGCCTGATGCCATTGTGGTTTGCGCCAAAGATTCGCAGACCTTCATCGTCGGTGGTGCGGACATCTACTCGCAATCGCTTGAGTTTGCCCAGACGCTCTACATCACCGAGATTCAACAAGAAGTGGCGGGTGATGCGTATTTTCCGGAATTCGACACAAGCAAGTGGTTGGAGACCGCTCGTGAGTCGCGCTCGCAAGAATCTCCCACTCCGCTTGACTACCACTTCGTAACCTATCGCAGGAAGTAGTTGTTGCTTCACCACCCGTAAACCGTAACGGCCTCCCGGCTTAAACTCTTGATATTTCAATTGGTCAGGTGTTGCTCTCCCACCCGCAATAGGCCATTTTTGTCGACATAATCATATATTTCTTGTCACATAACGAATAGCGTTTATCTGCCGCCCTCCCCAAACGTGTTAACTGCGCGACTT
>CAZRZH010000087.1:0-11544 GCA_964604485.1 uncultured Sideroxydans sp.
ACACCAGCTTAAACTAGACTGATTTCTGTCTTGACGGATGGGTCCACTGTAGGGGTAATGTTTCACCCCGTATTACTCTATGGGGTGACTGCGCTCCGGCTGTCCGTCCTCGCAAAGCTGCGGGCGGGCAGGCGGTGCGCGATGCACCTTCAGTTGATAAATGATGTGACATGCAGCAGCCTCCAAATGGTTATGGGCTGCTACAAATGAAAATGCGCAGCAACCCGAATCAAAAAAGATAGGTTGCGTGCGCTGGTCTAAAAGGTCTCAAAGGGAGAGATGCACGCGGGCGCGTCCTCCGACAATCCGCGCCCTGCATAAATACAATTCGATTGGAGGATATTACGCGATCGATACTAAACCTTGAAAGATAGGGGCGTCAAGCAATACGAGTTCCCCACATACCCACAGCCGCGCTTCGCGCCCCTGCGCGCGTCTGCGTGGCGTGCGCCACGCGCGCAGGGCTTCGGGCTATGGATATGTGGACAACTCCAGCTTAGTGTGTGTCATGGTTGCGATATTGGAGCATGACCAGATCACCGAGCGTCAATTCTGGATGTTGCTCTAATGCGCTTCTGACCGTGGCAACGCCCACCTTGAGCAACCATGCGCTGAAGTATTTGTAGTCATGATTGCCTAACCTGATTTTGGTCAGGCTTTGCACCTGTTGCGCGACATCTTCGTCAATTTCGATTTGCATATTTTCTCCGTAGCCAAAACGTAACCATTCTAAAATTGCGTTCTAATGTTTATGCGCTTTCCGTAGCTGCCTTGTATTCATTGCGGATGATGCAAGGCATTGATAAATAAACGTTGTTATGTTTGCTGCATTGACTACGAACCAAGGGGTCAGGAGTTCGAATCTCTTCGGGCGCACCAATTAGGTATGACTGTGGGCACTAGATTATTAGTGCCCATTTTCATTTCTTGTAGTACATGCGCCAGCGCGGCATAGCTTCCGCGGATAACTGCTTCATCATCATTTACCAACACTTCTTCAATAAGAAGCTATACAGGGGCAAGGTCAAGTAAGCAGGAATCTGAAAAGTATAAAACCATAAGGTCATGGTAGAATCACGCATGTATCCATCATCCAGTTATAACTACTTAGGCATGTAATCAAAGGTTTTGGTGGTTATATAAACTCAGTAACGGAACTTCCGCCTCACTGAATTTCAAACTTGCCAGTCAATCATTATCACTGATGGATTCGATATACTTATGTCGAATGTCGAAAATGTTATCTACACGCACTAGCGGTATTTTGCTTCATCCCACATCACTTCCCGGACCATTTGGCTCTGGAGATTTCGGCCCGAATGCTTTCAAGTTTGTCGACTGGTTAGTCAGTGCAGGTCAAACCAAATGGCAAATTCTCCCGCTTGGGGAGGTGGGTCCGGGTAACTCGCCTTACATGAGTAGCTCAGCTTTCGCCGGGAACATTCTGATGATCGATCTGGAATGGCTCGCGAAACAAGGCTGGCTAGAATCCGGAAACTTGATTCCCCATCCGGAATTTTCATCGCAGCGTATCGACTACGATCTGCTCAAGTCTTACAGACTGGAAAGGTTGCGTCTTGCTTCGCAACGCTTTTTCTCCGAGAGAAATAAAAGGAAATACGCCGCATTCGTTGAATTTTGCGAGCATGAAAAGAGTTGGCTAGATGACTATGCCTTATTCAAGGCCATCGGTCAGAATGAAAGTGGAAGTGATTGGAGCGAATGGCCGCAGGATTTAGCCAAGCGTGTTCCGCAGGCGCTTGAGGACGCAAAACAGTTATATTCCAATGAAGTCGATTTTTGGAAATTTTGCCAATGGTGTTTTGCTAGCCAATGGTTCGAATTAAAAAAGTATGCGAATGATCGTGATGTAAGAATCATCGGCGATGTGCCAATTTTCGTGGCTTACCATAGCGCTGATGTTTGGGCGCATCAGGATCAATTCGAGTTGGATGAAACAGGGCGTCCTACAATTGTGGCAGGTGTACCTCCCGACTATTTCAGCGAGACAGGGCAGTTGTGGGGGAATCCACTTTATGCTTGGGAAATGCATGAGCGGAGTGGCTACACATGGTGGATTAACCGCCTGCAACATGCATTCAGATTTTTTGATCTGGTTCGGATCGACCATTTTCGCGGTTTCGCAAATTATTGGGCAATTCCTGCCAACGCGCAGACTGCAATCTATGGCATTTGGATGCCTGGCCCGGGAGAGAAACTCTTCGAAGCTTTCCTGAATTCGTTAGGGAAGTTGCCAATTATCGCCGAGGATTTGGGATTAATTACTTCAGATGTGATTGCATTGCGTGACCGCTTTGATTTGCCCGGCATGCGCATTTTGCAATTTGCTTTTGGTGAAGATGAACGCAATTATTTTCTGCCTCACCATTATGTTGCCAATTCTGTTGCTTATACTGGGACTCATGATAATGACACTACGCTAGGATGGTGGAACACTGCAAAGGAGCATGAAAAGAGTTTCGCTTCTCGCTATTTGGACTGCGAGGGCGGTGACAATGACATCAACTGGGTGATGATCAAAGCGCTCTCTGCCTCTGCTGCCAACACAGTGATCTACCCGTTGCAGGATGTGCTTGGATTAGGAAGCGAACACCGTATGAATCTTCCTGGTACTACCGAAGGAAATTGGGAGTGGCGTTTCACATGGAAACAATTGCACAAGTCGCAGACAAAGAGATTGGCTGAACTATCCGCCTTGTACAAACGCCTCTGACGTGAGGTATCCATGCAAAGTAAGGTTATTCATGTGTAACACTCATGTGCAACATTGCCGACAAGAACTCACTATTTAATCATCGCTTTCAGACGTGCAAGTTTATCCATGCCTTCCGCTTTGGTGATTGCGGGCGTATTTCCCACCTGTGCTACACCTGAATAGACAATATCAGCTTGCGGCAACTCGCCAATGAAACGGCTGGGGTCGCAGGCGCTGTGTTCCTTGCCGCGCTTACGTTTGCTGCAATAGCTGATTTGCAACGAGCGTTGTGCGCGGGTGATGCCGACGTACATCAGGCGGCGTTCTTCCTCGATCTGATCCGGTGATTCGCTGCGCTCATGTGGCAGGATGCCTTCTTCCACCCCCACCAAGAACACGTGTCCGTATTCCAATCCTTTCGCCGCGTGCAGGGTCGAGAGCGACACGGCATCGGTCTCCTGATCACGCGATTCAAGCAGGTTGAGCAGGGCTATCAACTGCGACATGGCTATGAGTGTCTTGTCTTCCGCTTCCGATTTGCGGTTCATCCAGCCGACGAAATCGCTCACGTTCTTCCATTTGTTTTCCGCCTGACGCGGCTCGTGGCTGTCGAACAACCACGCCTCATAGTCGATGGCATCGAGCAGATCAGCCATCACTTGATTGCAAGGTTCTTTCTCCGCTCTCGCCTGCATCCTGTTGATGAAGTTGCAGAAAGTGATGAGATCTTCGTATTGGCGTGGCTGTAACTGATGCGCTACCGCTGGCTCGAACGCCGCTTCGAACAAGCTGATGTGACGCGATGCCGCGTGGGCTGCCAACTTCTCCAAGGTGGTGTTGCCGATGCCGCGTTTCGGCGTCGTACTCGCGCGGATGAAGGCAGGATCGTCGTCGGGATTGGCGATGAGGCGCAGGTAGGCCGTCAGGTCTTTGATCTCGGCATGGTCAAAAAATGAGGTGCCACCGCTCACCGTGTAAGGCACTTTATGCGTGCGCAGATGCTTTTCGAATTCACGCGACAAGTGGTTGCTGCGGTACAGGATGGCGTAGTCGGCGAAGCGGGTGCGATGCTCGAACTTGTGCGCAAGCAGGCGCAATACCACCGACTCTGCTTCATTCTCATCGTCCTTGGCGGCGAACACACGCACCGGGTCGCCGGGGCCGTGTTCGCTCCACAGGTTCTTCTCGAACAGCTTGGTGTTGTTTTTGATGACGTGGTTGGCACTTTGCAGGATGCGCTGCGAGGAACGGTAGTTCTGCTCCAACTTGATGACGCGCAGGTTGGGATAGTCCGCTTGCAGATTGTGCAGATTGGCTGTGCTCGCGCCACGCCATGCGTAGATGGCTTGGTCGTCATCGCCCACCACGGTGAGCGCGGCACGGTCACCCGCCAGCAACTTCATCATCTGGTACTGGCAGTCGTTGGTGTCTTGATATTCGTCGATGAGCAGATAGCGGAAACGCTGCTGCCAACGATGCAGCGCCTCCGGATGCGCTTTGAACAACTCTACAGGCAGACGGATGAGGTCGTCGAAATCCGCGGCTTGATAGGCACGCAAGGTCTCTTGATAGCGCCCGTAGAGTAGGGCATGGCGCTGCTGTTCTTCGTTCTCGGCCAAACTGGTCGCGGCTGCAGGTGAAAGGAAGGCCGCCTTCCAGTTCGACATCACACTCTGCGCGGTCCGTATCTCTTGCTTGTCTGGGCTGCCCAACAACTCACTGACGATCTTGCCCGTATCGGCACTATCGAAGATGGAGAACTGTTTCTTGTAACCAAGTAGCGGAGCTTCCTCGCGCAACAGATTCATCCCCAATGCGTGGAAGGTGCTGATGGTCATGCCTTTGGCAGCGTTACCGGGCAGCAGCTTGCCCACACGTTCGCGCATCTCGTTGGCTGCTTTGTTGGTGAAGGTGATGGCGGCCACATTGCGTGCCGCATAGCTGCACTCGTTCACCAAATAGGCTAATTTATGGGTGATGACGCCGGTCTTGCCACTCCCCGCGCCTGCTAGAACGAGCAGGGGAGAACCTAGGTATTTGACGGCTTCGCGTTGTGTGGAGTTGAGTTTACTAAGCATGTTTTAAACCTGGACTGCGTAGGGAAATCTGATTAAGTTGTCGTTGTAGCTGGGGTTTGCCTTGCTCACCACCAGCTACTCAGTCTTTGATGTCCCTTAATCGGCACTTCCTTTGAGCAGAACTTACGATAAGCACTAGATATTAAATAGGGTGATGCCGCCACACATCGACCCATGCGCCTCACTTCCTGCGTGAGAAAGGGCTAGAGAGAAGGTGAAAAGATAGGTTATTGCCCAGAAAATCCAGATTCGCTGCGAATATTGTTTCATAATGCTGACACACGCCTTAGGTAGTTTACGCATAACTTCAAGCTGAATGCCGCCTATGTTACACGAAGCAGTTTCACCTTCCTCAAGATTCCAGGAACTTGAAGATTTGCCTTTTTTGCAGCAGGTGATCAACCATCATGAGAGTGATCCAACCAAGCTGTTGCAGATACTGCGGGAAGTCCAAGAACACCTTGGTTTCATACCCAATCCAGCTGTTTCCTTCATCGCTCGGGCACTGGATATTCCGCGTAACCGTATCGAAAGTGTCGCTTCGTTTTACTCTTTCCTGCACCTGAAATCGCAAGGCACATACCGCGTCCTGTTCTCTGACAACATCACTGACCGCATGTTGGGCAGCCAGACTTTAATGGAACGTATGTGCCAACAGCTCTGGTTGCAACCGGGCAAGGTATCGGAAGATGGGCTACTTAGTATCGGCACCACCTCTTGCACGGGGATGTGCGATCAAGGGCCTGCCATGCTGGTCAACGAGCGCGCTATTACCAAGCTCACCCACCAACGTATCCAAGATATTGGGCAATTGATTCGCAATCGCACTCCATTGAGCGATTGGCCAGCCGGTTTTTTCCAAGTCGAGGACAACATCCAACGTGCAGGGCTGATATTGGGTAACACCTTGGCTTATGGAGCGGCGTTACAGGCCGGCCTATCGCTAGGGGGGGCTGCCATCGTGGATGAGGTAAAGCATTCTGGACTACGCGGTCGCGGTGGCGCGGGTTATCCCACGGGTTTGAAGTGGGAAGCCTGTCGCAACGCGCAAGGTACAGAACATTACATAGTGTGCAACGCCGACGAAGGCGAGCCGGGGACGTTCAAAGATCGCGTGCTGCTTACCCGTCAGGCTGACTTGATGTTCGAGGGCATGACATTGTGCGCCTTGGCAGTGGGTGCTAAAAAAGGTTTCCTCTATCTGCGAGGCGAATATCGCTATCTTCTGGATCACTTGAAAAAGGTGCTGCAACTGCGGCGTGGTAGCAACTTTTTAGGGAAGAGCATCCTCGGTCAAGACGGATTCGATTTTGACATCGAGATCCATCTCGGTGCCGGTGCCTACATCTGCGGCGAGGAATCGGCACTCATCGAATCGCTCGAAGGAAAACGCGGTGTACCGCGTAATCGTCCGCCATTTCCGGTGACACATGGCTACTTGCAACAGCCGACCGCACTGGATAACGTCGAGACTTTCTGCCAAGCCGCGCTAGCGATCCATATGGGGGCGGACAAATTCAGTGCTATCGGCACTGCCAAATCGACAGGCAGCAAACTCATCTCGGTTTCAGGAGACTGTCCGCGCCCTGGAATCTACGAATACCCTTTCGGTGTCTCGGTGCAAGAGATACTCAACGACTGTGGCGCAGTGAATACCAGAGCGGTACAGATCAGCGGGCCATCGGGCATCTGTATCGGAGAACACGAGTTCGCCCGCAAGTTGGGGTTCGAAGACCTGCCGACCGCAGGCGCCTTCATGGTGTTCGACGACAGCCGCGACATGTTCGAGGTGGCGCGCAATTTCGTGCATTTCTTCGCGCATGAGAGTTGCGGTTTCTGCACACCGTGCCGTGTCGGCACCTCCATGCTGAAACAGACCATGGACAAGATCGCCGCAGGGCAGGGCACGCACTATGACCTAGCCGAAGTGGAGAATCTCGATCATGTGTTACAGACCACGTCCCACTGCGGACTTGGCCGCACAGCCTGCAACCCGGTACTGCATACGCTCAAGCATTTCCGCCCGGCTTATGAGAGCAGACTCAAATCACTTTCATTCAAACCGGCCTTTGACCTCGATGGTGCATTGGCTAGAGCTAGGCAGATGACCGGGCGTGATGATGCGGGCGCACATCTGAAGGAAAACGAATGAGCGACACCTTCCAACTCGACGGCAAGCCTGTGGTTTTTGAAACGGGGCAGACCGTGATGCAGGCAGCATTGGCGGCAGGACATTACATCCCGCATCTTTGCTACCACCCCGAGTTTAAACCCCACGGCAGTTGCAAACTGTGCACGGTGAAGATCAGCGGACGCACGGTCGCATCCTGCACCATGCCTGCCGAGGTCGGACTTGAGATCGAGAGCGACACCGAAGAACTAAACGCGCTGCGGCGAACCTTGGTACAGATGCTGTTCGCCGAGGGCAACCATTTCTGCCCCTCATGCGAGAAGAGCGGCAACTGCGTGTTGCAGGCCTTGGGCTACGACCTGGAAGTGCATTCGGCCGGCTTCCGTCATCAATATCCTGACCGCCCGCTTGACGCTTCGCACCCCGACATCTTGCTCGACTTCAACCGTTGCATCTTGTGCGAACTGTGCGTACGCGCTTCTTCCGAAGTGGACGGCAAGAACGTGTTCGCGCTGGCCGGGCGCGGTGTCACCAAACATCTCATCGTCAATGCAGAGTCCGGTTTGCTCAAGGACACTGATATTGCGCTCACCGACAAAGCGATGAACGTCTGCCCAGTCGGAGTGATCCTCAAGAAGCGCGTCGGCTTCAGCACACCCATCGGTGAGCGTCGTTACGATCAACGTCCGATCAGCGCACAGGCACTGGACGATGCGCCGCGCCAAGTCGATGCCAGCGGCAGTTGCTCCGCCTGCGAGGGAGCACCATGAGCAAGAAGCTCCGCATCGCCACCACCTCGCTCGCAGGATGTTTCGGTTGCCACATGTCTATCTTGGATATTGATGAACGCCTGTTCCCCTTGTTGGAACTTGTTGAGTTCGACCGTTCGCCACTGACCGACATCAAACATTGCGGGCCGTGCGACATCGGACTCATCGAAGGCGGAATCTGCAACGCAGAGAACGTGCACGTGCTGCGCGAGTTCCGCAAGAACTGCAAAGTCCTAATCGCCATCGGCGCCTGTGCCATCAATGGAGGATTACCCGCACAACGCAACCATCTTGACCTCAGCAGTTGCCTGACTGAGGTTTACCTCACTGAGCCGGGCCTTGTGCATGGACACATCCCGAACGACCCGGAGTTGCCGCTGCCGCTGGACAAGGTGCATCCGCTGCACGAAGTGGTGAAAATCGACTACTTCATCCCCGGTTGCCCACCTTCGGCGGATGCCATCTGGAAATTCTTAACTGACCTCATCGCGGGCAAGACACCCGAACTGGGACATGGGTTGATCAAATATGACTGATTCTTTAGAAACCGCCGCCCACCCCGAAAACCTGCGCCGCGTCGCCATCGATCCCGTATCGCGCGTGGAAGGTCACGGTAAGGTGACGCTGTTGCTGGACGAGAACGACCGCGTACATCAGGTACGTTTGCACATCGTGGAGTTCCGTGGTTTCGAGAAATTCATCCAAGGCCGTCCGTATTGGGAAGCGCCGGTGATGGTGCAACGCTTGTGTGGTATCTGTCCGGTCAGCCATCATCTGGCTGCGAGCAAGGCGATGGACATGATCGTGGGCGCGACGCTGACGCCAACGGCGGAGAAGGTGCGCCGTCTGATGCACTACGGGCAGATGTTGCAATCGCATGCACTACATTTCTTCCACCTGTGTTCGCCTGACTTGCTGTTCGGATTCGATTCGGATGTGGCGAAACGCAACATCGTCGGCATCGCCGCCGCGCATCCAGAGATCGCCAAACAAGGTGTGCTGTTGCGCAAGTTCGGGCAAGAGGTCATCCGCATCACCGCAGGTAAACGCATCCACGGCACGGGTTCGATTCCGGGTGGCGTGAACAAGAACGTGAGTATCGAAGAGCGCGACTATCTGCTCAAAGATGCGGATCAGATGATTGCGTGGAGCCGCGATGCGGTCGGCATCATCCAAAAACTGTTCGAGCTGAATCCTGACCTCTACAACAGTTTCGGCAGTTTTCAAGCTCACACACTGAATCTGGTGCGTGCCGATGGCGCGATGGATCTGTATCACGGCGGGTTACGTGCGCGCGACATGAACGGCCAGACCTTGTTCGATCATTACGACTACAGCCACTACTGGGACGAGATATTCGAGGACGTGAAGCCGTGGTCGTATATGAAGTTCCCATTCTTGCGCAAACTGGGCGCAGAGGAGGGTTGGTATCGCGTCGGGCCGTTGTCACGTGTGACGCAATGCGACTTCATCCCTTCTCCACTGGCGGATGCCGAGCGCAAGACCTTCATCGCGCATGACGGCGGTAAAGCGGCCAAAGCGACTTTGGGTTTCCACTGGGCGCGCATGATCGAGATGTTGCACTGTGCCGAGATGATCCGCGAACTCCTGCATGACCCAGACCTGCAAGGTACAGACCTAGTGAGCAAAGGTGAACGGCAAGAGCGTGGCGTGGGGGTGATCGAAGCGCCGCGCGGCACACTCATTCACCATTACAAGGTGGATGAGAACGATCAGATCGTGCGTTGCAATCTCATCGTCTCCACCACCCACAACAATCAGGCGATGAACGAAGCCATCCGCCAGGTAGCTCGCCAATTCATTGATGGCAAGAAACTCACCGAAGGCTTGCTCAATCACATCGAGGTCGCCATCCGTGCTTTCGATCCCTGTCTTTCCTGTGCCACGCATGCGTTGGGCAAGATGCCGCTAGAGGTGGAATTGCTGGGGGTGGATGAGGTGAGGGTGGATGTGCTGACGCGGTCTGCGTCTGAAGGGTTTTGCTGAAATACTGATTCAGGGTCCACTAGCAAGTGGCTGGGTTAGTGACCAAGCCATGCCTTAACCAAGTTGCCCTGTGATAAAGTAACCGCCATTCATAGATGCAAATAGATGCAAAAATTCTTTCCGGCAGTTAAGAAGGAATAATTTATAGGAGACTAAATTTATGAGCACAGCTGAAGTTATGGAGCAGGCATTAAACTTAAAGTCTGCCGACAGATATGCACTACTGGAAATGCTACATTCCAGCTTGGACAAGCCTGATCCTGAAATTGACAAAGTGTGGCACGAAGAAATTTTGCGCCGGATAAAAGCCTATGACGAGGGACGACTGGAAACTGTCTCGATAGAAGAAGCGTTTAGGAACTTATAGTGCAACTGATTTTTTTAACCATTGCGCGGGATGAGTTAGCTGAAATAAAGCACTACTATAATCTTCAGCAAATGGGTCTAGGCGATGCCTTTCAACGTGAAGCGCAGGCCGCAACAAAGTTAATACTAGAACGCCCACTGGCTTGGCAAGTTGAGATTGAACCCGCCAGACGATTCGTGCTCAACAAATTCCCATTCAAAATGGTTTATGTGGTGAAAAATAATTTGGTATTGGTGGTGGCCATCATGCACCAACATCGACTTCCAGATTACTGGATAGACCGCATCCAAAATCAATGATCACCGACACCGAAATTAAAATTAAAAGTGTTCATTTGCTCAGCGACCCCTTGGGCGATGTGGATGCGGAAAGATTTATCACACTTATCCAGCGCGAACCTTTTGACTACATTGATCGGAGAATAAAATGAGTCGAATGCACAACCCGCCACATCCCGGTGAAATCATCAAACAAGATATCTTGCCAGAACTCGGCATTACCGTAACCGAGGCCGCCCTACAGCTTGGCGTGTCGCGCGTACAACTTTCGCGCTTTATCAATGGGCGAGCCGGTGTTTCCGCAGACCTCGCCATTCGCCTGACCATGTGGCTGGGCGGTAACGCTCAAACATGGTTACGCATGCAAGCCGATTACGATCTATGGCAAGCAGAACATTCCGGTCTCAAGTTCCCTAAGATCGAACGCATCGCTGCGTAGCCAGCAAATAAGTCTTTGTCAATTTGAAGGGATGCTTGAGTTTGGGTGAATGGCTGGTTTCGGCCAAGAAGAGACGCTTAGCATACGCCAGTACTATTATGCATATGTGGAACAATAAAATCAGGGAGCTTCGATGAATCAATTGCTTATCGAAAATATGCATTCCACACTATTTTTAATAGTACAGACCGGTGGGTCCGTCTAAAAACTGTTGAGCTATGAACCGGAACCTCAAATCAATCTTCGTCTGGTGGCTGCTCTTTACAGCATCAGTTCTCTTTCTTCCCCTTCTCCCAACGGCAAGCCTCTTGGGTGTTGGTTGGCTTTTCCCAGATCAGGTTCCGTGGTTTTACGCTGAAGCATCGGTTCCTATTGGCCCGCTCGCCGCTGTATCCGCAGTTACCTTTTTACTAGCCCGTGCAAAAACTCCCGCGCTTCTGCGCTTATGCACCCTCGGCGTGGTAATTTTTTGCATGAGCTTTATCGCAAGAACCGAACTCGTCTTTGCTAAAGCATGTGTCACACAACCCGGCACACATATAAATTTTCAGCAACAGCAGCGCGACCAAGAGGAGGCAAAAGGGGTTTCCTGTGATTAATAGCTCTAACCCGGCAGTCGAGCGGGACTGGCCGAAAGCGGCGCTGTTTATGGCCTGTGGCAAACTTAACTTTCTGGGATGCGGTTGTCGGCCAGCCCCTCACTTCTACGTTGAAGCCGTAGAAAAACCACTTTTCAAGACGATTTTCACCCCCGCGCC
>CAZRZH010000088.1:0-11530 GCA_964604485.1 uncultured Sideroxydans sp.
TGCCTGGGTAAAATTCAACGCGCAGGGCTGGGTAGTTTTAAACGCGCACCAACATCTGAATATCTGCCGCACACACGGTGGAGCTCATCAGCAATCCAGATATCAGCCCCGCAACTCCGCGCCAGATAGCATGAAACAAAGTATTCATGGTGACCCTCCTCTTAAAGAAAACTTAATGACAATCCACCGACAGCGAGCATTTTCCGCTTATTTTCGTTTTTGTGACTTATGGAACTTGATTATCGACTCCTTCGGTAAAGGTAACAGCTCAGCCTCGATCACTTTGCCGTTTCGAACCAGATCCGCCAGCGAAACTTTTCGTAATCTGGCTAGAAATGCCTCCAAGGCTTCATCAAGAACGCTATTCAACTTGCATACTTCAGAAATCACACATTGATTGGTCTCTGAATTAAAACATTCCACCAGATCAAAATCTTCTTCCGTCGCTCGCAACACCATCTCAAGGTTAATTTCTTCCGGTGGGAGCGCCAAACGCACCCCGCCGTTGCGCCCGCGCACACTCTCAATGAGTCCCTGCTTGGTGAGTTCGTGGGATATCTTTACTAGGTGATTCTTTGAGATGGCGAAACGATCACTCACCTCCTGAATGGTCGCCAATTTATCTTTGCAAATGGCCAAATACATCATCAACCGAAATCCGAGATCCGAATATTGTGTCAGTCTCATCGCTGTTTTTCCTTGAAAATTAAGATATGCATGCGACTCGTCAAATCAACAACAATGACGCCCTGTGATAGGGATGTGGAAATTTTGTTGCAAAGTTTCGGACTCATTTTGTGTGCAACACCATTAAGTCATTTCTGAACATGCATTCATTCTACATCTTTAGAGATTGCAGTTACTAGTGGGATTTGTGATATTGGCCTCCTTCTAATCAGTCAACGTTAAATACCCCACTCGCATCGCCAACGTATTAAGCTCTGGCATAATCAGCGTTGAAAATTTCATATCGCAACAACGCCATTTAACAATTCACGCCCCATTTTATGGACACTTCACTGCTTAAACATATTCATCTCACCTGTGTAGGAATCAGCTACGCCATGTTCATTATAAGAGGCTTGTGGCTGATGAATCACTCTCCACTTCTACAGCAGCGCTGGGTGAAGATTGCCCCGCATGGCATCGACACCCTGCTACTTACCAGCGCGATTCTGCTTGCTTGGCAACTCGGCTACTCACCTATGAATTCCCCCTGGTTGGCTGCAAAGATCTTTGCGCTACTGCTCTATATTGGCCTCGGCATGGTGGCATTCCGGTTCGCCCAAACGAATCAGCTACGACTTATCGCATGGCTTTCAGCACAACTCGTATTTCTATATATCGTCGCGGCAGCGATCACACACGACCCCTTACTCTCGTTGTAATTTACTTGCCTTTACATACACATCTCACACAAACCGTCGCCATTATCGGCGGCGGTCCTGCGGGCTTGATGGCGGCGGAAGTGCTGGCGCAAGCCGGCATCTGTGTTGATGTTTATGACGCGATGCCCAGCGTGGGACGCAAGTTTTTGATGGCAGGCAAAGGCGGCATGAACATCACCCATGCCGAAGCGTTCGATATTTTCGTTACCCGATATGGCGCGCGTCGCACACACGTCGAAGCATTGTTGCGTGACTTCCCGCCCAGCGCGTTGCGCGAGTGGATACACGGCCTCGGCATCGACACTTTTGTCGGCACCTCCGGCCGTGTGTTTCCCACCGGAATGAAAGCCGCCCCATTGTTGCGCGCCTGGCAACATCGGTTGCGCGTTAGCGGTGTGCGTTTCCACATGCGGCATCGCTGGGTAGGATGGGATGAGAAGGGAGCGTTGTGTTTTTCTACGCCGTCAAGCACTCAAGAGACTTCACCCAACAAGTTCAAATCCCACCCGGCCCCCCTTTTGCAAAGAGGTGTGCCGCAGGCGGGGAATTTAACGGGGTTAGATGAAAGCAACCTCACTCGCATCAAATCTGATGCCGTCATCCTCGCCCTGGGCGGGGGCAGTTGGCCGCAGCTCGGATCGGATGGCGCATGGGTTTCGTTTCTCATCGGACACGGCGCAAATGTTGCGCCGCTGCGGCCCGCCAATTGCGGGTTCAATGTGGCGTGGAGTGCGCACTTCCGGGAACGTTTCAGCGGTGAACCACTCAAGTCGGTCGCCGCCCTTTTCGCCGGAGAACGGAAATTGGGTGAATGTGTCATCACCGAACACGGCATCGAGGGCGGACTGATTTATGCACACTCCGGCGCGCTGCGTGACGAAATCGAGCACAGCGGTAGCGCCACCTTGCAACTTGATCTGTTGCCGGACTGGTCGCCGCAACGCGTGCTGGCAGAAGTGTCGCATCCGCGCGGCTCGCGCTCGATTTCAAGTCATCTACAAAGTCGCCTGGGCATCAAAGGTGTGAAGGCCAATCTGCTGCGGGAAGTACTCAGCGCCGAGCAGATGCTGGACAGCGAGCACCTTGCACGAACCCTCAAATCCCTTCCGCTAACGCTCATCGCACCTCGCCCATTGAGCGAGGCAATCAGCAGCGCGGGCGGCGTGACATTCGAATCTCTGGATGACACTCTGATGCTAAAAAATTCCCCCGGCATTTTCTGTGCGGGCGAAATGTTGGATTGGGAAGCACCCACCGGTGGCTATCTGCTTTCTGCCTGTTTTGCCAGCGGCCACGTTGCGGGGAAAGGTGTGCTGAACTGGTTGAAAAAACCGCAGAATTCGTAATGTTTATAAGTCCATCGTAATATTTTTGACAATGTGTCTGGGGTACAATGCGCGGCACTTTTTTCAACACGAAGGAATACACCATGAAGCAATACAGCAAGCGCACCGCAATCCTCCATTGGCTGATTTTTGTACTGGTCATCGCCGCACTCGCAATGGGCATCAGCCTTGCAGACAGTGAAAACACCGCGCAGAAACTCTCGCTGTATCCGGTACATTTCATCATCGGTGATCTGGCATTGTTGCTGGTACTGGTGCGCATTTATTTCAGAAAGAAAGACGGCGAACCGGCTCCCGCCAATGCCAATCCACTGCTGAATAAAGTCGCTTCCCTCACCCATGTGTTGTTGAACCTGACGCTCATCGCCACAGCAATCACCGGTATCCTCACAGTCGTCAAGTCCGGCCTGCTCGAAGCCTTCAAGGCGAATGACCCGACACTGATTCCGGACTTCGAAAAAGTCGGCGCCAAAGAATTCCACGAACTTTTCATCGGCACTTTGCTGTTGCTGGTAGCCTTCCACGTTGCCGCCGCGCTCTATCACCAGTTCATCGTCAAAGACAACCTGCTGCGCCGCATCATGATCCGGCGTTTCGAAGATTAATCGGAATTGCGGACGTTGCTTGAAAACGTCCGCAGGTGGTCAACAGAGTCAGCCGGTCTTAATCACTAACCGACACCCAAATGCAGACCTTGAGCTAGGTCTGTTTTTGGACTCGGAGGTTCGTCAGATTAAATGCCACCAATGTCAGCTTCTCAGTCTGAGAAACGGCGGCTCGTCGAGAAATGTCATTTCTGTACATCCGCTCATTTGATTTCTAAAGCGCCGTTCTGGATTCCGATTATTTTCTTCATTCGATGCACACCCGTCTTGGGACACAAAGCTGATATGGGGCATTCATCGCAGCGTGGGGAGGATGGAATGCAAATCTCGCGTCCGAGCGAAATCATATTCACGTGTAGCGAGTAACGCAGCACCAGCGGGATTTTGGATTGCAGGCGATCCATATCGCGCGGTGCGCAGTGCTTGTCTTTTTGCGTCGGCCTGACCCAACCGAGACGCCGGGCGATGCGCCAGCAATGCGTGTCCACGGGGAAAACCTGCCTGCCCAGCGAATACATCAAAACGCAACGTGCCACTTTCTTGCCGACGCCCGGCAGCGACAAAAGAAAAGCTTCAGCATCCTCATCACTCATCTTGCGCAACGGCTTCAGCGTCGGCTCGCCGAATTTTTCCACGATGATGTCGAGCAGCTCGCGAATCGCTTTCGCCTTCTGGTTCGACAGCCCGCCGCTAACGATAGGCCGCGCGATATATTCGGCGGGCGCTTCGGCGATTTTCAGGTGCGTGGGGAAAGTTTGTTTCAGCGAGCGGTAGGTGTTGCGGTAGCTCGCTTCGCCAGTTTTGGTGCTGCAAATGATGAATAGCAGCTCGTCCAGCGGATTTTTCAGATTGTAGTGGTTGAAGTCGCGGTAACGGGTTTTCAGGGCTGCAGCAACTTTCCAAACAGACAACGAATATTTTGGTGATGCCATCTCTGACGATCAGGTGTTAACTGTAGCTGTATCCAATCTGGTAACGAGGTACGACACCAGACTCAAAACATTAAGGCAGTCCAGCTCTGAAAACACTGCGGGAACATTCGTATCTATTGGACCGTGCATTATTGGATTTCTAAATCCCGCCACTACCCCTCTGGATAAATGCCCTTGGCCTTCTTGGATACCCTTCTCAGATTTCGTATTTAAGTCGTTTAGTTGTATGGTGGGCGAATTATCAAATGGCTTGCTGCCAAAAACGCTATCAACCAAGTCGGAGCCATCAGTCGTCTTTCCCGTTAGCTCTCGGATTATTTCGCAGTAAATTTGGACACCTTGGCTCGCTGCATCTCCAAACTGACCATGCTGATAATAAGCTTTGATCCTATCCCTCAGGTTTTCATGCAGATGCCGCCAATGCAATTCTGGATATTCGGGAATAATATTGTGGAGCGCCTTGATCACGGGAGTGAATTTCTCAAGCGCATCCTCGCCGCCGAGAGATTCAATAATTTGCCTGGTATTTTCCTTCACCCCGGCAGGCAGTGTGTTAAGCCAGACTTCGGTATCAATGCCCGTCGTGTCCATCAAATCTTGATCTTTTTCCGCCTTCCGTTTTGCGCGCCAATCTATATTTACTTGAGAAACGATGCCGGACAGAAATTTTCGCAGCCTTTCCATGTCATGATGTTCCCAATCAATAGATTGGCGATTGGTTGATATGACGTCCTCGGTAAGAAGATCGATAAAATCGACACTAATCCATCCGGTGAGATATTGGTAAAAATGGCTGGATGTACTGTTTGAGAAAAACTCGGGAGCATTTACAAGTTTACCCCGTGAGAATAAGGCTATCCCTCGTAACCCTGAAGCTGGTGCCAGTGGTTTTTTAGACGTGATTAACAGCCCCGCCATTTTCCAAAAATATTCGGAAGTGGTTGGCACAAGGGTAGCGGATGAGATATCCCATTCAAATTGTTTATCCAGTGTCTGGTATTTTCTTTTATTGTCGATAGAAATTTTGTCGCCCGACGGAGACTCAATTGTCAAATGAAAGTTTGCATCGAAAATAAAAATCCTAGACAGGCTGTCAGCCAAGCCAGCGAAGTCAAAAGGCGACTCCCTTTTCAAATTGGTCAATGTAATAACGGTTCCATCCGCTTCTTTTGTTCTTCGTTAATTCGAGTTGCCTTGGGTAGATATTTCCCATGAGCGGTATTCAAATCATCCCAATCAAGCACAAATTCATTTTGTTTGCCGTTTTGTCTTGTCAGGATAGTGATTGTCTTCGCGAGACCAAATAGTGCCAATTTGCCAAGCCCCTTTTTCCCCGTCGGCAAACGCTGGTATTTTGCTGAGGGCTGGTCGCCTTCATCATTACGTCTATTTCGGCCTATCACCAGAAACTTGTTGTTGATCTCATCAAGAGAAAGCCCTTTTCCGTCATCGACCACTTTTATTTCCTTGGGCTTGCCGTCCTCCTCGGTCAAGATGATGGTTGCATTGTTTGCGTCGGCATCGTAGGAATTGGAAATGATCTCAGCTAGCGCCGGTGGGAGCGTCGAATACATTCGAACACCAAGGTGCTTGATCGTTAATGGATCAAATTTTAATTCGAACGGCGAGTCATTCATTCTGTGCCTTCCATTCTGTCATTTGATGTCGAATTTCTTTTGCATGGGCGTAAATGAAAGGAACCGGCAGAGCATTCCCGACCATTAGTGCCAGACGGTCTTTAGGCAGCCCCGCCGGAAAAACATAGTTGCGCGGGAAACCTTGAAGAAGCGATGCCTCTCTTAATGTGATGCAACGATTTTCATCGGGATGAAGAAACCTACCCTTCGATGGGCTAGCGCATCCGCCTGTTATGGTCGGAGATGGCTTATCCCAAGCCATTCGGCCATAAACATCTTTAAACCCCCCAGGATTTCTTTTGTGGCACGGAAGGATATATTCTGCCGGGAGCTGCGAACGACTGCCGCCATCCTTGGGGACCAGGGCAATCATTTCCTGTATTTTCTTTGTTCTCTGCTCCGGGAAGTCGTGCATAAAGTCGCCGCTTCGGCCTGCTGCTGGCAACGCGCCAATTGCGTCCCTTACCGTGCGATATTCGTGTGGCTTGTCGGATATGCGTATGCTCTTCTTGTGTGCTGCAACATATATCAAACGCTTTCTTCTTTGCGGGACTCCGTAGTCTGCTACGTTAAGTATCTTCCACTCACCTTGGTATCCCAAGTCGGCCATGGTTGCTACGAATTTTTCGAAGCGTGAATCGTCCTTGAGGCCCGGCACGTTTTCGAGCATTGCGACCTTGGGGCGAAATGCTTCTACAAAACGGAGGTAATCGTTGATGAGATCATTTCGCTCGTCGGGTATTGAATAGCGGCCATTGTTGGTGCGTATCGAAGAAAAGCCTTGGCATGGCGGGCAACCTGCCAATAAATCCAACTCGCCTTTTTTGAGGCCGAGTTCAGCCATTAGTTTTTTGCATTCAATTTGCCGTATGTCTTTTTCATCCACCAAAACTTCCGGGTGGTTTGCCCTGTATGCCATAAGCGGATGAGCAGCAACATCATTGCCCCACAGCACTTGAAAACCAGCCTGCTTGAGGCCTTCTGTCATACCTCCGCAACCGCAGAACAAATCTATTGCTGATGGTTTTGGCGATGAATTATTTCGTTGTTTTGAATTTCTCATTTGGAATCTTAGCTGGCATTAAAGCTTTGCTCGATAGTGCTGTCTCGCATCAAAAGAATCTCTACGCGTCCCCAATCTGCTTGCCAATTCACGACCTATTGTTTCGCCCAGCAATACAGGAACCGCGTTCCCTATCTGGCGCATCGCTTCACCCCATGCGCCTTTGATGACGAAGTTATCCGGGAATGTCTGGATACGTTTTGCCTCGCACACCGTGAGATAGCGGACGCTGCCGTCCGGGTAGCGGATCATGTTTTCTCCGCCGGGAACACCGTGGCCTCCAGCCTTGATGGTTTTTGCGGGCCAGTCTATGTCGCTGCCAGTGTGGCCGGGATAGGTGCGGGCACCGTCGTGGAAGACGTGATCGTTGATGCCATGTCGTGCCTGTGGATCGGGGATGCCTTGCAGCGCATCCCTGACCGTGTGCCAAGGTATTTGCTCCGGCTCGAACATGCCGTACTTGTCTTTCAAGCGAACAACTTTCTCTCGTAGAAGCTCGGACATCGGAGTGCGCTCTGCTTTGGGCACATGGTGGCGTTTCCAATATTCGCCTGAAACATACATCTCCCAAAGCAACCGGTCTTCGGAATGTGTTTCTGCGGGAAATGACCAAGGCACGCCAAGATCAGTTCTTGTGCCCACGATAACAACCCGCTCCCGCGTTTGTGGGATGCCATAATTTGCCGCATTGATTAACTTGAACGAGACATCGTATTTCGTTCCCGCATAGGAGAGTTGGCCGATGCTGCGCAAGTCGGATAAGTGATCCTTCCAGTCCGCAGCCTGTTTGGCAATAAATCCGGGATAGGTGAGTCGCAGGATGATGTACTCAAAATAATCCGCAAAAGATTCTCTGAGCAGGCCTTTGACGTTCTCGAATACAAAAGCCTTTGGGGTAAGTTTTTCTATTGCCCGAATCGCATGTGGGAACATGTCACGGCTGTCCTGATCCGCGCCGTGTTTGCCTCCCAATGAAAAGGGCTGGCAAGGCGGGCCGCCTGCCACGACATCAACATCATGCAATGCACCGAAGTCAAAATCTTTAATATCGCCGAAGAAAACCTTTTCCGCGTCAAAGTTTTCATAGAGCGATGCGCAGGCATGTTTGTTAAATTCCACGAATGCGGAATGTTGGAAGCCTGCAAGCTCCAGCCCCTTCGCCAATCCGCCCGCCCCGGAAAATATCTCCAATGACTTCATGGCGTTCGCTCGATATTATTAAAGTGATTTTTGATCTTGGTAAGGATGGCGCTTTCTTCGGCATGAGCGCCGTTGCATTTGTTTGCCCAAGCGCGTCCGGGATGAATCACATCCCAATCTGATTTGGCTTGCTCATATCGCCCGCTTCCCGGGTCGTGGTTTCCGAAGCCATCTACAGCAGTATTCCACAGAGGCATATTCAATTTGATCAGCGCGGCTTCGATGGTACTGATCATGTCTGAGCTGGCATCCTCAAAAATGACAAACCGACACGTGAAGTCTTGAAGTTCCAGTCCTTGAGCAATACCGATGCTTCGGCTGTGTTCCCGAAGGCGACTAATGAGTTCTTTGGATTGACTGAGCTGATTGTCGGAAACCCGCGCTTGTCGCCAGCCCTTGGGCACTGCCTTGCCAACATAGATTGGGTAGCCGTAAGACAGGCGGTTCAGCTCAGCATATTTTTTGTAGACAGGATTTTTGCCCGTGTAGTAGATGGCATAAACCCCGGTGCCGAGGAAGGTCTCCGGCGGGGGCAACGTATGGACGGGAGTTCCGTTAAAAAATCTGACGGCATCTTTTACGAGTTCGGCGAAAGCGTCGTTTTTGTATACATGCTCGCTTCTATCGAATGCTTTTGATTTCATGGGCGCATTTCGCACAAAAACTTATCGGCCTGTATTTTCTCACGTTGAGGTAGTAAATGCACTCTTGCAAAATCAAGAGAGGCAAAATGTTGGGGGGCAGACGTAAAGTAGAGAGACATTCGAATAGTTACCACAGACCGGCGATCGTATCTTGAGTGAGATACATCCGACGAACCGCCGTTACCACGATGAAGAATTTTGCCAGCATTGATTGACCGCACCAAAATAGACAATCAACCGAGGCGGCAATAGAACAGCCCGTTAAACCTTCACTTCCCCGCACGCAACTGGGCAGAAAAACGCCCGGCCAGATCGGGCAGGTTGTCCATTGATTCGAACTCGCCGGACATCAACACATCCAGCAGGCCCAAACGATCATCCAGCGAAGGATGGGTCTTGAACATGAGTGCGAGTTTCGAATCGTCCGGGTTGATTGATTGCAGAGTCTGCAATACGGCGGGTAAACCGTAGGGGTCGTAACCGGCGCGCGCGGCGATCACTATTCCCATGCGATCCGCTTCGTATTCATCTTTTTTGTCCAGGCCGCGCGCATAAATTTCGGTCCCGGCACTGACCAGTTTGGTCAACCTCGGATCGCCGCCGCGCGACTTGATCGCATCATTGGCCAAGTCGGTCATTAACTCGGTGCGCGCACCTTTTTTCACAGCTTGCAAATGATGTTTGCGCAACACATGCGAAATTTCATGCGCCAACACGCCGGCCAATTCCGCCTCGCTGTTCATGCGCGCCAGCAAACCTTTGGTGATAAATACATAACCGCCGGGCGCGGCAAAAGCATTCACATCATTGTCATCCAGCACACCGAAATGCCAGGGCAGATCGGGGCGTTCGGTCTGCAAGGCGAGCCAGCGTCCGACGCGATTCACATAACGTTGCACCGGCGCGTTGTCCCACAGCGGTGCCGCCCCCAGCAGGTTGCTGGCGATGCCGTCGCCCAATTCAATCTCTTGCGGCTCACCAATATCCTGGCTGGCCTTTTGTACCTTTTGCACTGTCTTGGCGGCTTTTTCCCAATCGATGCTACCAAAGTCGAAGGCGGCGGCCGGTAAAGCAATACACAACGTCATAGCCAGTATCAGTTTCGATTTTTTACCAACCAATCCACTAACAAATAGCTGTGTCATTCCCGCGCAGGCGGGAATCCAGTGGGTTGAAATATCTCCCGCGAAGCGGGACAACATCGGGGTGTTGTTCCGCTTCGCGGGTTTTTGGATTGCTGGATTCCCGCCTGCGCGGGAATGACGGTCTGAAGGGTTTACTGTGTTCATTTCTCACCTCCGCTCAAATAATCCAGACTTTGAGATTTCAATTTCCCCGCTGCGGCAAAACGTTGTGCATCTTCACGACTGGACATGTATCGCTTGGCCTTTTCCAGTTCCTGTGGATTGGGCTGGGTATCTTTCAATTGTTCTTCCGACAAGCCGCGCACTCCGGTGGTCACGCTGCTTCCGCCGCGCCCTGTCGCGGCCACATTAAACAGCGCACTCAAACCGTTGTCGGCACGCCGGCTGGTGGTACCGGTTTCCAGTTGCAGGCTCAACATTTTCACCCAGCCAATAGTCTTGCCCAGTTTTACTTGGGTCCAGGATGACTGGCGCTTCAACACTTCCAATTTGATGCGCGGCAGCAAGGTGGTCAATGTCAGCGCGTCGCCATACGGCTTGGCTTTCATGTCGGTGGCGCGGATGGTGTGGGCCATTTCGCCGGCACAAGCACCTGTCAGCAGGCCGAGCGCGCAACACAATGCGAAAAATATTCTCATTCCGGATTCCCTCCTTTTGTAGACGGGGCGAACAGCTCGACTTCCTGCTCGCGTCCTTTCACTTTGAACGAACCAAACGATTTGAATTCGAAAGCATCGCCACAGGCATCCACCGTCTCGCGCGAAACCAGAATGCGCGACACCCCTTTGGTCAAGCCCTCGATGCGGCTGCCCAGATTCACCGTGTCGCCGATGGCGGTGTATTCGCGCCGCTGCTCGCTGCCGATGAGTCCCACCACTGCCGGGCCGCTGTGGATACCGATGCCGACATCAAAATCCGCATCCTGTTCGCCCAACTCGTGTTTGAATTGTTGCAATACTTGCGCCATCTCCAGCGCCGCTTCCACCGCATGTTTCGCGTGATCGGGATCATCCAGCGGCGCACCCCAGAATGCCATGATGCAGTCGCCGATAAATTTGTCCAGCGAACCGCCATGCCGAAACACCACTTCCACCTGCAACGTGAAATAGCGGTTGAGCAATTCCACCACTTGTTGCGGTGTGCGTTTTTCCGACAAGGTGGTGAAGCCGCGAATGTCTGAGAACAGGATGGTGATCTGGCGGCTTTCACCGGCCCGGCTTAAACCGCCGTGCGCCACCAACTCCTGCACCACATGCGGATTCACGAAGCGACTGAACAGTTGCACCGCTTGCTGGCGCGATTGCCGCTCGTGCAAATATTCGCGCAAAGCGAACGCAAAATAGGTCGCCCATGCCAACACCAGCGGCGTGAGTACGGGCAACAGGATCAAATTCGCTACTGCAAAATAAGCACCGCCCAATACCGCGAGCGTCGATACCGCCAATCCCACACCGATCTTCAGCGCATTGATTCCGCGCAGGAAAGCGATGCTCAGCACACCTAGGAGCAACAAGGCCAATCCCACCGCGAAACCCTCATCGGCACGCTGCATGGCGCGCCCGTTTTTTAG
>CAZRZH010000089.1:0-11526 GCA_964604485.1 uncultured Sideroxydans sp.
TGTTTTATAACTGGATTCCGGCCTGCGCCGGAATGACGCAAGTGTTGTAGGTGGAAAACTAAACAATGCCAATCCAAACCAAGTCAGTCATCACCTGCCCGAACTGCGGTCTTTCCAAAGAAGAGGAAATGCCCGCCGATGCCTGCCAGTGGTTTTATGAATGCACGTTTTGCCACACCCTTCTGAAACCCAAAGTCGGCGACTGTTGCGTTTTCTGCTCGTATGCAACTGTGCCGTGTCCGCCGATCCAAGCGGGGGATGGCTGTTGTAAGCCGCATGGTTGAGCGAGCCTAAGTGAACAACCTTCTCCTGCTCATTCTCTGTTTCATCGCCGGCATGTTGCTGCGGCGTTTCAAGCGTATGCCGGATAACGCGCCGGCCACACTCAACAGTTTCATCATTCACGTTTCGCTGCCCGCGCTGACTTTGTTATATATCCACCAACTCAAGCTTTCCGGTGATGTGTTGTTGACAGGATTGATGGCGTGGCTGGTGTTCGGTTTGTCGGTGGGTTTTTTTTGGCTGGTCGGGCGCTGGTTGAAATTGTCGCGCGCCACGACGGGTGCGCTGATGCTGGTTGGCGGTTTGGGCAACACTTCATTTTTTGGCTTGCCGATGGTTGAGGCGTTCTACGGTAAAGAAGGGTTGGCCACGGCGATCATCGCCGATCAGCTTGGTTCGTTCTTCGCGTTGTCCGTGTTGGGTATCACCGTCGCGGGTATCTATTCTTCCGGCAGACCAAGCGCAACCGAGATTCTCAAACGCATTGCATTGTTTCCGCCGTTCATCTCGCTGCTGATCGCCTTGCTGCTGATCCCGGTGGAATATGCGGACTGGTTCTCGCAACTGCTGAAACGCCTGGGGGATACGTTGGCGCCGATGGCCTTGCTTTCGGTCGGGATGCAGTTGAAGCTCGGACATGTCGCCGAACACCGGCGCAATCTGGTCTTGGGCCTGAGTTTCAAACTTTTCCTCGCGCCGTTGGCAATTTATTTGCTGTATGTGCAATTGCTCGGCGCACACGGGATGAGCATGCAGGTCACGCTGTTCGAAGCGGCGATGCCGCCGATGATTACGGCCGCCATCGTGGCGACGGAACATGATCTTGACCCGCCGCTGGCCAATGCTATGGTGGCCGTTGGGCTGCTGCTGTCGTTCTTCACGCTGAGCGGTTGGTGGTGGTTCTTTTCAGTGGTTTAAGGAAGCACTGAATAAATCGGTGTTGTCGTTCCCGCGAAGGCGGGAACCCAGTTATATCAGCAGGCTGGATCCCCGCCTTCGCGGGGATGACGAATAAAACAACGATTCCTTATCACGCCCAGATTAGCCCCGATATCTTTCGGGAATTCAGTTCAGAAGCCACCCCAGAATACCTAATTCAGTCGATTGACTTAATCGGCTAACTGCAATATCGTGCGCCTCCATTTCACCCACCCAACTTTCCATGGTCGCCAAGAAAGAAACGCGTTGCCTGCTGCTGCAAACCGCACAACGCCTGCTGGGTCACCCGCCGAGTGCTCAGGAAGATACGCGCTGGCGTTTGTTGCAGGCGGCGACCGAAGTGTTCGCCGAGGTGGGGTACCACGCCGCGACGACGCGCGAGATTTGCCGCCGCGCCGGGGTCAATCTGGCTTCCATCCACTATTACCACGGCGACAAGGCCGCGTTGTACCGCGAGGTGTTCCGGCTGCCTTTCCTCAGCGAATGTAACGGGTTTGCCACGCTCGACATCAGCCAAGTTTCGCTAGCAGAGGCCTTGCACAGTTTTTACGGTTGGCTGTTTCCGCCCACTTCGGATGACGATCCGATGCTGCAACTCTTCATGCGTTTGCATGCGCGCGAGGAAGCCGAACCCAGCGGCGTGTTGGCCGCTGCCATGGTGCCGGCCTTCCGCCCCAACCACGAAAAATTGCTGGCTTTGTTATGCCGCGAGTTCGGTATGAAGCAGCCGGATGAAGAAGTGGACCGTTTGAGTTTTGGTCTGGTCGGTTTGGCCACGGTGTATTTCCATAACCGTGCCGCTGTGGAGTATTTCGCGCCGCATCTGATCAAAGGCAAGCCAGCTAAAGAGGCGATGGCTCAGCGCTTGGTGGGCTACGCGGTGGCGCTGATCGAAGCCGAACGCACGTGCCGTTCGACGCTTGCAGCAGGTAAAAAATGAACAATCTCACAACGATTTCAGGAAGCTGTTTTCCCCACTTTGCAAAGGGGGGCAGGGGGGATTTGCAGCGCGCTAAATCCCCCTCAATCCCCCTTTTTCAAAGGGGGAAGCGGTGGGTTGTCACTCATCCTGTGAGTTGTTCAGAGTCAAGTAAAAATAACTAACATTCAAATGCAATAAGGAAACTAAAAATGAACATTCGTCGCAACAAATCACTCGTCAAGTTTGTCCTGCCCGTCGTGGCTGTGGCCGGTGTGGCGACTTGGCTGGTCGCCAATAGTCATGCCGAGCAGCCTGCGGCACCCGTCGCAGCGGCCGTCAGCCGACCCGCGCTGACCGTGCGCACCACCACCTTGCGCGAGGACAAGTGGGCGCGCTCGCTGGCGGCGAACGGCAGCATCTTGCCCTGGCAGGAAGCGGTGATCAGCGCGCAAGTGCAGGGATTACGCATTGCCGAAGTGAAGGTCAGCATCGGCGATCATGTGCGGCAAGGTGATGTGCTGGTGACGCTGGACAATTTCGCGCGTGCCAGTGGCGACGAGTCCGAACGTTCGACGCAGGCGCGCATCGTGGCACCGGATTCCGGTGTCATCTCGGTAGCCAACGCCAATGTGGGTTCGTTGTCGCAGCCCGGTGTGGAACTGTTCCGCCTGATCCGCAAAGGACGTTTGGAATGGCGCGCCGATCTCACGGCGGACGAGTTGATGTTGCTGCGCAAAGGCATGAAGGCCGAAGTCATCGTGGGTGAAGGCCGTGTGTTCAAGGGCACGGTGCGCGCGATTTCGCCGTCGGTGAATGCGCAGACGCGTTACGGCTATGCGCTGGTTACGCTGGCCGGTAACGACGGCATCATCGCCGGTGCGTTTGCGCGCGGCATATTTAATATCAGCGGCGGAAAAAAGATGCTGCAATCGTTGCCGCAATCGGCTGTGATGCAGCGCGGCAGCAAGACTTACGTGTTGCATGTCGATCCCGATAACAAGGTGAACGAACACGCTGTAATCATCGGTCAACGCTTTGGGGATCGGATCGAGATCAAACAGGGACTCAAGTCCAATGAGCCGGTGGTCGAAAGTGGGGGTGCTTTCCTGACAGCAGGTGACGTGGTTCAGGTGGTGAAATGAACGTCTCAGCCTGGTCGATCCGTAACCCTATCCCGGCAGTGCTGGGTTTTGCTTTGCTCACCCTCATGGGTTTGATGGCTTTCAAAGCCATGAAGATCCAGCTGTTCCCCGATATCGACTTGCCCATGATCACGGTGACGGCATCGATTCCCGGTGCTTCGCCCGACCAGATGGAAGTCGAAGTGGCACGCAAGATTGAGAACGCGTTGGCCAGCGCGCAGGGCTTGAAGCATCTCTACTCCCAGGTCAAAGACGGCACTGCGGTCGTGTCTGCCGAGTTTCGATTGGAACGCAATTCGCGCGATGCCTTGGAGGATGTGCGTTCGACGATGTCGCGCATCCGTGGCGATCTGCCGCGCGAGATGCTTGATCCAACCATCAACAAAGTGGAGTTGAGCGGCAAGCCTATCCTCACTTACACGATTGATGCGCCCAACATGAGTGAGGAGGATTTGTCCTGGTTTGTGGACAATAACATCACCAAACTGCTACTCGGCGTGAAAGGGGTGGGTGCGGTGAGCCGCGTGGGCGGGGTAACTCGACAGGTGCGCGTCGAACTCGATCCGACCAAAATGTTGGCACTCAATCTGACCGCATCTGAAATCTCCACGCAATTGCGCCAGATCCAGCAGGAGGCTCCGGGCGGACGCACCGACATCGGCGGCATGGAGCAATCCGTGCGCACGGTGGCCACGGTGCAGACCGCTGAACAATTGGCACAGTTGGAAATCGGTTTGCGCGATGGTCGGCGCGTGCGCCTGAATCAGGTGGCGACGGTGAGTGACTCTATCGCCGAACGCCGTTCTGCCGCCCTGCATAACGGCAAGCCAGTGGTGGGTTTTGAGATCATGCGTTCACTGGGGGCGAGTGAAGTGACGGTGGCCAAAGGCGTAGAGAGTGCATTGGCGGAATTCAAGAATACGCATCCTCAAATTGTCACGGAAAAGGTTTTCAACACGGTCGATCATATTTACCAAACCTATCAAGGCTCGCTGGAGATGATTGCCGAGGGCGCGATTTTGGCAGTGATTGTGGTGATTTTCTTTTTGCGCAACACGCGCGCCACGATTGTCGCGGCAACCGCTTTACCGCTCGCCGTTATCCCGACTTTCGTGTTGATGTATCTGTTCGGCTTTACGCTCAACTTGGTGACCTTGCTCGCGTTATCGCTGGTGGTGGGGGTGCTGGTGGATGATGCCATCGTCGAGATCGAAAACATCATGCGTCATCTGGAAATGGGCAAGTCGCCGTATCAGGCGGCGATGGAAGCGGCGGACGAGATCGGCATGGCGGTCATCGCGACGACGTTTACACTGGTTGCAGTATTCCTGCCCACCGCGTTTATGAGCGGTATTCCGGGGCGATTCTTTGTGCAGTTCGGTTGGACGGCGGCGGTGGCGGTGCTGTTTTCGCTGGTCGTGGCGCGGCTACTGACGCCGATGATGTCGGCCTATTTTTTACGCCCGCGCGAACCCCATCCCACGCCGGGCTGGATCAATATTTATTTGAAATGGATGCAGTGGTGTTTGCACTATCGCAAGACCACTTTATTGGCCACCGCAGTATTCTTCTTTGGTTCTTTCATCCTGGCGAGCAGCTTGCCCACCGCATTCCAGCCCAAAGACAATCAATCGCAAACGATGGTGACACTCACCCTGCCGCCGGGAAGCCGGTTCGAGCAGACCTATGCGCTGGCGGAACAAGCGCGCGCCATCGTGATGCAGAATCCGAACGTGACGCTGGTCTATACCGCCATTGGCGGCGGCGCGTCAGGGGGGAATCCGTTTGAGCCGACGGGGGCGGCCGAAGCACGTAAGGCGACCCTCTCTATTCAACTTAAGGAGCGTAACGAGCGTCCCAACAAGCAGTTCATCGAAGAGGAGTTGCGTGAAGCGATGCGCGCGCTACCCGGGATGCGTTACACCGTGGGGTTGGGCACGGGTGGCGGCAAATACCAGTTGGTGCTGACCAGCGAGAACGGCAAGTTATTGAGTGAACATGCGCTCAAGGTGGGGCAGGAGTTGCGCAGTTTGCAGGGCATCGGCAACGTGGTGTCCAACTCCAGCATCTTGCGTCCCGAAGTGGTGGTGCGCCCCGACTTCGCCAAGGCGGCAGACTTGGGCGTGACTTCAGCGGCGATTGCCGAGACCTTGCGTGTGGCAACGAATGGCGATTATGCGCAATCGCTGGCAAAGCTGAATCTTCCCGATAGGCAGTTACCCATCATCGTCAAGTTGCAGGACGATGCGCGGCAAGATATCGGGCTGTTGTCGCGTCTGGTGGTGCAGGGTTCGCACGGGCCGGTGATGCTGGGCAACGTGGCGACGGTGAGTCTCGAAAGCGGCCCTGCGCAGATCGACCGCTATGACCGCCAGCGCAACATCACCTTCGACATCGAGTTGGCGGGGCAACCGATGGGCAAGGTTCAAGCTGACGCGCTCGCTTTGCCTTCCATCAAGAATCTGCCGGAAGGTATCTCCATCGCGCCAATCGGCGATGCCGAAGCGATGCAGGATCTGTTCGCCAGCTTTGGTTTGGCGATGGTCACCGGCGTGATGTGTATCTACATCGTACTGGTGTTGCTGTTCAAGGACTTCATGCAACCCGCCACCATCCTGTGGGCGCTGATCCTGTCCATCCCCGGCGCGTTCCTCGCGTTGTTCCTGACCAAGAGTGCGATCTCCATGCCGTCGATGATCGGCATCATCATGCTCATGGGCATCGCCACCAAGAACTCCATCCTGCTGGTGGAATACGCCATCGTGTCGCGCCGTGATCGCGGTATGAATCGTGCCGAGGCGCTGCTGGATGCCTGCAAAAAACGCGTGCGTCCCATCGTGATGACCACCCTGGCGATGGCGGCCGGCATGATGCCGGTGGCGATGGACATCGGCATGGGCGACGGCAGCTTCCGCTCGCCGATGGCCATCGTGGTGATCGGCGGTTTGATCACTTCGACCTTCCTCAGTCTGTTGGTGATCCCGGTGGTGTACACCTATGTGGATGACGGCATCGAGTGGATGCGCCGCATTGTCAAAAGATTGCGGCCAGCACATGGCTAACCTCTGGGACGAACGTTACTCGGGCGCAGATTATTTTTACGGTACCGAGCCCAACGCATTTTTGCTCTCGCAAAAAGCACTGTTGCAGCCGGGCATGAACTGTCTCGCCGTCGCTGACGGTGAAGGCCGCAACGGCGTGTGGCTGGCGCAACAGGGGCTGGACGTGTTGTCGGTGGACGCGTCGCCCGTGGCGCAAGCCAAGGCCAAACAACTGGCCCAAGTTCGCAACGTGGCAATGGCTTTCGATTTGGTGGACTTGATGTCATGGCATTGGAAGGAGAATTCCTACGATGTGGTCGTCGCCATCTTCATCCAGTTCGCTCCGCCCGGCATGAGAGAACAAATGTTCGAACGCATCAAACAATCCATCAAACCCGGCGGCTTGTTATTGCTGCAAGGTTACACGCCGCGCCAGTTGTTAAACGGTACCGGCGGCCCATCGCAAGCCGAAAATCTGTACACGGAAAAGATGCTGCGTGAGATATTCGCCGACATGGACATCCTGCAACTTAACGAACACGACGACATCGTCCGCGAAGGCACGGGACACAGCGGCATGTCGGCGCTGATCGATGTGGTGGCGAGGAAAATCTAATCAAGAATTTGCACTATGTTCAAGTTCCATTCGCACAAACTCGCGAAGAACACCGCAATGTAACTTTCTTTTCGCCCCTGTCTTAATCTTGTGATTGCGTAATTTTTCTAAGCATCCAGATATATACAGGTCTATATCTAGGCATATATCCAGGTCTATATCTGATGTACGCAAATAAAGTTATTGAGTGTGTTGAATATGCTAAATATTAAACAAATACAATACGTTGTATAAAGTGACATAGGCATATAGGCAAGGTTTGGATTGTGTGGCACGATTCGTCGCGTTTGAATTTACATTTTAGTTGCGCGGTGTTTTGAACATACACAAGGAGTGGTAATGCGATTTGCTACCAATAAAAATATTCATTTTGTTTCGCAATACTTTGTAAAAAAACTAATATTCTTCCCCTACCGTACCTTCATAAAGTTAGACCAACTGGTTATTGTTCTGCTCCTCACGCTTCTTGCAACAACTTCGACGATTGCACAGCCAGTCTTTCAATCAGAACCCCCTGTTATTTCTGCAATCTGGATTCAGACTGCATATTCTAATGACCCCAGTACTTTTGCTTCTGCTCAAGAGGCGTGTATTGCTGTAAATACTATTGGCTCAGTATCGCACTCATGGTTTGGTTTTTACAGAGGTGGCGCTCCCATTAATTTTGGTTATGACGTGGCTCTCCCCGCCACAATTTATTTTGCGTCCGGCAAAGCTAGTGCAACTTGTATTTACACACATTCAAAACCATTCTCACCATATTCACCATTTTATTCAAGTCCTTATATGTCAATCAATTGGCCGCATCTTCAAAAAGCTGCTGTTTGCAGACTAGCTAGTCCTGTGTTTGTCTATAACGAAGTGACAACCCGTTGCGAACGAACACTTATACCTGAATCTTGCCCGCCTCCTGCCACCCCCACTGTCGGCAGCGACACGATGTGCACATGTCCTGCAGGTTTAGTAGCCGATGGCAGTAAGACTGCCTGCGTAGGTTCTAATTCCATTCAGTCGCCCGGCAAAGGCAAAGGTGCGGCCAACTGCTCCGACAACCAAGTCCACCGAGGCAACCCGATCAATCTTGGCTCCGGGTTGAAGTCTCAAATAGAAATTGATTACCGCTCCAACAGCGGACTCGAATTCAAACGTGTTTACAATAGCCAAAGCAGCTACGGCTCTGCGGTGCAACCTGCCCTCGGCCTCGGTGGCTGGCGCACCGAATGGAATCGCTCGATACAGGGCAGCCCCAGCACACCGCCGCAATACCCTCTGCCGGTCGACACCCAAGTGTATCGCCAAGGCCTCGGCCCCAACTGGATACAAGACAACACCATCATCACCGCTTATGTTTCGCGCGGTGACGGCCAGACCCTCACCTTCAATCGTAGCGGATCAAACTGGCTAGCCGATGCTGACATCACCGGCCAACTCAACAACCAATTCGATGCCGTAGGCAAAGTCAGCGGCTGGACCTACACCACCCCGAATCAGGAAATCGAACAGTACAACGGCAGCGGTCAACTCATTAGCATCACCGACCGTGTCGGACAAATCCAAATCCACACCTATAGCGACGGCACCACCGGCGCAAATGGCGGCTACGTCCTCGATGCCAGCGGTACCCCAACCACTACGATTCTTCCTGCCGGCCAACTGGTCCGCATCACCGACAACGACAGCCACAGCATCAATCTCGGCTACGACAGTCAGAATCGCATCGTCAAGATGACTGACCCCGCAGGCGGCGTGTATCGCTATGCCTACGACACCAACAACAACCTGAGCAGCATCACCTATCCGGATAGCAAGATCAAACAATACCTGTACGAAGACACCACCTACCTCCACGCCCTCACAGGCATCATCGACGAGAACAACAGCCGCTTTGCTACCTATGCCTACGACATCACCGGTAGAGCCATCACCACCGAACATGCAGGCGGAGTCGAGAAGGTCAGCCTGACCTATAACAGCAACGGTACTACCACCGAAATTGACGCCCTGGGCACTACCCGTGTCCAAACCTTCCAGACCGTGCTCGGCCTGCCCCGAAACGGTGGAGTGAGTCAACCCGGCGGCAGTGGCTGTGGCGCCGCCAGCAGCGCCCAGACTTATGATGCCAACGGCAACGTCGCCAGTCGCACCGATTTCAAGGGCAACAAAACTTGCTACGCCTACGACCTGACGCGCAACCTTGAAACCTTCCGGCTTGAAGGTGTCGCCTCAAGCGCAACCTGCCCAGCCGACCTCGCGGCTTACGTACCGTCCACAACAACCGGCAGCGTAGAACGCAAGATCAGCACCCAATGGCACGCCGCCTACAGATTGCCTACTGTCATTGCCGAACCCTTGCGTATCATTAGCCACACCTACGACCCCCAGGGCAATCTGCTGACACGCACCCTTCAAACCTCCACCGACACCACCGGTGGAGCAGGGCAGAGTGCTACCGCTAGCGGAACATCGCGCACCATCACTTATACCTACAACAGCACCGGCGAAGTGCTGACCGCCGATGGCCCGCGCACCGACGTTAACGACCTCACCTCTTACACCTACTACCCCCTCGATTTCACCTGCTCGGGAAACTCGGCCATCGGCTGTCGCGGCCAACTGGAAAGTGTTACCAACGCATTGGGTCATGTCACCACGCTCGGCAATTACGACGCCAATGGCAGAGTCGGCAGCATCACCGACCCCAATACCCTCGTCACCGACCTCGTATATGATTTGCGCGACCGCCTCACCAGCCGCACCAGCGGCGGAGAAACCACCGGCTATTCCTACGATGGCGTCGGTCAGCTCACCAACGTTTCTGCCCCGAGCGGAGCAAACTACACCTACACCTACGATGCAGCCCATCGTCTGACAGACATCACCGACGGTCTCGGCAACTACATTCACTACACTCTGGATGCCATGGGTAATCGCACCAAAGAAGATACCTTCGACAGTGCTGGCAACAACGTACACACCCATAGCCGCGTGTTCGACGCCCTGAATCGTTTGTGGAAAGACATCGGCGCAGTCAACCAGACCGCCGTTTTTGAATACGACGCCAACGGCAACCTCACCAAAGTGACCGACCCGTTGACCCGTCCGACTTCGCACACCTACGACGCCCTTGACCGACTCATCACTAGCACCGACACCGCCAACGGCATCACCCGTTTCGGTTATGACGGACTAGACCAACTCACCAAAGTCACCGACCCCAAGACCCTCGTCACCCAATACCAAAAAGATGGATTAGGTAATCTTGAGCAACTGACCAGCCCCGATACCGGCATCACCGTCAACACCTACGACGCAGCTGGGAACGTCCTGACCCGTACCGATGCCAAAGGCCAGGTCTCTGTTTATACCTACGATGCACTCAACCGCCTCACCGACATAGCCTACAAACCCAACAGCGGTGCCAACGCAACACAAACCGTCGCCTATATTTACGACTTGGGTGTAAATGGCATCGGCCACCTCACCCAGATCACCGACAGCACCGCCACCGCCACCTACAGCTACGATTTGCACGGAAGGCTGACTGGCGAAGTGCGCCAGACCCAAGGTTTGAACTACAACACTGACTATGGCTACGATACCCAAGGCCGTTTGGATACCATCGCCTATCCCTCGGGCAGAATGGTGAACTACACCTTCGACAGCATGGGTCGCATCAACCAGATCAGCACCACGTTGAACAATGTCCCCCGGATACTTGCCAGCAACGTCACCTACGAACCCTTCGGCGGCATTCACAGCTTCAACTACGGTGACGGCATCACCGCCCCGGTACAAAGTTACACCCGCAGCCGCGACCAAGATGGGCGCATCGCCAGCTACACGCTCAAAGGCAAAACCATGAGCATCGGCTACGACGACGCCTCGCAAATCAGCAGCATCACCGATCCGCAGTACCCGCAAAGCCCGGCCAGTTACGGCTACGATCCCTTGAGCCGACTCAACAGCTACATACAGGGCGCGTCAGCCCAGAGTTATTACTACGATGCCAACGGCAACCGCAGCAGCCAGATACTGGGCAGCACTACCGACTACAGCTATGTCCCCGGCAGCAACCGTCTGGCAGGCATCCAAGTCAACGGCGGCGCGATCCAAGCCGTGGTTCAGGATGTCAACGGCGCCACCACCAGCGACCCCGCGCGCCAATACAGCTATGACCTCAGAGGCAGGCTGCAACAAGTCACCACCGCGCAAGGCACGGTGACCTATGAAGTGAACGCACTAGGCCTCAGAGTCCGCAAACAAGTGCCATACGCCCACACCGATACCCTGTATCACTACGACACCCAAGGCCACTTGATTGGAGAAAGTCCAGTGGGCAGTGCGCAATACACACGGGAATACATCTACCTTGGCGACCAACCTGTGGCGGTGATGAAATGAGCGCGGCCAACATGACACACAACACACTGCGCCCGCTCATTCAAGCCACAGCCTTTCTGCTGTGTTTCATGGGCACAGCCCAAGCCGCCGTCACCGCCACCCTAACCAGTCCGCTAGCCAACACCAGTGTCGCCGCCCCCGGCAGCTTCGTGTTAACGGCCACCGCCACCAGCAGCAACAGCA
>CAZRZH010000090.1:0-3140 GCA_964604485.1 uncultured Sideroxydans sp.
GGCCTTGTTGGCGTTCTCGATCAGTGCCGAGCCAAACACGCCGACAAAAGTCTCGGTCGTATTGATGATGAAGTTGCGCGCCAGATTCAGACGCTCCCTGGGATCGGAGGGTATCTCAATACCGTCACGGGTAGTGGCTTGCGGGGCTGACGTTTGATGGGTGACAAAGGTGAGGAAGCCCCCCTTCATCAACTGGATAAGCAGGTCATCAATGTCGGGGACATTGACCAACTGGGTCAGCGTTGCGATATCGCGCTTGCCATCGGCCATGATCAACAGTTGTCGCGCTCTGGCGGGTAAGCCCAGCGTGCGCTTTTCGATCTCTTCGATCCCCTTGGGTGTTTTCACCACGATCTTGCCGTCGTTCATGCCACCATTTCCGGTAAAAATTCGTTCGGCATTATGCCCAAAGAATGCCGCTTTGTTGAAATATTAAAAGGGTGGCAATACCCGGCTTCCCCTGACCCAAGCACGGGATCGAAAATCAGAAAAGTGTCACCCACCCTGGCAGGAAAAAAACGCATCGAATGATCTGCCGGTTTGCAACGAAGGGCGGCAAGCGGCAACGGCCATCACCGGCACGGGATTCAGCCGGATAAGGGCAGTTGAACGGGTTGCAAGGAACGGGAAAAAAGGAATCGGGTACAACCGGCATAAACGCTCCCTGTGGCATGAAATTACAACAAATGCGACAGGGATTGGGTCGGTACGGGCTGCAAAATATCAAACTGCTTAAATCGGTGTCAAGTACAAATCTCTGCAAGAACGGCGGGTACAACGCGGGGGAACCCCCATGCCAAACGGCCTTAAATTTCCCTTTAGGACACCTCAAAAATTCATTTCTCGTCGCTCCCGCGCAGGCGGGAGCACGGTCAAATCAACAAGCTGGATTCCCGCCTACGCGGGAATGACGAATTTTTAGAGGCACCCTTCAGCGTTTGGAGAAATGGGGCGCCAAGTCCACTACTTGTCTGTGTTCCACCACCTGCTCCGCCACATCACTCATTCTCTTCCGGTGACTGCGGCAATAGGCACGCAACGCTTCGAATGTCTCGTCACCGTTTGTTCCGAACCGCTGCATCAGCAAACCGATGGCCATGCTGATATGGCGGCTGGTTTTCAGAGCGATGCCGAGATCGAGCTCCGATTTGTGCAGTTGCTTCAATTCCGCAGCCCGTTGTAATGCGGTGCGGATGGAAGGCAGCACCTGCAGCACATCGAGCGGTTTGACCAGATAACCCAGGGCACCCATTTCGACGGCGGCGTTGACGGTTTCGGCATCATTAAAAGCGGAGAGAAACAGAAAAGGCACACCCGGCGTGGATTTAAGCCAGCGCGCAAAATCGATGCCTGAGATGCCCGGCAGGCGGATATCGAGCAGCGCCAAATCAGGCTGCTGGGCGGTGCAAAGTTGCATGGCCGTTTCAGCCGAATCGGCCTCCAGAATGCGGTAACCGGCATCGCGCAACCCGCGCGCGAGTGTATGCAATACCAGTCGGTCATCCTCCACCAGCAGTATCGTCACATCCATAGCCCAGGCACCTTATAAAACATCGTCCGGAATACCTATCGTCACCGGCGGCGAAAGTTTGAGTTCTGCCGAATAGATATTGCCGGCGCGCACCAGCAACAAATCTGCGTTTCTTCGTGGCAGCAGCGACTTCACCAGATTCAATCCCTGGCCTTTATTTTCGGGCGGGTGCAGATCTTCATCCGTTTGGTTGGAAATCTCGATTTGGGTGTGGCCTGAATTGTTTCCGATCAAAAGCTTGACCCGGCTGTTGGTCGTGCGATGTTTGCAGGCATTGGTCAACAGTTCGTTCAAGGCCAACGCGATGGGCACCGCCTCTTCCTGGTTGAGCAGCACCGAACAGGTCAAATTGTTGTGGTAATCGATGCACTGCTCCGAAGCATCGACGATGCTCAACAGCAATCGGTCGATGTCCACCGCTTCGGAAACGGAAGCCGCCTGCAAACCGTGGATGAGGGCGATCGAATAAATTCTGCCGAGGGTGGTCGCTATCACTCCGGCCAGCTCGGGATGGTCGCTCGCGTTCTGCCGCAACAATCCCACTACGCCTTGCAGATTGTTTTTGATGCGATGGTGCACTTCGCGTACCAGCACATCGCGTTGCACTCTGACTTCGTGCAGACGCAGCTCTTCCTTCTCGACGCGTTCGGTGATGTCCTCGACCATGCCCATGATCAAACGCGACGGCGGCGTCTGCTCGGGGACTTCAGTCGCGATGACCTTGCCCCAGAAACTGCTGCCATCCTTGCGCAGATATTTCTTTTCGAACGTGTACAGCGGGATTTGGCCGGCGAGCAGGTCTTGCGATAACTGCCGCGTCTTGTCGAGCGAGTCCGGATGGGTGAGGTCGCTGATGGTCAGGTGCGTCAATTCTTCCGCCGTATAACCAAACATCTTGCAGAAGGCCGCGTTGGCAGTGAACAGCAGCTGGTCTTGTTTGGCGATGGCGATCCCGATGGGGGCTTTCTCAAACAACTGGCGAAACCGCTCCTCGCTGTTGCGCAACTCGTTTTCGACCTTCTTGCGCGCGGTGATATTGATCAGCGAGGTCTGGTTCTTCACATAGTTGCCTCTTCCGTCATATTCCGCTTTGGAGGAAAGCAATACGGTCAACGGCGTACCGTTCTTGCGCAGCAGATCGACCTCGATGTTCTCCGCATTGCCGTCGCGCTTGAAACGGGAAAAATCCTGCGCAAAAGCTGCGGCACTGCCGGGGGCCTGAAAATCCGTGATCTTTCTCCCCATCAGTTCATCCTGCGTGTACCCCAGCCAATCCGCTTCGGTCTGATTGGCACCGATGATCCTGCCGTCAGCATCCAGCGAATGGAAGCCGCAGGGCGCATTGTTATAAAGTTTCTCGTACTCTTCCCGAGATTGGATGAGCTCTTTGATGAATCTCTTGCGTTCGGTGATGTCGGTGACGGATATCAGCAACGAGGACACGCCCCCGGCGGTCACCGAGCGGCAGTCCAATCTGACCTCTATGACAGCACCTCCCCCGACCCGGAGTGACAGTTCGCAGTTCGAACACTCATGACTTTTCAGGAGGCGCATGAAAAACACGTGCCAGCGTTCGTTGTCCGCTTCCGCGACAAATGTTGCCAGCTGT
>CAZRZH010000090.1:3150-11299 GCA_964604485.1 uncultured Sideroxydans sp.
ATTGATTTTTTCGATCAGACCGTTGCGGCCGAGCGTGAGGTAACCGACGGGGGCAAACTCATAAAGGTTGGCCAGTAAATCGCGCGACACTTCCAGCAGCAGCTGATTCCGTCGCAGTTCCTCGTTTTGCATCTCCAGATTGATTTGATGCACACTGAGTTCGTGCAGCAGTTCGTCAACAGAGGGCGTTTGCTTCCCGGGTCGTTGCTTGTGTAGGGGTTGTGTGCTGCCCTGATGAGCCGGAATGATCGGCGCTTTTGACTTTTTGTTCATGAGTTCCGTTCACCTTGGATAGGTTCGGTTAACAAAACTGGGCGATGGCTTGGTGAATTATGCAGCAGCCGGAATGCAACGGTGAGTGAATTCAAATGCCGGCCTGGACTGAGTCCCCATTATTCTTGACATGGCTTGGCGATGTTTGATAGTTTGCGGGCTGTACGCAACCCAATCCCCGTTGCTCGAATGTTGTTGATGAAGTAAAGCCCAAAAGGGGGTTTTGTGTACGCGCTCGGTTTCTCCATTCACCCAAAGATTTTCCCCGCATCGTCCACGCTTGTTCGTGGCCCACGACGATGAACGTTTGCGCGAATCACCCATTCTCGGCGGTACTGTCCAGCCTGCTCTTCGAAAATGCGGCCGATCCGATCTTCATTCTGGATATGGACGGACATTTCATCGAGGTCAATCAGGCCGCCTGTAAACACACGGGGTATAGCCGGGACGAGCTGTTGCAAATGAGTCCGCAACACCTCGACGATGCGGAATCGCAACAGCAGATCCCGCAACGCCTGGCACAATTGCGGCTGCAAGGGCGGGGCACGTTCAACGCGGTGCATGTACGCCGCGACGGCACGCGTGTACCGGTCGAGATGCACATCCGCGTGATCGAACATGAAGGCAAACGGCTCACCTTGAATATCTGCCGCGATGTGTCGGAGCGCCTGCAGAAAGAGATCGAATACCAGCAAATCGTGCAGACCACCACCGACGGTTTCTGGGTCGCCGATGTCCACGACGCGCGCATTCTGGACGTGAATGAAGCCTATTGCGACATGGTCGGTTACTCGCGTGAAGAGTTGCTGGCCATGCGCATTTTTGATCTGGAGGCGATCGAATCCAGCGTCGAAACAGAGGCACATATTCGGCAAGTCATGATGGCCGGGCATGACTTCTTCGAAACCCAACACCGCCACAAAGACGGGCATCGGGTGGAGATCGAGGCCAGCGTCAGTTACTCCGCCAGTCGTGGCGGGGTGTTTTTCGTGTTCGTGCGCGACATCTCGGCGCGCAAACGCCAGGAAGAAGAATTGAAACTGGCCGCCTCGGTGTTTAATGCCAGCAGCGCATCCATCGTGATCACCGACCAGAACAACAAGATCGTCAGTGTGAATCCCGCGTTCACCACGATCACGGGTTATGCAGCGGCGGAAGTGATCGGCCGCAATCCCAATATCCTGAGTTCCGGTAAACAATCCAAAGAGTTTTATCGTGACATGTGGCAAAGCCTTGAGCGCACCCAGCATTGGCAGGGCGAACTGTGGAACAGACGCAAGGACGGTGAAATATTTGCCGAGCAATTGACCATCAATGTAGTTGTCAACATGGATGGCAGCGTGCACCGGCATATCGCCATCTTTTCCGACATCACCGAAAAGAAGCAGGCAGCAGACTTGATTTGGCGCCAGGCGAACTACGATTCCGTCACCAATTTGCCGAATCGCCGCCTGTTCCTTGACCGCATCGAGCAAGAGTTAAAGAAATGCCGCCGTTCAACGACATCTCTGGCACTACTTTTTGTTGATCTGGATCGTTTCAAGGAAGTGAACGATACCCACGGACATAATATCGGTGACCAATTACTGGTTGAGACGGCACGCCGGCTCAACGACTGTGTGCGCAGTACGGACACGGTGGCCCGTCTCGGCGGGGACGAATTTACCCTGATCCTGACCAACCTTGCCGATACGTCCGGGGTCCAAACCGTTGCAACGAATATTCGTGATGCGTTGGAAAAGCCGTTCCAATTGAACGGAATCAAGGTACATATCTCCGCGAGTATCGGCATCGCCCTGTATCCGGGCGATGCCGCCGATGCGGACAGTTTGACCGACAAGGCCGACATCGCCATGTATGCCTCAAAACGCCAGGGGCGCAACCGTGTCTGTTTCTATTCAGACCGGTTGTCAGGCAATTCGGAGTAGTGCCATGTATAACTGTGATTGCATTTTTTGCGCTGTTTCGTGTGGCGGGATTTTCGTCCTGCCAACGCGCGGCGGATCATGAAGACTGAAAGCAACCCTGCCGAGGGAGAGCCAAGCGTGTCCGGTGATGCGAAGGACATCAGCGAGCGCAAAGGTATCGAGAAAATCCAACAGGAAGATCAAGCCAGACTGTCGGGATTGATCGATTCCGCGATGGATGCCATCGTTTCGACCGATGAACAGCAGAACATCATCCTGTTTAATACCGCTGCCGAAGCGCTGTTTGGATATGCCGCCGCCGACGTCATCGGCCGGTCGCTTGACCTGATTATTCCGCCCCGTTTCCATGCCAGTCACCGCCGTCATATGCAGGAGTTCGGCAGGACAGGAATCACCTCGCGCAGCATGGTCGTGCCCGGAGTAGCCCAGGGATTGCGCGCCAGCGGGGAAGTTTTTTACATGGAGGTCTCTATCTCGCAAGTGGAGATCGGCGGACGCAAGATTTTTACCGCGATCCTGCGTGATATTTCTGCGCGCAGGCAGTTGGAAAAGAAGGTAAGAGAAACGAATGAACTGCTGCAGATGGTACTGCAGACCGTGCCGGTACGTATTTTCTGGAAGGACGCGGAGTCGCGTTATCTCGGCTGCAATGCGGAGTTTGCCAAAGACGCGGGGTTGACACAGGCGTCACAAATCATCGGCAAGGACGACTACCAGTTGTCCTGGAAAGAGCAGGCCGACCTGTACCGTGCCGATGATCGCCAGGTGATGCAGAGCGGAATACCGAAGCTGCGTTTCGAGGAACCGGTGACAACAGCCGACGGCCAGCTCCACTGGGCACGCACTTCGAAAGTTCCCATGTTTGACGCTGAAGGTAAAGTCAACGGGGTGCTCGGGGTGTATGACGATTTCACCGAATCCAGACGTGACGCCGATCAACTGGCCAGGACAACACGCCTAGTCGAGGCGATTTCCCAGGCGCAGACACGGCTGATCACGGGCAGCGAACACCGGGAGACATTCGAGGAGTTGCTGCAAATTCTGCTCGATTTCAGCGGCAGTTCTTTCGGCATCATCGGCGAAGTGAAACGCGATGCGGCGGATGCCCCCTTCCTGGCCTCACTGGCCATCACCAATATTGCCTGGAACGCGGAAACCCAAGCGTTATACGCCCAGCACAAGGCGTCGGGAGTGGAGTTTCATAACCCCGATTCTTTTTTTGGCGCCGTATTGAGCAGCGGCAAAATGATAATTTCCAATCACACCGTGCAGGACTCAAAGTTGGGCGGATTACCCCCCGGGCATCCCGTCATCGAAAGCTTTATGGGATTGCCGCTCTTCAAAGGCAGCGAGCTTATCGGTTTGTTGGGTGTCGCCAATCGTGCGGGCGGTTATGACCCGCAGATGGGTGTGGAACTGGCGCCATTGGCGGCGACCTGTGCCAGTCTGATCGAATCCTGGCGCGGCGCGGTCAGGCGCTTGCAGGCCGAGGAAGCCCTGCTGCAGAACGAGTCTCGCCTGCAGCAGGCGGTGAGTATTTCCGGTATCGGCTTGTTCGATCATGACCTGCTCACGGGCACGCTGTATTGTTCCCCGCAGATGCGCGTGATCTTCGGTTTCGGGACGGACGAGCCGGTGAGCATGGAAATTTTGGGCGAATGCATCTTTCCGGCAGACCGTGATCGCGTGTTGTCGGCGGTCAATAGTGCCATGCAACCCGGGGGGGAGGGGCGCATCGCCCTGGCGTACCGGATCGTGCGCCGGGACGGTGCAATACGCTGGCTGGCGGTGCAGGTGCGTACCCGTTTTGCCGGCGAAGGCGAAGCCCGGCAAGCCGTGAACAAAGTCGGTGCAATACGCGACATCACGCAGCGCAAACACAATGAAGAAGCCGTGCAACTGGCAGCGTCGATCTATCAGACGAGTCATGAAGGCATCGTGGTGTGTGATGCGAGCAATCGCGTCGTCGATGTTAATCCGGCCTTCACGCGCATCACCGGCTATACCCTGGACGAGGTGCGCGGCAAGAATCCGAGAATGTTTCAATCCGGCAAGCACACGAAGAGTTTTTACGAGGAAATGTGGAAGTCGATCGTGATGCATGATTTTTGGCAGGGCGAAGTATTTGATCTGCGCAAGGACGGTGTGCCACATGTGAAATGGCTGAGCGTCTCGGTGATCCGCGACCAGGACGGCGACATCTACCGCTACGTGGGGCAGTTCTCCGACATCACCGAAAAGAAACGCCAGGACGATCTGATCTGGACTCAGGCCAACTACGATGCGCTGACCAGCCTGCCCAATCGCCGGTTGTTGGCCGACCGAATACAGCAGGCGATGTCCTCCGGTGTGCGCAGCGGGCGTTATGGCGCATTGTTGTCGCTCGATCTGGACCAGTTCAAGCAGCTGAACGACTCCTTGGGGCACAGTGCGGGCGATCAAATTCTGGTTGAGGCGGCGCGGCGTATCCAGTCGTGTCTGCGCGAAGAGGACACGGTTGCCCGCATGGGCGGGGATGAGTTCCTGGTTGTGCTGAACGAGCTGAGTAACATTCGTTCGGAGGCGGCGATCCATGCGGAGCAGATCGCGGAGAAGGTGCGCGGTGAACTTTGCATCCCGTATCCGCTCGGCGAGGGTGAATACCACAGCAGTTGCAGCATCGGTATCGTGTTATTTCACGGCCATCTGGATACCCAGGAGGACTTGTTGGCGCATGTCGATGCCGCCATGTATCAGGCGAAATCCAAGGGACGCAATACAACGTGTTTCTTTGATTCTGCCATGCAGGCGGAACTGGAACAGCGCAGCCAGTTGGAACATGCCTTGCGCAACGCCCTGCAACTCGACGAATTTGCGCTGCACTACCAGTTGCAAATAAACAGCTTGGGCAAACCCATCGGTGCGGAAGCATTGCTGCGCTGGAACCATCCCATATTCGGCATGGTTTCGCCGGCACTGTTTGTCCCGGTGGCGGAAGAGTCCGGCTTGATTTTGCCCATCGGCCGCTGGGTGCTGGAAACGGCTTGCCGCCAGTTGGCAAGCTGGCAGGCTGACCCGGCACTGCGTCATCTCAGTATTTCGGTCAACGTCAGCGCCGTGCAATTCCGGGAGCCGGAATTCGTGGCAATGGTGTATGGGGCTTTGAGGGAATGCGCGATCCAGCCGGGGGTGTTGAAACTGGAATTGACCGAAAGTCTGGTGCTACACAACGTCGATGACAGCATACGCAAGATGAACGAATTGAAAAACATGGGGGTACGCTTCTCCATGGATGACTTCGGCACGGGGTATTCGTCGCTTTCCTACCTGAGTCGTTTGCCGGTCGATCAGATCAAAATCGACCAGTCCTTTGTGCGCAACATCACGTCCGTCAAGAGCGACGCGGCCATCGTGCAGACCATCATCTCGATGGCGCACGGCCTGGGATTGGAAGTGATCGCTGAAGGGGTGGAAACCCTGGCACAACGTGATTTTCTGGAGGTGCGCGGTTGCCATGCGTACCAAGGCTATCTCTACGCCAAGCCGCTGCCCATCTTGGAATTGGAGAAACATTTGCTGCCTTGCTGGTGAGAGCTTCCCGGTTGGCGAAGCGTGTGCAGCCAAGCAGTTTAAGTGTTGCGCGGATGAAATATTAGCGGCAGAATTTTGGGCGGCGGTGTCTTCAGGATATGTTTTTTCATCTTGCCCATGACGTGCATCTCGCAGGCTTTGCAATCAAATACCAGGGTCAGTTGCTCGTTGCCGTTGATAAGTTTCATCGGCTCTGCACGCACTTGGCCCTGCACCCCGATTACTCCCTTGGCTTGTTTCGGGCACAGGCTCAGGGAATAGCGGATGCAATGGCGCGTGACCATCAGCGATACCTCGCCCGGTTCCTGGTGTGCTTCGTACGCCGCCGCAATTAATTTCACACCGTGTTTGGCGTAGAAAGCGCGTGCCGAGGCGTTGTACACATTGGCGAGGAAGCTGAGTGATTCTTCCGGATAGTTCGCGGGTGGCAACACGGCCGCTTTGCGCGAGGGGCGGACGTAAACAGTGAGGCGCGCGGTTTCCAGTTTTTCCACGGCTTCACGGCGCAGTTTGTTGACCAGCGAGCTGGGGATAAACCACGGTTGCGTCCACTGAACTGTGATGGCTGCCACCCCATTCATGCTTCGATACGCCCCGCTGCGCGAGGCACTCAGCACGAACGGCGTGGAAGATGGCCGTTCGCCCTGAGTAGCCGAAGGCGTATCGAAGGGGAGGTCGCCGGTGTTTTGTAATAGCTCGAAATCGCTATTCCCAAAACGCGCCAACTGTTCGCGCACAGTGTCTTCCGCTTCTGTCGGATGTTGCGCGGGCTGTTTGTCGCAGACGACATTCGCAGTGGCGCTGATTCCGTCTGCATCTTGCAAAGTGAGCGCGAATCCGTCCGCCGTTTCGGCAAACACGGCGCTTACAGCAATACGCCGCTCGGCAGATTTCTTGCTGAGTGCCTGTTCCCAAGCGTGATCGCGGTTTCGGCTGATGGTGAGACCGGCGCGTAAACCTTGCAGTGTGTGCATCGGCTCATTCGGATAAACGCGCCACATTTTGCCGTGACGTTCAACTACGTTGGCTTGCAGCCCGATGACTTCGCGCTTGTGCATGTAGTTCAGTCCGTCACTGTTCGACAGTGCTTCGTTGGATTCCATCTCGAACCATTTGTCGCCGATTTTAGTCACGCTTCCCAGTTCAAGTCCGACGAAAGTGGGCGTGTCGAATGCACCGATGTTCGCCTTGCGTCCGTTGGAAAAATAATCCGTCGCGCCGCGATGGAACGTTTTGTCTGGATCCGGCGTGAACAGCAGCCGGGTTTTGCCACTGGAAGCCGCACACAATTCGGGATTGGTTTCGAGAATCTCATCAAGCAATTGGCGATAGTGCCCGGTGATGTTCTTCACATAGACCGCTTCTTTGTAACGGCCCTCGATCTTGAAGCTGCGCACACCGGCATCGATGAGTGCGCGCAGGTTGGTGCTTTGGTTATTGTCTTTCACCGAAAGCAGATGTTTTTCAAACGCGACAATTTGTCCCTTGCCATCTTGCAAGGTGTAAGGCAGGCGGCATGCCTGGGAACAATCGCCGCGATTGGCGCTGCGCCCGGTAAACGCATGGCTGATGTTGCACTGGCCGGAATACGCCACACACAACGCGCCGTGAATGAAATGTTCAATTACGGTGTCGGCAGGCACAGCCGCACGCACCCCGGCGATCTCCTGCAGGGTGAGTTCGCGCGCCAACACCAATTGCGAGAAGCCGACGTCGGACAGGAAGCGCGCCTTCTCCGGCGTGCGAATGTCGCATTGTGTTGAGGCATGCAAATCAATCGGCGGCAGGTCGAGTTCGAGCAGGCCCATGTCCTGCACGATCAGCGCATCCACGCCGGCGTCGTAACAGTCGTAAACCAGTTTGCGTGCAGGCTCCAATTCGGCATCGTGCAAAATGGTGTTGAGTGTGACGAAAATTTTTGCGTGAAAACGGCGCGCGAAGTTCACCAGCCCTGCAATATCCTCAATCGAGTTGCCTGCCTTGTCGCGCGCACCAAATGCAGGCCCGCCGATATACACCGCATCTGCGCCGTGTTGAATGGCCTCGCGGGCAATGGTCGCCGTTTTTGCGGGAGCGAGTAGTTCGAGGGCGGAAGTAGGACTCAGTTTTTTCATTGGAAAGAAATTATATTCGTGTGGCAGCGGGCGTTATTTATACAGGGCAATTTGGTAAGTCGCCGATTTGTTCGTCATCCCCGCGAAGGCGGGGATCCAGTTTGTTGATTTGTCTGGGTTCCCGCCTTCGCGGGAACGACGAAATCGAATAAATCAGCATTTCCCTAGTTGATCAAGAAGATGGTCGCCAGCCCAAGGAAGATGAAAAAGCCGCCGCTGTCGGTGATGGCGGTGATCATGACGCTGGAGCCGATGGCTGGGTCG
>CAZRZH010000091.1:0-11213 GCA_964604485.1 uncultured Sideroxydans sp.
TTCGAAAGTTGCTTCGCCCGACATGACATCATCTGCGGTAAACCAAATGCCATCGACCCCGAATGCGCTAACACCAAAAAAGTTCTCTCCTCGTATTAAATTGCCATTCGCGTCGTATGTCGAACTGGAATAGGCCGAAGGACTATCGTCCGCTGTAAACCAGATGTCATCAGCACCCGCCGCTCCCGCACCAGTGAAGTAAACACCACGTGTCCTGTTGTTATTCGCATCGTATTGATAAGTGTCATAGGTCTCTGGGACATCATCCGCCGTAAACCAGACGCCATCAGCACCCACCGCTCCGACACCCACGAAGTTCACGGCACGTATTCTGTTGTTATTCGCGTCGTAGCTAGCTGAAAAGTAGGACACGGGCACATCGTCAGCTGTAAACCAGATGCCATCCGCGCCCATACCCACGAAGTTCACAGCACGTGTCAGGTTGCCATTCGCGTCGTAGTTATTTGAAGAGTAGGACTCGGGCACATCGTCTGCCGTAAACAAAATGCCATCAGCACCCACCGCTCCCGCACCAGCGAAGTTCACAGAACGTGCCATATTGTTATTCGCATCGTATGTAGAGATAGAGAAAAAGGAAGGAACGTCATCGGCGCTGAACCAGATGCTATCAGCACCCGCCGCTCCCGCTCCCACGAAGTTCACCTGCCGCGTCAGGGTGTTACTCGCAGCGTAATGAAATGTGTAATAGGACTCTGGTACATCATCCGCCGTAAACCAAATGCCATCCGTTCCGAGAGCACCCACACCAATGTAGACCGTAGTCCGAGATAGATTGCCATTCGCGTCGTAGTTATTTGAAGTGTAGGACTCGGGCACATCGTCCGCTGTAAACCAGATGCCATCAGCACCCACCGCTCCCGAACCAACGAAGCTCACAGCACGTGTCAGATTGTTATTCGTGTCGTATTCCGAGTTGGAAAAAGAAGAAGGAACGTCATCGGCGTTGAACCAGATTCCATCAACGCCGCTAGCACCGACACCAGCGTAATCGACAATTCGCGTCCGGTTGCCCGCACTATCCCAAGTGGATGCTTGGTATGAATTAATAGCCCCAGCGGCGTTATATCTGATGCGGCTGGTCGAGACAGAAAATGAAATTTTGGTCGTGGCAATCGCATTGCCGGACATGTCTCTGACATTGTTCAATGTGAGTGAGTAGGCTGAAAAACCCATCAAAGAATTATCTGGATTGGCGGTAATTGTGCGAGTTGGCACGTCATAACTGAGCGCAACTTTTATCGGGTATTGAATAACTGACCCCGCACGACTCCCTTCAAGTACCACTGTCCTGGAATTAATACTATTCGCATCCAAATCTGCCGAAGCAATAACGGTGATATCTGTATTGGGAACAACATTTACAGAACCGTTGGTTGGGCTGCTTTCCGAAAATGATGTGGCGGCCGGAATTACACCACTGCCCCCTCCGCACGCCGTTGTCGTCAACACAATAGACAGCATCAACGGTGTCGGCTTGTAAACCCGCTTAAGCCAATGTTGAACATTTTTCAATATATTCGGCAACATGTTTTCCCCTTTTACATTAAGCCCCAAGATACGCCCGCTGCACCGCATCACTCCCCAGCAATTCACTCGCCGCACCCGACAGGGTAATTGATCCGCTTTCCAGCACATAGCCGCGTTGCGCGGCTTCGAGGGCAAGTTTGGCGTTTTGTTCGACCAGCAGGATGGTGACGCCTTGCGCGGAGATGTTGCTGATTGTCTCAAAGATTTTTTCCACCATCAACGGGGCGAGACCCATGCTGGGTTCGTCCAGCATGAGCAGGGTCGGACGGCTCATCAGCGCGCGCGCCATGGCGACCATCTGCTGCTCGCCGCCGGAGAGGGTGCCCGCCAGTTGCGCGCGCCGTTCGGCCAGGCGCGGAAACAAGACATATTGGCGTTCGAGGTCGGCGGCGATTGCGGCTTTGTCGTGGCGTATGTATGCGCCCATTTGCAGGTTTTCTTCCACGGTAAGCCGCGCGAAGATGCCGCGACCTTCGGGCACGAGTGAAATGCCGTTGACCACGCGCTGGTGAGCGGGGACGTGCAGCAAAGATTTGTCTTGGTATTGGATTTGGCCGGATGTGGGATGCAGCAATCCGGCCAGTGCCTTGAGCGTGGTGGTTTTGCCCGCGCCGTTGCTGCCAATGAGGGTGACGAGTTCGCCCTGGGCGATGGTGAGGCTGATGCCTTTGAGCGCTTGGATGCCGCCGTAGGAGACTTTGAGGTCCTGGACTTCGAGCAGGGTTGATGGATTTTCCACGGTCATTCCCCCACCCCAACCCCTCCCCCGGTGGGAGAGGGGCTTACTGCCTCCCCGCCGAGATAGGCGGCGATCACGGCCGGGTTGCGGCGAACTTCTTCCGGCACGCCTTCGGCAATTTTTTTGCCGTAGTCCAACACGGCGACGCGGTCGCACAAGTCCATGATGAGTTTGACGTCGTGTTCGATGAGTAACACGGTGATGCCGCTGCTGCGGATCTTTTGCAGCAAGGACTTTAGCGCAACGGTTTCGGTGGCGTTCATGCCGGCGGCGGGTTCATCGAGAGCCAGCAGTTTGGGTTCGGTGGCGAGGGCGCGGGCAATTTCCAGGCGCCTTTGTTCACCGTAAGACAGATGCTTTGCCAAGGTCTGGTGCGGACAGGTGATGCCGACGTAGCCCAGTAATTCGCGCGCGCGTTGCGCGGTATCACGTTCTTCGGCACGCGCTGCCGCGTTGCGCGTGAGCGCACCCCAGATGCCGGTACGTGTGCGCAAATGACGGCCGACCATGATGTTTTCCAGCGCACTCATGTTGGCAAACAGGCGAATATTTTGAAAGGTGCGCGCGATACCGGCGTGTGCCAGAAGATGCGGTTTGCTGCGGGTGTAATGCTGACCGACAAAATCGAACGAACCGCTGTCCGGTTGGTACAGCCCGGTGACGACGTTGAAAAGCGTGGTTTTGCCCGCGCCGTTGGGACCGATTAGGCCGTAAATTTCGCCGTGTTTAATATGCAGCGAAACGCCGGCCAGCGCAGTCACGCCACCGAAATGTTTGCCGACATTAGTAAGTTCCAGCAGATGATTATTTGCTGGCGTCATACACCGTCTCCTGTTCCTGATGCAGCACGCTGTCCTCTGCACTCAACTCGCGTCTGCGCTGCGTCGAAGGCCACAGCCCGGCAGGTCGCCACAGCATCACCAAGATCAGCGCCAAGCCGAACATCAACATGCGCAGACTTTCCGGATCGACCACCACTTTACCCAGCAACGCTTGCTGCACTGGCCCGGCCGCATTGCGAAACAGTTCCGGCAATGCCACCAACAACACACCGCCCAACACCACGCCGCCGACGTTGCCCATGCCGCCCAGCACCACCATGCATAACACCATGATGGATTCCATCAGGCTGAAACTTTCCGGGCTGACAAAGCCCTGGAAACCCGCGAACAAGCCACCGGAAAGTCCGCCAAAAGTTGCCCCCATGGCAAAGGCGAGCAGCTTGATATTGCGCGTGTTGATACCCATTGCCGAAGCGGCGACTTCGTCTTCTCGTATAGCCACCCAAGCGCGACCGATGCGCGAATCTTGCAGGCGGCGCGAGATGAAAATCACCAGTAAAGTGAAGGCAAGGAACAGGTAGTAGTGCAGATGCACATCGTCAATACGCAAGCCAAATATATCGTGAGAATTGCCGAAAGAAAAATCACCGATCTGTAATGAATCAATGCCGCTGATCCCTTGCGGGCCGTTGGTGATGTTGAGCGGTGCATTCAGGTTGTTGAGGAAGATGCGGATGATCTCGCCGAATCCCAGCGTGACAATAGCCAGATAATCGCCACGCAATTTGAGCGTGGGCGCGCCCAGCAGCACGCCAAAGCCGCAGGCGATGAGCGCGCCCAACGGCAGCACCACATACATCGGCCAGTGCAGGCCGAACTGCGGCGAGCCGAGCAAGGCGTAGGTGTACGCGCCCACAGCGAAGAATGCGATGTAACCCAAGTCGAGCAGGCCCGCGTAACCCACCACGATGTTTAGCCCCAACGCCAACATGATGTAGAGCAGGGCAAAATCGGCGATGCGCACCCAGCCGTGGCCGAACAGTGCGTCGATGAAAAAGGGCAGCGCCAGCAGCGCGAAAGCGAGCGTGAAATGGCCGGAGGAGCGGTGCAGCTTCATGCGCGCACCTCCGTATTTGTAGGTTGGGTTAGCAGTTTCATCGCGTAACCCAACAAGCGGAAATGTTGGGTTACGGCGCAAAAAACGCGCCTAACCCAACCTTCAAAACCATTCATTGTTTCTTCCAGCTTCATGCGCGCTCCGCCAATTTCTCACCGAGCAGACCGGACGGACGCAACACTAATACCGCGATCAAGACGAAGAAAGCGAACACGTCCTGATAGTGGCTGCCGAGGAATCCGCCGCTAAGATCGCCGATGTAGCCCGCGCCCAGGCTTTCGATCAAGCCCAACAACACGCCGCCCAGCATCGCGCCGCGCAAATTGCCAATTCCGCCAAGAACCGCAGCGGTAAACGCTTTCAGGCCGAGCATGAAGCCCATGTAGTAATGCACGATGCCGTAGTTGGCGCTGACCATAAAGCCCGCGATGGCGGCGAGCGCGGAGCCGAGCATGAAGGTGACGGAAATGACGCGGTTGATGTCCACGCCCATGAGTGACGCGGCCGCCGGATTCTCCGCCACGGCGCGCATCGCCCGCCCCAAGCGAGTGCGATGCACCAGCCACATCAAACCGAGCATGACGAGCAGCGCAACGAGGACAATGCCGAGCTGCACATCGTTTACCACCGCGCCGCCGATCTGGTGCGAGGTACTGCTGAACGGCAACGGGAATGAATGATATTCACGCCCCCAAATCATCATCGCCAAATTTTGCAACACGATGGACACACCGATGGCGGTGATGAGCGGTGCCAAACGCGGCGCGTTGCGCAGCGGGCGATAGGCAATACGTTCGATGCTGTAACCCAACGCCATACACACCGCCATCGCAATCATCAGACTGAGCAACACTGCCAGCACGGGGGCGAATGCAGCCGCCAGCAAAGCTTGCAACGCGGTGAGTGCGATCATCGCCCCGATCATCACCACTTCGCCGTGCGCAAAATTAATGAGTCCGAGGATGCCGTACACCATGGTGTAACCCAATGCCACCAGGGCATACACGCTGCCTTGCACCAGGCCGTTGATGATTTGTTGGAGAAGGATGTCCACGATTTACATCCGTCATTCCCGCGCAGGCGGGAATCCAGTGGCTGTGTCAACTAGGCCCTGGGTCTTGTCCCCGGGTTGCGGGGTAATATTTTCTTGTCTGGATTCCCGCCTGTGCGGGAATGATGGAATATAAAGGATGCACCCTGAAATAATCACACTACTCGATCAGTGTGCTGCGGGCGCACCGCCCATCGTTTGCACCGCCTGCCACTGTCCCTGGCGCACTTGGTAAATGGTGACTGCGCCGCCTTTGATGTCGCCCTTTTCGTCGAACGCGATTTTCGCGGTCACGCCGTCGAGCTCGACTTTGCCAATCTCCGGCAAATAGTTGGCTGGCTCAACTGAACCCGCCTTCTGCATGGCCGCGATGAGCACGTTGACCGCATCGTAACAATACGGCGCATAGAGTTGGATGGGTTGATGGAAGCGCGCTTCATAACGTTTGGCGAAATCGCGCCCGCTCGGCATGTTGTCCAGCGGCACGCCGGGCAGCGAGGCGTAGGTCCCTTCCACGGCTGCGCCCGCCAGGTCGATCAGCTTGGGCGTGTAGCCGCCGTCGCCCATCATGAATTGGGTCTTCATGCCCAAGCTGCGCAACTGCTTCACCATGGGCACTCCCTGCGGATCCATCCCGCCGAAGAATAACAAGTCCGGCTGTTTGCCTTTAATCGAAGTCAGCACAGCGGTGAAATCGACGGATTTGTCTGTGGTGTATTCGCGCTTGATGATCTGTGCGCCACCAGCTTCGGCCGCCTTGATAAACTCATCCGCCAAGCCTTGCCCGTAGGCGGTGCGGTCGTCGATCACCGCAATCTTTTTTGCTGCCAATACTTTGGTCGCAAATTCGCCCAACGCCTTGCCCTGCTGCGCATCATTGGTCATCACACGGAATGCGGTGTGATAACCCTGCGCGGTGAATTTGACGGCGGTGGCGGAAGGCGAGATTTGCGGAATGCCGTTTTTGAAATAGATTGCCGAGGCGGGAATGCTGGTGCCGGAATTGAGGTGGCCGATAACACCGTTCACTTTCGCATCCACCAGTTTTTGCGCCACGATGGTCGCTGTTTTCGGATCCGTTTGGTCATCCTCGCTCAACAATTCAAAGCGTGCTTTCTTGCCTCCGATCAGCACGCCCTTGGCATTTGCGTCGTCGATCGCCATACGCGTGCCGTATTCATTATCTTTGCCGATATGTGCCTGCGGGCCGGTGAGCGGTGCAGCGGCGCCAATTTTGACCACCAGTTCATCGGACGAATGACTTGCATTCGATGCTGTATCACTTTTTCCACACCCGGACAGGACTAGGAGGATTGTTGCCAACAAATATGGATTGAGGTGATTCATGGAATTCGTCCCGGATTTTGGTTTCGCGGATTATGCGGAGCACGCCAAACCTTGTCAATTTGGGCCTTTCAAGGCACAAAAAAACCGGCTTGCGCCGGTCTTCTTGTTGATTTGGGTGAAATTACTTACCCAGACCCAAGATGAAGTCGATCATTTCCTTCATGTCGGCATCGCTAACTTTAGGATTGGCTGGCATTGGCATAGAACCCCAAGCACCGCTACCGCCCTTTTTCACTTTAGCAGACAGTTTTTCAGCGGCAGTGGCATCACCCTTGTATTTGACACCCACATCTTTCCAACCCGGGCCAACCACCTTCTTGTCCACAGCGTGGCAAGCGGTACAGTTGTTCTTCTTGGCTACTGCCGGCATATCGGTTGCCATTGCGGAACCGGCAACCATCAGGCCTGCTGCTACTACCATGCTTGTAACGATAGATTTCATGTTCTCTCCAAATTATTAGGTTTAACTTCATTCACGACGAGCGGAGCGATTACCCCGGCCGCATTCTAAACAACCCCGCGCAAATTGCATAGACCAAGCGGTTTGGCTAAAACGCGTCATTCAAACAAACGGTTGACCGGTTCATTTCAAATTCAAAATGAACCGGACCAGCAGGGTGCGTTCCGTTGCGCTCACGTGCGGCTGGGGCGGCATGGCCATGTTTCCCCAAGCGCCGCTTCCGCCCTTGGCGATTTTGTTTTCCAGCTTGCTTTGCGCGGCCACATCACCACGGTATTTTGTGGCCACATCCTTCCAGGACGGGCCGACCACTTTTTTCTCGATCAAATGACAGGCAAAACAGTTCTTCTTTTTGGCCAGTGCAATAACGTCCGGCTCTGACAAACCAGCCGGGGATTTGGGCTGGGCAACCACCGGCGGCACAACAGCCTGTGCCGTGATGGCACCTTTCGCGGATTTCGCCTCCGCCGCAACTACAACCGATTCAATCCGGACTGGCGCGGGGGATTGAACAACGGCAACCGGTTGTGCCTCTGGTTCAACAACCGCCACGGAACTTGCGGGAGAGGATGCAGTGGGTTGTGCAAGCGGAACTGCACTTGGCGTGCCGATTTGGGCAGACACAACCGAAACCACAGCAGGCGGAGCCGCGATGGAAGCTATCTGATCAGATTTTTGCTGCTGACAAGCGGCTAACAGCACGACACAAATAATCAAAACCGCCCTGCGCTTCATTCAATTTTCCTTGAATACGTTGATTGGTTATTACTCGGAATTCTCAAGCCAGCCCAGCAGATACGCCCACTGTTCCAGTTCGCGTTGTGCCAGCGAAGGCGGCAAATCAAACAGGGACTTACCTTCGAAACCGGCGTTGACGTAAGCCTGTGTCTCGCGCAGATAGGCGAGGATAGGCAAGTCCAAGCCTTTCAGAAATTGTTCCAACGTCAGTGCCGCACGGGTGCGCGGATCCATACGCATGCCAACCACACCGACGAATATCTTTCCTTTACGGACCATTTTCTCGTGGTGCAGCACTTCCAGAAAATCGCGGCTGGCCTGAATGTCGAATGCCGAGGGTGCGATGGGTACGATCACCTTATGCACCAGTTTCAAAGCATGTTCCAGATTTTTGCCGTGTAACCCGGCAGGCGAATCGATCACCAGATAATCCACCGGTGTATTTTTCTCGGCTTCAGACTGCATCAATTCAATGCCGGGCAGACCCATTGGTCGACCCGCCAGCCATTGCGTCGCCGATTTCTGCCGGTCCAGATCCAGGATCGCCACGCGATGCCCGCGTGAAGCAAGGTATCCTGCAATGTTGGTGGAGAGCGTGGTCTTGCCACTGCCGCCTTTGGGATTCGCAATCAGTATGGCTTTCATGCTGGCGCCCCTTTCACGATTGAGGTGTTATTTGTTCTCAACCTGCGATACATCGCGTACCGCGCCTTTATCGGCACTGGTCACCATCGCCGCATAAGCCCGCAACGCCACCGATATTTTGCGCGGGCGCTCTGCCGCAGGCTTCCAAGCTTGTTTGCCTTTGGCTCGCATCGCGGCACGGCGTTGCGTCAACTCGCTATCCGTGATGACCAGATTGATGCTGCGCTGCGGAATGTCGATGTCGATACGGTCGCCTTCCATCACCAGCGCGATGGCACCGCCGCTGGCGGCTTCCGGCGAAACATGGCCGATACTCAAACCCGATGTGCCTCCGGAAAAACGTCCGTCGGTGAGCAACGCGCACACCTTGCCCATGCCCTTCGATTTCAGATACGAAGTCGGATACAACATCTCCTGCATTCCCGGTCCGCCTTTGGGGCCTTCGTAACGGATCACCACCACATCGCCCGCCACGATCAAATCGGCCAAGATACCCGCCACGGCCGCATCCTGGCTTTCGAACACGCGCGCGCGCCCGCTGAATTTCAGGATACTTTCATCCACACCCGCTGTTTTCACGATGCAACCGTCCAGTGCGATATTGCCGTGCAACACTGCCAGTCCGCCGTCTTTGGAATAGGCATGCGCGTTGTCACGGATACAACCTTTTGCGCGATCCAAATCGAGTTCGGGATAGAGCATGGATTGCGAGAACGCGATGGTCGTCACGATGCCGCCGGGCGCGGCGCGGAAGAATTTCTTCACTTCTGCATCATTGCTCTGCGCGATATCCCATTGTTTGAGTCCGTCGCGCAAGGTCTTGCTATGCACCGTGCCGACTTCGCCATGTAGCAAACCCGCACGATCCAGTTCGCCCAGAATCGCCGCGATACCGCCCGCGCGGTGCACGTCTTCCAAGTGATATTCCGATGACGGCGCAACCTTGCACAAGGTCGGCACATGACGCGATAAGCGATCCATATCCTTCATGGTGAAATCCACACCGGCTTCATGTGCGATGGCCAGCAAATGCAGCACCGTGTTGGTCGAACCGCCCATGGCGATGTCCAGCGTCATCGCATTCTCGAAGGCTTCAAACGTGGCGATGCTGCGCGGTAACACCGAAACGTCGTCCTGCTCGTAATAACGTTTGCACAGTTCGACGACGGTGCGACCCGCGCGCAAAAACAATTGTTTGCGCTCTGCATGTGTCGCCACCAGCGAACCGTTACCGGGCAACGACAACCCCAACGCCTCGGTCAAGCAGTTCATCGAATTCGCCGTGAACATGCCGGAACAGGAACCGCAGGTGGGGCAGGCCGAACGCTCGATTGCATCCACATCGGCATCACTCACGCGACTGTCGGCCGCCGCGACCATCGCGTCCACCAGATCCAGTCCGACGACTTTACCCTGCAAGGTCGCTTTGCCCGCTTCCATCGGCCCGCCGGAAACGAACACCACCGGAATGTTCAGGCGCATCGCCGCCATCAGCATACCCGGCGTGATCTTGTCGCAATTCGAAATACACACCAGCGCGTCGGCGCAGTGCGCATTGACCATATATTCCACCGAGTCGGCGATCAAATCGCGCGAAGGCAAGGAATACAACATGCCGTCATGCCCCATGGCGATGCCGTCATCCACCGCGATAGTGTCGAATTCCTTGGCGATGCCGCCCGCCTTCTCGATTTCGCGCGCCACCATCTGCCCGAGGTCTTTAAGATGCACATGCCCCGGCACAAACTGAGTGAACGAGTTGGCGATAGCGATGATGGGCTTGCCAAAATCGCCATCGGTCATGCCGGTGGCACGCCATAAAGAACGCGCGCCGGCCATGTTGCGGCCGTGGGTGGAGGTGCGGGAACGGTATTGGGGCATGGTGCGGAATCCAGTTATTTAAAGTCAGGGGATGGATTCTAAACCAATGCGCCCTAACGACCCAGCACGTGAATGCAAACTGAACCCAGAAAGCGAACTGCCCGCACAAGGCGGGCAGTTCGTGGTTAAAACAAGCGCACTTAATTGGTCTTAATCAAACGTGCATTTTTCCAAGCATCCGCAGGAAGCTGTTCAGCCAACACCACAGTAAGCGAACGTTCATTGCTGGATGTTTTCACATTCATCGCATCCAACGTGGCGTTCACGGTCTCTGGCGTTAGGTCATACATCGCGCCCGTAATCGGATCAACAATCAACAAGCCAATTAATCCGCCGAACAAAATGTTAGCAACGTACCAGCCATTCACCGATCCAGTCACAGTAATGTCCTTAGGGGTGTAACCCTCTTTGGATACTTTAACGGTGTAGGACTCTGCTTTAAAATAGCCCGCGCCCCGTTTGAGCGTCACCGTCATGGGTGTGGTGCCCGTATGCACTTTTTCTCCCGCACGATTCGAAATTGAAATCGCGGCCACATCAGGTACGCTCATAAATGTAACGGGCTGCGTTCCACCTTCAATTATCGTGGCACAACCACTCAAAAACATTGCGCCCACCGCTAGGCTGATGATTCTTTTTTTCATATTATTTCCTTTAAGTTCCACTTTGATATTGCTGAAAAACCGCACGCAGATTATCCCCTCCCCCGCAACATGGTCAAGCCTTTCAACGACCTCTCTACATTTTACTTTTTGTATTGTGGTGCATTCGCGCCCCATGTTCACTCACCCATAATTCGACCCCGCCACCATCCATCTCGGCTCCTTTGGAATCCATTGGTACGGCCTGATGTATCTGCTTGGTTTCGTCTGTTTCATCCTGCTGGGCAGATCACGTTTACGCGC